>NZ_CP011770.1:2527500-2866268 GCF_001028705.1 Croceicoccus naphthovorans | reverse complement strand
CGAGAACCCGCCAAGGAAGGCCAGCATCGCCAGCCAGTCCGCCCCGAACGCAGCGGGCAGTTGCAGCATGTGGATCGCGGCGGGCACCTGCGGGATCAGCGCCTGCCCCGCGATCATCACCGGCACGATGCATAGCGTGACGATCAAGAGATAGAGGGGGAAAAGCCAGCGGCCCGTGCCTTTCAGCTTGTTCTCCCGCGCTTCCACCACCAGCACGTGGAACTGGCGTGGCAGGCACAGGATCGCCATCGCGGCCAGAAAGGTCATCACCGCGAACCGTGCATCGAACTGCCCGACAGAAAAGCTGGCATCGAGCCGGCGCAAAGTCTCTCCGCGCGGCAGGTCGACCATAAGCAGCGTCACCGCAAACGCTGCGACAGCGACCAGCGCGATCAGCTTTACTACCGCCTCGAACGCGATGGCGATGACAAGGCCGCGGTTGTGCTGCGTCAGGTCGATGCGCCCGGTGCCGAACAGCATGGCAAAGGCCGCCATCGCGGCCGCGACGGTCATTGTCACTTCCTCTGCCGGAATGGCGTTCGACAGGTCGGGCACCAGCGCCATCATCGTCTGGCTGACCGACAGCAGTTGCAGCGCCATGTAGGGCAGCGCCCCGAATAGAGCGATCAAAGTGACAGAGGCGGCGATCCACGCGCTCTTGCCGTAGCGGGCCGACAGGAAGTCCGCGATGGATGTCGAATGCTGCGCCTTTCCCTGTTGCAGCACGCGGGCGATAAATTTGCCGAAAACGACGAACAGGATAATGGGGCCAAGGTAGATCGGCACGAATTGCCAACCGCCTGATGCGGCGGTCTCTACCGCGCCATAGAACGTCCAGCTGGTGCAATAGACCGCAAGGCTGAGGCCGAAGATCGTGCGTTTATGCCGCTCCGCAAGATCGGCAAAGCTCTCTCGATTGCCGAGGTGGGCGACGAGGAACAGCAGCGCGGCATAGAGCAGCGCGACGAGTGGCACGACGATCATCGACATGGCGCTCAAGCGTGTCCCCCCTCTACCAGTCTGACGTTAGGCGAATTGCGGGCGAAAGCAAAAGCCCCTTGCTGCGCCCGTCCACCCGCAACGAAGATGGGGGGCGACGGTCATCCGACGCCCCCCATCCGAGGGACCCCCAGGAGGGGGGAGTTGGTCCGGGTGCGCGCCCCTTAGTGGGCGTGCGCCCCGGTTGCGCCGCGCGGCACGCGGATCGATTCGACCAGCCGTCCGATTTCCGCCGGTGCCGGTGCGGTCATCTTCATGACCACGATGGCGACGACGAAGTTCAGGACCATGCCGATCACCCCGATACCTTCGGGCGAAATGCCCAGCAGCCAATTTTCGGCAACGTTCGCATCCGGGTTCCACAGCTTGAAGTAAGCGATGTAGAGGAACGTGAACGCCAGACCGGTGACCATGCCCGCAATCGCGCCTTCCTTGTTCATCTTCTTGGAGAAGATGCCCATGAAGATCGCCGGGAACAGCGATGCTGCCGCCAGACCGAACGCAAAGGCCACGACTTGCGCCACCCATCCCGGGGGATAGATGCCAAGGATGCCGGCCACCACGATCGCAGCCGTTGCCGCGACGCGCGCCGCCAGAAGCTCACCCTTTTCCGAAATGTCCGGTTTGAAGGTGGACTTCAGCAGATCGTGCGCAACCGCCGTGGAGATGACGAGCAACAGACCCGCAGCGGTGGAGAGCGCCGCGGCAAGACCGCCCGCCGCGACAAGGGCGATGACCCAGCCCGGCAGGTTGGCGATTTCCGGATTGGCAAGGACCATGATGTCGCGGTCGACATAGACCTCGTTCGCGCTGTCGGCGTTCGGTTCGTTGGTAAGCAGACGCTCACCGCTGGGGCCGGTGCCTTCGGTAAATTCGGGCGCGCCGGCAAAGGCATCCCCCGAAGCGACCTGCATCACGCCGTCGCCGTTCTTGTCCTGAAAGGCGATGAGGTTGTTCCGCTCCCAGTTCTTGAACCAGCCCGGAGCTTCGGAATAAGCCGTCTGGTTGACCGTGTCGTTGAAGTTCAGGCGGGCGAACGCCGCGACCGCGGGGGCCGTGGTGTAGAGCAGCGCGATGAAGATCAGCGCCCAGCCAGCCGAACGGCGCGCGTCCGAAGCCTTGGGAACGGTGAAAAAGCGAACGATGACGTGCGGCAGGCCTGCCGTGCCGATCATCAGGGCTGCGGTGATGCAGAACACGTCGATCATCGACTTCGAACCGTCGGTGTATGGGCCGAAACCCATCATCTGAAGCGATTCGTCCAGCTTCTGGAGCACGTACATCCCCGACCCGTCGTTGACGGTGGAGCCAAGGCCGATTTGCGGGATCGGGTTGCCTGTTACCAGCATCGAGATGAAGAAGGCCGGAACCATGTAGGCGAAGATCAGCACGCAGTATTGTGCCACCTGCGTATAGGTGATGCCCTTCATCCCGCCCAGAACGGCGTAAAAGAACACGATGCACATCCCGATGATGACGCCCATGTTGACGTCGACATCAAGGAACCGGCTGAAGACGATACCCACGCCGCGCATCTGCCCGGCGATATAGGTGAAGCTGATGAAGATCAGGCAGATCACCGCCACCGTGCGCGCGACCTTTGAATAGTACCGCGTGCCGATGAAGTCGGGCACCGTGAACTGGCCGAACTTGCGCAGGTATGGCGCAAGCAGAAGGGCGAGCATCACGTACCCGCCGGTCCAGCCCATCAGGTAGACCGAACCGTCATAGCCCATGAAGGCGATGAGGCCGGCCATGGAAATGAACGAGGCGGCGCTCATCCAGTCCGCCGCCGTTGCCATGCCGTTGACGACCGGATGGACACCGCCACCGGCCACGTAGAATTCCTTCGTCGAACCGGCCCGCGTCCAGATGGCGATGCCGATGTACAGCGCGAAGCTGACGCCGACGAAGAGATAGATAAGAGCTTGCGTAGACATCTGCCCCTCCCTCAGTCGTCGAGATCGTACTTGCGTTCGATCTTCTTCATCTTCCACGCGTAATAGAAAATCAGCACGATGAAGACGTAGATCGAACCCTGTTGCGCGAACCAGAAGCCCAGCGGAAATCCGCCCAGCATGAACTGGTCAAGAAACGGGCGCAGCAGGATGCCGAAGCCGAACGATACGATGAACCAGATGGCCATCAGGGTGACGAGCAGGCGGATGTTTTCTTTCCAGTACGCCCCCGCCGCGGCGGACGTATCGGGATCTTGTTCGGACATGGCTGTCCTCCCCTCCTGTGGTTTTCGCGTCTCGCAAGCGAATTGCGAGCCTTCGAACGTTAACCTGCGACGACAGGGCGCACACGCGCGACATTAGTCGTAGGGTGCATAGGAGCAGGATTTTGCGAGTTTATCGCCCGTTTCCAGTGACTTGGCGCTAGCGCCGCATGACTCCGCCCAGCGACGGCGTGCCGCCGCGCGCGGCGAGTTGCGCGATCAGCAACTCGCCGCAGGCCATCGCATCGACCAGCCCGTCGTGGCCCCGGTACGACGGCAAACCGTATTGCGCGCGCAGCTTGGCCAGCCGCAATCCGTCGGCGGCCCGGGTGCGCGGAAACCAACGGGTTTCGAGCGCCATCGTGCAGACGAATGGCGCGACGAAGGGCGCACCCCAGACGCGGCGGCAGGCGGCGTTCAGGAAGCCTTCCTCGATCTCTGCAAAGTGCGCGACCAAAGCCTTGCCCGACAGGTGCGGCAGCAGGCGGGCCAGCGCTTCTTCCTCGTCCGGCGCGTCTGCCAGCGCATCGTCGGTAATGGTGTGGATGACGACGCTCTTTTCCGACAGCGCCTCTGTCGGGCGAATGCGGATGCGGCGACCCGTACCGGCGAAAATCCGGTCGTGCGCCATCTCGATCAGGCCCGCCTCCAAAATGGCGCTAGTACCAAAATCCAGCCCGTCGGTTTCGAGGTCGAGCGCCACCATCGGCACCGCATCTACCGGCGTGTCCAGCGCCGGGTGCCCCGCCTCGTAGAAATCGCGAAGCGGCCCCGGCGGTGCGGCGCGGCGGGCGGCTTCGAAACGGCGGGCAAAGCGCCAAGCTGCGAACGGCTGAACCATCATGCCACGCCGCCCGCGAACTGGCCGCGCAGCTTATCCAGCTGATCGCGGATCAGGCGAAAGGCGTCGCGCAAATGCTCGCGGTCGAACCGCGACAGCGTGGCGGGGTCCAGCTTGTTCGACGGCGGGTCGCCCCGGTCGATCTGCTCTGCCTGATGGCGAAAGCGCACGTCGCGCACGAATTCGAAACAGGCGATCAGGTCGCTGGCCGATTCGTCGCTGATGCTGCCCGCCGCTGCCGCCGCGCGCAGGCGTTCCGCAGTGTTGGTCGCCTGCAATTCGCGGACCAGCGCATGGGTACGGGCGATGTCGACGATCGCGGCGATGGCCTGTTTCTTAAGGTCGAGAACGCGGCCTTCCACCGCATCGTCCTGCAACAGGAAGTTGCGGAAAAAGCCCAATGGCACCTGCGTGGCGGCGGCGGTGCGGGCGATGAAGGACAGGAAGATGCGGTTGCTGGCAGCGGCGGCAAAGACGCCCCGGCGCAAGCCCTCTACCAAGGCGGCATCGCCCGCCAGCGCGCGCATGTCGAAAAAGATCGTGCTTTCCAGAACGGCTTGCGGATCGGGGCTGTCGATCCAGCCCTTGAAGATCGCCAGCCACTGCTCTGCCGTGCGGCGATAGGCCGGGTTGGTCGCCATGATGTTGCCGGGGCAGTATCGGTATCCGGCGGCATTCAGCCCATCGCAGAGAAACCGCGCCAGTTCGGCGAAATAGCCATCGTGCCTTTCGGGATCGTAGTCGGGCGCGAAGACGAACCCGTTGTCCTGATCCGATCCCAGCGCCTGCTCTGCCCGCGCCAGCGATCCGAAACAGACCAGCGCATAGGCCACCGGCGGCGGGCCGAGCTTTGCCTCGCCCAGTTGCAGCAAGCGGCGATGCGCGCCCTCACCGATAGTCGAGACATAGCGCGAGACGTGATCGGCATCGACGCCTGCGCCGATCAGCCCGCCCAGCGCCTGCGGCAATTGGCCGGTCGCTTGCGCCACCGCGACGGGATCGTCGGCCGCGATGACCGCCTTGGCAATATGCAGCGCGTTCGACCCCAGCTGCGACAGGATGTCGTTCGAGGATACGACCGCGACGACCGTGCCGCTTGCGTCGGTTACCGGCAGGTGGTGGATGTGCCGCTCTGCCATCGTGATCAGCGCGGTCAGGATCGGCGTTTCGGCCACGACCGTCACAGGGTTCGCCGTCATCACCTGCGTCAGCGGGGTGGACAGGTCCAGTCTCGCGCCCAGCACGCGGCGGCGCAAGTCCTTGTCGGTGATGATCCCGACCAGCCGCGATCCTTCGCAGACCGGCAGGGTGGATACATCGCGATCCGCCATCAGCCGCGCCGCATCGCCCACCGCCATATCGGGCGTGCCGTGGACCAGTTCCTGCCGCCGCACCAGCGACAGAATCGCGGCATGCGCGCCCAGCAGTTCGTCGCCATTGTCGCCCCGCGGTCGCAGCGAGGCGACGGCGCGGCGCAATCGCGCGGCCTCGTCGGTTTCGAAGAAGGCGCGGAAATCGGGATGCGCGTCGATCAGCGCCATGAAGGCGGGTTTGGCGATGCGATAGACCAGCGCGTCTTCCAGCGCCGTCACCTCGTTCTGTGTGTGGCCGCCCCGGAGCAGCGATGGGTAGCCGAAGCATCCCCCTTCGCCCAGCCGCGCATTCAGGTCGCTGCCGCCCAGCCGCAGCTCCACCGCGCCGGATCGCACGACCGAGAACCACGCGTTCGCCTCTCCGGCAGATGCGATCCGCGATCCCCGGCGGTAATACCGGATCTCCAGCGCGCGGATCAGCGCCCGCAACTCGTCCACAGACAGCCCTGAGAACGGGGGATGGCGTCGCAGGAAATCCGCGACCTCGTTGGATTCCGGTGTGTCGTCCATTGCTGTGGCAAAGGTATGCCTGCGCGGCCCCGCCTGCCAGTACGACTTATGTCGAGGGTAGGCCATTGCCTGTGACAAATCATGTGAACTTCTTCTGCAATTGCGAAAACCGTGGGCAGGTGCGGACTAAAGATATATCAGGCGCGCCGAGGGACATCGTTGGGGGCAATACGGCAGTGGCATACAAGCGACTTTCGCCGCTGGACGGGCGTTCGCAGGAACGCTGGCGGGGCATGGCGTTCGGGCAGATTCAGTCCGGGCCCTATGTCGGGCGGGTCGTGTCCGTGGTCGAATTTTCCGAAACCGGCTGCCGCATCCGTGATCACGGGATGAAGTGCGAAGTCGGCGCGGTGTTCCATATGACGCTGGAGGATGTCGGCCCGATGATAATCGGCGTCCGCTGGTGCAACGGGGCCTTCATCGGCATCGAATTCCGCCATCCGCTGAGCAGGATCGTGCTGGATCACCTGCACCAGACCATCGCGCAGCCGTTGCAGCAGCGGATGACCCAGATGATGGCCAACCGCCCGTCGCAGAACGCAAGCGACAAGCCGGCCTGATCCCAGCACGCTCTTGCGTTCGCAGGGCGGGGGCAATAGCTGGACAGTTTAGATCCCGCGCCGCACCCTTCGCGACCTTCCGGAGCCTGAATGACCGAAACGCTCGCCATCACGCTTGTCCAGTGCAACCAGGTGGTTGGCGACATCGCCGCCAATGCAGAGGCCATGCTGGCCGCGCGCGACCGGGCGGCGAAGATGGAAAGCGATCTTGTCGTCTTTCCAGAGATGAACCTGATCGGCTATCCGCCCGAAGATCTGGTCCTGCGCCCCGCGCTGATCGAACGCGCGACGAGAGAGCTGGAAAAGCTGGCTGCCGCCACCGCCAAGTCCGGTCCCGCGATGCTGGTGGGCAGCGTTTTCGTCCGCGACGGCGCGCTGCACAACGGGGTCGCGCTGCTCGATGGCGGCAAGATCATCGCCACGCGGTTCAAGTACGAACTGCCGAACTACGGCACGTTTGACGAGGCGCGCCTGTTCACGCCGGGCGATCTGCCCGATCCGGTCCTGTTTCGTGGGGTCATGCTGGGCCTGCCGATTTGCGAGGATATCTGGCATCCATCGGTCTGCCGTCATCTGGCCGAACAGGGCGCGCAGATCTTCGTCTGCGTCAACGGCAGTCCGTATGAAATCGACAAGGACGTGCTGCGCATCGACGGCGTGGCGAAACGCCGCGCGATCGATACCGGCGTGCCGATGGCCTACGTCAACCGCGTGGGCGGTCAGGACGAACTGGCCTTCGACGGGGCCAGCTTCGTCATCAATGGCGACGGCACGCTGGCCGCGCAATTGCCCGATTGGGAAGAGGCGGAAGTCACGACCCGATGGGTCAAGGGCCGCGATGGGTGGTCCTGCGTGCCGGGCGCGCTGCATCGCCTGTCCGACCACCCGGAGGATATCTATTGCGCGATGGTCGTCGGCCTGCGCGATTATGTCGACAAAAACGGCTTCCCCGGCGTTGTGCTGGGCCTGTCGGGCGGGATCGACAGCGCGATCTGCGCCGCCATCGCCGCCGATGCGCTGGGACCGGACCGGGTTTGGTGCGTAATGCTGCCCAGCCGGTTCACCAGTCAGGAAAGCCTCGACGACGCGGCGGAATGCGCGCGGCTGATCGGATGCCGACTGTCGACCATTCCGATCCAGCCTGCGGTCGCCGGTTTCGACGCAATGCTGGCCGACGACTTTGCCGACATGAGCGTCGACATCACCGAAGAGAACCTGCAATCGCGCATTCGCGGCGTGACCCTGATGGCTCTGTCCAACAAGTTCGGGCCGATGCTGGTCACCACCGGCAACAAGAGCGAGATGAGCGTCGGCTATGCCACGATCTATGGCGACATGTCGGGCGGCTACAACCCGCTGAAGGATGCGTACAAGACGACCGTGTTCCGCGCCTCGGAATGGCGCAATACGCACAAGCCCCGCATCGGGCTGGGCCCCGATGGGCCGGTCATTCCGCAGAACATCATCGACAAACCGCCCAGCGCCGAACTGCGCCCTGATCAGAAGGACAGCGATTCGCTGCCCGATTACGACACGCTGGACGGTATCCTGATGGGCCTGGTCGAGCATGAGAAGAGCGTGGACCAGTTGGTTGCAGAGGGATTCGAGCGAGAGGTGGTGGTGCGCATCGAACGCCTGCTCCACGTCGCCGAGTACAAGCGGCGGCAGGCCCCTCCCGGCGTGAAGCTGACCACGCGCAACTTCGGACGCGACCGGCGCTATCCGATTACGCATCGGTTCCGCTCGGCGTGAGGGTGTGGGCTGCCTCGCTGGCACTGGCGCCCTTGCTGGGCGCGTGCGGCGATGCGGACGAACCGGCGGTTGCAGAGACGACCGAAGCGCCCGATCCGATGGCGAGCGCGAGCGAGCGTGCTGCCGAGGAATTCGGCCAGCGCATGCCCCAACCGGTAGATCCCTGGCCCGATAGCATTCGCGGCGATTACCGTCTGGCCGGGATCGATGGCGAGCCGTTCGATCAGCCCTTCGGCGTAGCGATCCATATCGGGCAGGACCGGATCGAGTTCGAAAACTGCCAGCAGGTCACGTGGCGATATAGATATGACCCGCCTGCTCTGATCACCGAACGCACCCCTGCGATCACCATCGATATCAATCCCAAGCCTCTGCCCTGCGCGGCAACCTTCCCGCCGCCGCTGGCCGATATGGTCCGCGCTATCGACAGCGCGACGCAGGCGGAGAAAACGCCCGAAAACGGACTGCGCCTGTCAGGCGGCGGGCACTCGGTCCTGTTGTTCTCGCAGTAACGCCGGTCAGGCGGTTGCCTGACTGCCCTTCGCAAAGGGCGCGGAAAAGTCCGACAGTTCGGGATGGCCTTCCCACCATAGCGGGATCGCGCGGCGGCTGTTCGGTTCCGACCGGATGCGGGCCAAGGCGCTGCGCGCGGACCAGATATGTTCGGGCGGGCAGGATGTGATGCGGCTTCTGGCAAACGGTGCTTCGCAGGCGTTGCAAGAGTAGTCTTCGCGAACGTAGTGAAAGGCGATCATCGCATCGTCGCCCCCTGACACCCAGCCATGCGACGGGTCCGCCGCCAACTGTTTCGCCCGGCCCCAGGCCTTGCAATGGGGGCACCAGCGGACTTGCACCGTTCCAACCATCCGATCCCTTCCGTCCATTATTATCAGGCAGTGTCCGGCTGCCCCTTTTTCGCCACTATGCTGCGCAGCATGCGACTCAGCAAGCCCCATTAATCCACTGTTAAGCATTTAAGCGCCCCGCGGGCTGCTGCACGATCCTCGCTGGTCACGCCGCGCGGGCAGGCTATAGGGGCGGGCATGACCGTTACCCGCTTCGCTCCATCGCCGACCGGCCGCCTGCATGTCGGCAATATCCGCACGGCGCTTCACAACTGCCTGCTGGCCCGCAAGGCCGGGGGGCGGTTTATGTTACGCATCGACGATACCGACGCGGCCCGTTCAGAAGAGCAATATGTCGAGGCGATTCGCGCCGACCTTGATTGGCTGGGCCTGACGCCCGATGGCGAGGAGCGTCAGTCGGAACGCCTCGCGCTTTACGACGAGGCGTTTGAGAAACTGCGCGCCGCCGGACGCGTCTATCGCTGCTACGAAACCGCGCAAGAGCTGGATCTGCGGCGCAAGGTCCTGCTGGGCCGGGGCCTGCCGCCGATTTACGACCGCGCGGCGCTGGGCCTGACCGAAGCGGACCATGCGGCCAAGGCCGAAGCGGGCGTGGCCCCGCACTGGCGCTTCCTGATCGACCGGGAAGAGGCGATTGCGTGGGACGACGGCATTCGCGGGCCCCAGAAGTTCGAGGGCGACCGTCTGTCCGATCCGGTGATCCGCCGCGCCGACGGGTCGTGGCTCTATATGCTGCCAAGCGCAGTCGACGACATTGCGATGGGCGTGACCGACGTGCTGCGGGGGGAGGACCACGTTTCGAACACCGCGGTCCAGTTGCAGATGTTCACGGCACTTGGCGCAACCCCGCCGCGCTTCGCGCACGAGGCGCTGCTGACCGGGAACGAGGGCAAGCTGTCGAAGCGGCTTGGGTCGCTGGGCGTCGACGCCTTTCGCGAACAGGGGCTGGAGGCGATGGCGATTACCTCGCTGCTGGCACGCATCGGCACCTCGCAGCCGGTGGTGGCGGAAACGTCGCTCGAGGCTTTGGCCGATGGATTCGATCTTTCAACTTTCGGACGCGCGCCGGCGCGGTTCGACGAGGGCGAATTGCTGCGCCTGAATGCGCAGATCGTGCACCAGATGGACTATGCCGAAGTGCGCGGCCTCTTGCCCGAAGGCATGGACGAGGCGGCATGGCTGGCCGTCCGCCCGAACCTTGAAAAGGCGAGCGAGGCGCAGGAATGGTGGCAGGTCATCGCGGGCGATGTGCCCCGGCCGGACCTGTCGGACGAAGAGCGTGCCTTTGCCGGGCAGGCGGCGGATGTCGCCGAAACGCTGGACTGGGGCGAGGATGCGTGGAAGGCGCTGACCGCCGCGCTGAAGGATGCGACCGGGCGCAAGGGAAAGGCGCTGTTCCTGCCGCTGCGGCTGGCGCTGACGGGCATGGACCACGGGCCGGATATGGCGACGCTGCTACCGCTGATCGGCAAGGCCCGCGCGGTCGAACGCCTGCGGGCGGCGGGGTAGGACGATAATAGCAACAGGCCGTGACGGTCTTACTTCCCGGACTGGCGATCATGCTCCGCCAAGGCGTCCTCAAGCCTCGAATAGGTATATGGTCCGACGTGGTAGTGCACCGAAGTGACTGCGGTAACCCCATCGGGTAGCGGCGTTGGCGGGGGCGCTTGCAGCGAACCGCCTTCGCTTTCCCATTCGCGGGTCGCGGACTGGTTGGGGGTTGGCACGGTGTTCATATCATCCATCCTTGTCATCGGCGGGGCGCTCGTCATGAGGCCAGCCCAGATCGGACAGGCCATTCGCCTTGCGCCACTCTGCCATTCGTTTCGCCCGCCCGCCCATCAGATCGATGGCTTCCTTGCGATCATCTGCCGAGCCTGAGCGGTCGACTTTCATCGCGGCGAGTTGGTGATCGAAGAGAAACTTGTTCATCGGCATGGCAATGAATCCTTGCGAGAGGGATTTGGCATGAGCCGGGGGTACTAGCCCCGGCCCCTGCTGTCGGCGTCAGCCCTGCTGGTGCTGCAGGTTCACGGCACTCTTCCTGCCGCCATCAACTTCGCTGGTTTCGTAACTGAACCGCTGATCGACCTTCGGCACCTGGCCTTCCTGTTGCAGGTCCGCCTTCTTGAAACGGAGCGCGTCGCCGCCCGCTTCAGGGGTAATCGAGCCTGTGCCCATGCTGCTGTCATAGCTCTTGATTTTGCCAAACTGTGTCATCTGTCATTCCTTCGAACATGCGTGCAGCGCGCCAGAATTGACCCGGCTGCGACTAAGAGGCGGAACTGAAGGAAAAAGGCTCCCGATTGGGGGAGCGGTGACCGTCGATTGCGACTGGTAGCTATATCCTAGATGGTTACGGCACGACCCGATTACAACTCAGGTGTCGAACAGTCGCGCGAACAGGGACTGTCGCCGTAAGCGGGTCGGGCAAGGGCGGCCCCGATTGGCATGGCCCATCCGCCGGCTTGTGCCCATGGCGGCGGCTTGGATTGTCTTCACATAACGGGATTTAGGGAGTTTTGTCCGCTACCCCGCCGCTTCTTCCGTCGCCTGAACCGCTTCCAGCAGCTTTTTCTCCAGCGTCTTCAATCGGCTCTCGCTGACGATCTTGTCGCCCAGCAAATCCGTCACATAGAACGTATCCGCCGCGCGTTCGCCATAGTTGGTGATGTGGGCGGAGTTGATGATCGTCTTCGCCTCGAACAGCGCGCGCGACAGGCGGTTCAGCAGGGCCGGACGATCGCGGGCGTTGACCTCGATCACCGTGAACTTGCTCGATGCCCCGTTATCGAATTCGACGCGCGGGCGGACTTCGAAGGCATGGCTGCGCTGATGCGTCAGGGGGCGGGCGGCCAGTTGCGGGACCAGCTTCACCTTGTTGGCCAGCGCTTCCTCGATACCCCGGACCAGCCGGGTCAGCTGCGCATCTTCGTGAAAGGGCCGACCGTGCGGGTCCTGGACCAGGAAGTTGTCGACCGCGATGCCGCGCCGCGTGGTGTGGATGCGGGCGTCGATGATGTTTGCACCGGCAAGGTGGATCGCGCCGCAGATGCGGCTGAACAGGCCGGGGTGGTCGGCCCCGATGGCGGTGACCAGCGTCGCGCCGCGATCTTCATGGTACTGCGTTTCGATGGACAGCGGCGCATCGCCCTTGGCCTTCAACTGGCGCAGGTTCGATGCGATGACGTCTTCCTGCTCGGCGATCCAGTACGACGGGTGGAACGTCTGGCCTACATCCTCGACCAGGCCGGCCTCGTCGCCCATCAGGCCGATGACCGCATCCTTCTTTGCCGCGATCCGCACGTCCCGCCCGTGCCCCTTGTGGCCCAGACGGATGCGTTCCTCGCTGGCGAAGTAGAGGTCTGCCAGAAGCTGCCCCTTCCAGCTGTTCCACACCCCCGGCCCGACCGCGCCGATGTCGACCACGGTCAGCACCAGCAATTGCCGCAACCGTTCGAGCGATTGCACTACCTCGACGAAATCGCCGATGGTCTTGGGGTCCGACAAGTCGCGCTTGAAGGCCGTGGCGCTCATCAACAGGTGGTTGCGCACCAGCCACGATACCAGCTCGGTCTCTTCCTCGTTCATACCGAGGCGAGGGCAGACCCTTTTCGCAAGGTCCGCGCCCAGTACCGAATGATCCCCGCCGCGCCCTTTGGCGATGTCGTGCATCAGCGTTGCGACATAGAGCGCGCGGCGGTGCTTCAGCTTGGCGATCAGCTTGGTGGAAATCGGGTGCGACTCAGCCACTTCGCCCGCCTCGATCTTGGCCAGTTTACCGATGGCGCGGATCGTGTGTTCGTCGACGGTGTAGTGGTGGTACATGTCGAACTGCATCTGCGCGACGACGCGGCCGAACTCGGGCATGATGCGACCGAATACGCCCGCCTCGTTCATCCAGCGCAGCGCCAGTTCGGGATCGTCGTGGCTGGCCAACAGGTCCAAGAACAGCGCGTTCGCCCTGGGATCGTTGCGCACAGACCGGTCGATCAGCGCGGCATCGCGGTCGGCCTTGCGCATCGCCTCGGGATGCACCTCCAGCCCCTCGCGATTGGCGAGGGTG
This sequence comes from Croceicoccus naphthovorans, assembly GCF_001028705.1. Taxonomy (NCBI): domain Bacteria; kingdom Pseudomonadati; phylum Pseudomonadota; class Alphaproteobacteria; order Sphingomonadales; family Erythrobacteraceae; genus Croceicoccus; species Croceicoccus naphthovorans. The sequence continues at coordinate 2,853,080 of NZ_CP011770.1, read as the reverse complement.
AAGATTTCCACCAGCCGCACCGGGTCTTTCTGAAAGAAGGTGTCGTCGGGCACGTTGATCCGCCCCGCCGCGATCTCGAACCCCTTCAGCGTGCGTTTGCGCCCGCGAAGGCGAGACAGCAGGTTGGTCGACTTGCTGGCGAACTGCTCATCCAACTGGGCCAGGAACACGCCGGTCAGCGACCCGACGCGCTTGGCCTGCAGGAAGTAGAACCGCATGAACCGTTCGACAGAGCTTTTGCCGGGGCGGTCGACGAAATTCATCCGGTCGGCCACTTCGCGTTGCAGGTCGAAAGTCAGGCGATCTTCTTCGCGCCCGGTGATCATGTGCATGTGGCAACGCACCGCCCAGAAGAAGTTCTCGGCCCGGCGGAAGGACCGGTATTCGACCTGTGTCAGCAGCCCCGCTTCGACAAGCTCCGCCCCGCTGCGCACGCGGTGGATGTACTTGCCGATCCAGTACAGCGTCTGAAGGTCGCGCAGGCCGCCCTTGCCCTCTTTGACGTTGGGTTCGACGACATAGCGCGAATCGCCCATTCGCTTGTGCCGCGCGTCGCGTTCCTCCAGCTTTTCGGCGATGAACTGGCGCTCGGTCCCCTTGACCACATCGTTCCAGAACCGGTCGCGCGCCTGATCGTACAGGTCCTGATCGCCCCATAGATAGCGCGCTTCCAGCAGGGACGTTCGGATCGTCAGGTCCTGCTTTGCCATGCGGACCATGTCATCAAGGCTGCGGCTGGAATGGCCGACCTTCAGGCCCAGATCCCACAACAGATACAGCATCGCCTCGATCACCTGTTCGCACCACGCGGTGTTCCTGATCGGGGTAATGAAGGCGATGTCGACATCGGACTGCGGCGCCATTTCGGCTCGGCCATAGCCGCCGACGGCAAGGATCGCGATGCGTTCGCCGGAAGATCGGTTGGCCAGCGGATAGACATGCCCGATCACGTAATCGTGGATCACGCGGATCAGCTGGTCGATCAGGAAAGCCTGCGCATTGGCGGCCTTGTGACCGGCGGAAGGCTCCGCCTCCAGCCGGGACGCGATCTCGGCTCGGCCCTTGGCGAGGGACTCTTTCAGCTCCGCGACGATCGCCTTGCGGTCGGGCTTGTCGCCTGCGGTCGCGATCTTCTCGATCTTCGCGGCAAGGCGGCGGCGGTCGATCACGGCACGCTGGTTGGGAACTTTGCGCAATTGGGGTCCTTCCTGTGCCGGGCGACTCCTTTGGTCCGGCGGCTACGGCTCTATCGTCATGACGGGCCACTGCAAGATGCGTATCGCACCGGAGCATTGCCAGCCCCCATCCTGCGCAAGCCCCCTATTATCCGCTCCCCGGCTGTGCCAAAAGCGCGCCCGTTGCGCCGGGCGAACCCTTCCCGGCACCGTTTTCATGGGAACCGGACCTTTCGTGCTCAGCCTGCTTGCCGCCACGGCCAGTGAACCGATTTACTGGGAAAACCTGGGCCTGCGCCCGGGGATCGACCTCGGCTTCTTCACTCTGCGCTTTTACTCGCTGGCCTATCTGGCCGGCATCGTTATGGCCTATTGGCACTTGTCGCGGATGCTCAAGCAACCCGGCGCGCCGATGGCGCAGCGTCATGCAGAGGACCTGTTCTTCTGGTGTACGCTGGGCGTGATCCTTGGCGGGCGCATCGGCTATGCCACGTTTTACGAGCCCGAGTTGTGGAGCGATCCGACCGCGCTGATCTCGCTGTGGAACGGGGGGATGAGCTTTCACGGCGGCGTGATGGGCGTGCTGCTGGCCATCACTTGGGTCAGCTGGCGCGGCAAGCTGAACTTTATCCGCGTGTGCGACTATATCGCGGTCAACGTGCCGTTCGGCATGCTATTCGGGCGTTTGGCGAACTTCGTGAATGGAGAGCTTTGGGGCCGCCCTACCGACGTGCCGTGGGCGATGGTGTTCCCGCGCGCGGGGCCGCTGGCCCGGCATCCCAGCCAGCTTTACGAGGCGGCGCTGGAAGGCGCGTTGATGATCGTGATCATGCTGGTGTTGTTCTGGATGACGCGGGCGCGGTACCGCCCGGGTCTGTTGGTCGGTGTGTTCACGGCGGGAATCGCGGCGGGGCGCTTCACGGTGGAATTTTTCCGCGAACCCGATGCTCAGCTGGCCGAATTCGCGCGGGAAACCGGGCTTTCGATGGGCCAGTGGCTGACGATTCCGCTGATCGTGATCGGGCTTGGCGTGGCGATCTGGGCGCTGACCCGTCCGGCTATCGGACAGAAAGCATCGCGGCCCGCCGCCGACCCCGCGTGAAGCCACGGTGTCGGCGCCAGAGGATCTGACCGACCACTTCCGCAGGCTGATTCGCCTGACGGGCCCGATCCCGCTGGCGCAATATATGGCAGAGGCGAACGCGCGGTACTACGCGACCCGCGATCCGCTGGGCGCGGCGGGCGATTTCATCACCGCACCAGAGATCAGTCAGATGTTCGGCGAAGTGGTCGGTGGCTGGCTGGCCGATATCCGTGCGCGCTCCGGTGCCGCCGACGCGATCTATGTCGAACTGGGGCCGGGGCGCGGAACACTGGCGCGCGATGCCTTGAAAGTGCTCGGCATGGCGGGAACGGTACCGGACGTGCATTTCGTCGAAGGCTCGCCCGCCTTGCGCGAAAAGCAGGGCGACCTGCTGGCCGGGGCGCGGTTCCACAACGATGTCTCGACCCTGCCCGAAGACCGCCCGCTGCTGATCGTCGCCAACGAATTTTTCGACGCGCTGCCGGTGCGGCAACTGGTCCGCACCCCCGATGGCTGGCGCGAACGAATGGTGGGGCTTGATGGCGAAAGCCTTGTCCCCATTGCGGGCGACAAACCGATGGACGCGGCAATTCCGGCGCGTTTCGCGGACCTGCCGCCCGATAGCATTGTCGAAACCTGCCCGGCGGCGAGCGCGGTGATGCACGACCTTGCCGCCCGCATTGTCGCGCAGGGCGGGGCGATGATCGTGTTCGACTATGGTTATCTTGCGCCGCAACCCGGTTCGACGTTTCAGGCCCTGTCCAAACATCGTCATCACGATCCGTTTACCGCCCCCGGCACCGCCGACCTGACATGCCATGTCGATTTCGCTGCGCTGGCCGATGCGGCGCGGCGCGGCGGCGCGCGGTTGGACGGCATGGCAGAGCAGGGCGCGGTGCTGATGGCGCTGGGCATGGGGCATCGCGCGGCCGCGCTGGCCCGTGCGAATCCGGGGCAGGCGGGGGCGGTCATCGCGGGTCTGGAACGGCTTACCGCGCCCGATGCGATGGGGCGTCTGTTCAAGGCGATGGCGCTTGCCGCACCGACATGGCCCGAAAGTGCAGGCTTCGCAGATGCGGAAATGGGGTAAAATCCCTGTTGGAAATTTCGCGCGCCGTGTCTATGAGGCGCGCCAAGACGGGTCCTGCAGGGGGCGATCTTCCCCTGTGCGCAGCGATTCCGGACCGTATCGGCGTGATACCCGGTGCGGACGACAACGAACCTTCCTGCCCGGCATCCCGCCGGGCGGCCAGATCAGGGATGGCCAGGCATGGCAGAAGCGACGATCGACAACCCCGCAGTTGCGGATAGCGATGAAGGTGGCGTGCGTCGCCGCGACTTCATCGAGATCGCGGCGGTCAGCTTTGGCGGCGTCGGCGCCCTTTCGGTTCTCTATCCCTTGATCAGCCAGATGGCCCCGTCCAAGGACGTGCTGGCCGCCAGCTCGACCGAAGTGGACGTTTCCGCGATTGAGCCGGGACAGGCGATCAAGGCCGTTTTCCGCAAGCAGCCGCTGTTCGTGCGCCGTTTGACGGAGCGCGAGATTGAAGAGGCGAACGCGGTCGACGCGTCCACCCTTCGCGATCCCGCCACCTTGGCCGAAATGACCAAGGAAGGGCACACCGACATGCTCGTCACCATGGGCGTTTGCACCCACCTGGGCTGCGTGCCGCTGGGCGCGGGCGAGGGGGAGATCAAGGGTGAGTTCGGCGGTTACTTCTGCCCCTGCCACGGTTCGCACTACGACACCGCGGCGCGCATCCGCAAAGGCCCGGCTCCGCTGAACCTTGAGGTTCCGGAGTACGCGTTTACTTCCGACACCACGATTACAGTCGGCTGAGGATAAGAGACGATGAGCTTCCCCTGGGCGAACCACTACCAGCCGAAAAACCCGTTCATGCAGTGGATGGACGAGAAGCTGCCGCTTCCGCGTCTGGTCTACAACGCCATCGGCTCGGGCTATCCGGTGCCGCGCAACCTGAACTATTGGTGGAACTTCGGCGTTCTCGCCGGTTTCTGCTTGGTCATCCAGATCGTCACCGGCGTCGTGCTGGCGATGCACTATGCGCCGAACGCGCTGGTCGCCTTCGATTCGACAGAGCACATCATGCGCGACGTCAACTGGGGCTGGATGATGCGCTATGCGCACGCCAACGGCGCATCGGCGTTCTTCGTGGTCGTGTATACCCACATATTCCGCGGCTTCCTGTTCAGCTCGTACAAGGCGCCGCGCGAAATGGTGTGGCTGCTGGGCGTTGTCATCTTCCTGCTGATGATGGCCACCGCGTTCATGGGCTATGTCCTGCCTTGGGGCCAGATGAGCTTCTGGGGTGCCAAGGTCATCACCGGCCTGTTCGGCGCAATCCCGCTGGTGGGTGAGCCGCTGCAGGTTTGGCTGCTGGGCGGTTTCGCGCCCGACAACGCTGCGCTGAACCGCTTCTTCTCGCTGCACTTCCTGCTGCCCTTCGTGATCGCGGGTGTCGTCATCCTGCACATCTGGGCGCTGCACATCCCCGGATCGTCGAACCCGACGGGCGTGGAAGTGAAGACCGAAAGCGACACCGTGCCGTTCCACCCGTACTACACGGCGAAGGACGGTTTCGGACTGGCCGTGTTCCTGGTGATCTACACGACTTTCGTGTTCTTCCTGCCGAACTTTCTCGGCCACCCGGATAACTATATCCCGGCGAACCCGCTCTCGACCCCGGCGCACATCGTTCCCGAATGGTACTTCTGGCCGTTCTACGCGATCCTGCGCGCCTTCACTTTCGACTTCTTCTTCATTCCGGCAAAGCTGCTGGGCGTGCTGGCGATGTTCGCGGCGATCCTGGTCTGGTTCTTCCTGCCCTGGCTGGATACCAGCCCGGTCCGTTCGTCGCGCTATCGCCCGCTGATGCGCAAGTTCTGGTGGTTCGGCTTCGTGCCCGCAATGGCCGCGCTGTTCTACCTGGGCGGTGCACCGGCCGAAGAACCCTACGTCATGTTCAGCCAGCTGGCCGCCGCGTATTACTTCGCGCATTTCCTGATCATCCTGCCCATCGTGTCGATGATCGAGAAGACCAAGCCGCTGCCGAACTCCATCACCGAAGCCGTGCTCGCCAAGAATGGCGAAGCCGCAGCCGCCGAATAACCGGTAGGAATAGGGAAACAGACACATGGTCCGCCTCATCGGTATCCTCGTCGGCCTTTTCTTCAGCGGCTGGCTTCTCGTCACTCTCGCGGTGGGTTTCGTAACCTGGGCGTCCGAACCCAAGATCGAGACCGCGGAACACGCGTTCCACGAACACCCGAAGGATCTCGACCTCGCCAGCAATGGCCCGTTCGGTCACTTCGACCTTCAGCAGGTGCAGCGTGGCTACAAGGTCTACAAGGAAGTCTGCTCGGCCTGTCATTCGCTGAACCACGTCGCTTTCCGCGATCTGGAACAGTTGGGCTATTCCGAAGCGCAGGTTAAGGCCGAAGCAGCGATGTGGCAGGTTCCGGGCGTCGATCCGGTAACCGGCGAAGCGACGACGCGTCCGGCCCTGCCGACCGACTACTTCCCGCGCCCCTATCCGAACGATGTCGCGGCGCGCGCTGCCAACAACAACGCGATCCCGCCAGACCTCTCGCTGATGGCCAAGGCCCGCCACGACGGTGCCGCCTATGTCTACTCGCTGCTGACGGGCTATCAGGATCAGCCGGCCGAGTTGCTCGCGGAATTCCCCGACAGCAAGACGCCGAACGGGCTGCACTACAACCCGTACTTCGCCAACCTGAACCTTGCGATGGCTCCGCCGCTGTCGGACGGCCAAGTGGACTTCGACGACGGATCGCCCAACGATCTCGACTCGATGTCGCAGGACGTGGCCGCGTTCCTCGTCTGGACGGCGGAACCCACGCTGGCCAAGCGTCACCAGACCGGCTGGCCTGTGGTGCTCTTCCTGATCATCCTGTCGGTGCTGGCTTACCTCGCCTATCGCAACGTGTGGCGTAACCAGAAACATTGAGCCGTTCCGCAAGGGACAGCATGAAGGGGCCGCCGGAGCGTTCCGGCGGCCCTTTTCTTTTGCGCCCGCGCTAGCCGTCTCGTTCCAATTGCCGGGATGCCAAGCGCGGCCGTTGCGGGCAGACCGGTGCGATGATGCAAGGCGAACACGAACTGCGCAGAACCGTCGTCGCGGAAATGCACCTGCGGCGATGGCCGCCGCTGCGCGCGGGCATGACCGTGATCCAGATCCTGCGGAAGGTCGATGCGGTAGAGCGGGATGCCGAACAGGCGACGCTTGCCGACTTGCCCGATGGGGCGAACGTGACGCAGTCACCGAACCCGCGCCATCTCTATTGGCAGATTGATGCTAACATCGTTTTCAACTGGGAACGGCATAGCGAAGCAAGCGCCACCACGCTGTTCATCGCCGAGGACGCGGATTTGGCGATCGCTCCCGGCGGCCACGAACACCTTGCGCCTGCGATGGAATGGCTCGGACGGATGCCGGGCAAGATCGTCCGAGCCACGCGGATTGCCATCGTTGCCGACGAAAGCGATGCAGCGGCGCTGCTCCCGCAAGCCGGGTTCGAGCCAATGGACCTTGTCAGTTGTCACATCGCGGGCGGCGCGCGGATATGGTCTGACTACCATCTGCGCCCGGACGGTTTCGGCTTGGTGGTGGTGGCCGCGAACGGGCTCTCAGGCGGCGATCTCTCGCGGACGGTGCAGCGGCTTCAGGAACTTGGCAATTACCGCAACCTTGCCCTGCTCGGCTTTCCGGTCGCGCAAGCGGGCTGGAAAAAGCTTGATGCGATAGAAGGACGCTTGGCGACCCTCGGCACGCAGGTTGGTCAGCCCGACGTCACCGACGACGCCTTGCTGGCCGATGTCACCGGCCTGTCGATGGAACTGATGACCGAAATCGCCGCAAGCGACTTTCGTATGAGCGCCACCGCCGCCTATGCCCGAATTGTCGAGCAACGACTGGACGATTTGCAAATTCGCCCTTGCGCCGGGTTCCAGTCGCTGACCGACTTTACCCAGCGCCGCTTCCTGCCCGCCGTCCGGACCTGCGCCGCCCACCGCCAACGCGCCGAAACGCTGAGCGACCGGACCGGCCAGTTCGTCGCCTTGTTCCGCACCCGCATAGAGACACGGATCGAGAATCAGAACGGGCGCTTGCTCCATTCCATGGACCGCTCGATCGCCACACAACTGCGGATGCAGGAACTGGTCGAAGGCCTGTCGGTCGTCGCGCTAACCTATTATGGCGTCGGCCTGATCGGCACTATGCTGAAAGGTGCGGGAAAGCTGGTGCCCGACAGCCACGCCAGCGTCATTTCGGCGGCGCTCGTCCCAATCCTTGCGCTGGCGACATGGCTGTCGATCCGCCACCTGAAAAAGCGCGTTCACCGTGCAAACGATTGACGAGGGCCACGCAAGCTGGCAATCGGCGCGCAACGGCCATGCCGGGTGAGCGGGTATAGCTTAGTGGTAAAGCCCTAGCCTTCCAAGCTAGTTATGCGGGTTCGATTCCCGCTACCCGCTCCAAACTCATTCCACCGCCATATTGTCGATCAATCGCGTGCCACCGATGCGCGCCGCGACGAACAGGCGGGCGTTTCCGTTGGGTTGGTCGAGCAGGGCGATACTCTCTGCATCGCGCAATTCGGCATAGTCGACGCTGTCGAAGCCGCCAGACAACAGCGCCGTGCGTAAGTCGGCTAGCACATCCTCGGCCAGATCGCTGATCATCAGGCGCTCGATCGCGGTGCGCATCGCGCGCGGCAGGGCGGCGGCGGCGGCGCGTTGTTCCGCTGAGAGATAGGCGTTGCGGCTGCTCATCGCCAAGCCGTCCGCCTCGCGCACGATAGGCACGCCGACGATGGCGGTGGGCAGCGGGGCGTAAAGGTCGAGGTCGCGGGCCATGCGGCGGATGACGGCCAGTTGTTGCCAGTCCTTCTCGCCAAACAGCGCGATATCGGGCGCGACCTGATTGAACAGTTTGCACACCACCGTCGCCACGCCGTCGAAATGGCCGGGTCGGTCGGCCCCGCACAGGCCCGCACTGACCCCCTCGACCGAGATGTTGCTGGCAAAGCCATCGGGGTACATCTCGCCCACGTCCGGTGCCCAGAGCAGGTCCACGCCCTCTGCCACCAGCAATTCGCTGTCCCGCTCCAACTGGCGGGGATAGGCGTCGAGATCCTCGTTCGGGCCGAACTGCCTGGGGTTCACGAAGATCGACACGGCGACGATCTCCGCCATCTCTCGCGCACGGCGAACCAGCGTCATGTGCCCGTCATGCAGTGCGCCCATCGTGGGTACCAGCGCCAGCCGAGCGCCAGCCCCGGCGGCGCTCCGCAAGGCGGCGGTTGCTTGCCGTAGTGGATTGAGCGCGCGGATTGTTTGCATGGGTCTGGCCCCTTCCGGTAGGTTGCTGCAACTGCTCTAGCGCGCAATGCGCATCGGTAAAGACAAGAGGCCCCCGAAAACCATGCGAGGAACCCTGTGACCCAACCGCACAAGATCGTCTTTGCCAACGAAAAGGGCGGGACCGGCAAGTCGACAACGGCGGTCCACGTCGCGGTCGCGCTGGCCTATCAGGGCGCGAATGTCGGCGCGATCGACCTCGATCCGCGTCAGCGCACCTTCTACCGCTATTTCGAGAACCGGCTGGACACCGAAAAACGGCGCAATGTCGAATTGCCCGGCGCATCGGTCGGCGTGTTCGGCGGGCCTAGTGTAGAGGCGCTGGACGAAATGATCGCCGAGATCAGTCCGGGGCTCGACTTCCTCGTCTTCGATACACCGGGCCGCGATGACAAGTATGCGCGCCACGTCGCGACGCAGGCCGATACGCTGGTCACGCCGTTGAACGACAGTTTCGTCGACTTCGACCTGATCGGGCAGGTCGATGCAGAAACGTTCAAGGTGAAAAAGCTGTCATTCTATGCCGAGCTGATCTGGGACGCGCGCAAGAAACGCGGCATGGCCACGGTGAACGAGGGCAAGCGCGAGATGGACTGGGTCGTCCTGCGCAACCGCGTTCAGCATATCGAGGCGCGCAATATGCGCCGTATCGACGAAGCTTTGGCCGAACTGTCGCGCCGCGTCGGTTTCCGCGTTACGCCGGGCCTGTCCGAACGCGTGATCTATCGCGAACTGTTCCCCTCGGGCCTGACGCTGCTCGACAAGGGGCACCTGGGCGATCTGGCGACCAGCCACCTTGTCGCGCGGCAGGAACTGCGTGCTCTGGTCAAGGGTTTGAACCTGCGGATGCCCGAAAAGGCGGACGGCAAGGCGGCAGAGGCGCGCGCCGCATGATGAAGATCGTCATCCTTGCCGTGGTGGCGGGGATCGCGTGCCGCATGCTGTTCGGGTGCTGGCCGTGGCAGCTGTGGTCTGAGTCGCAAAAGTCACAGGATGCGGCGCAGGCGCGCGCTCTTTTGGGCGTGTCGCGCATGGCGACGCGAGAGGAAATCGTGGCCGCCCATCGCAAGGCGATCACCACCGCACACCCGGACAAGGGCGGTTCCACCGAAGAGGTACACCGTATTGACGCGGCCCGCGACTTGCTGCTGGAACAAACAGGCCCCAAAAGCGACTTATGACCTGAACGGCGCGCCATCCCGATGCGTGCCGGTTTGACCAGCACGAAAGGCCAGCGATGACGCACAAGTTCCACCCCACCGTTCTGCGCGAATACGACATCCGGGGGGTCATCGGCGAAACTCTGGGTCCAGACGATGCGCGCGCCATCGGCCGCAGTTTCGGCACGCTGCTGCGCCGTGCGGGCGGCAAGAAAGTGGCGATCGGTTATGACGGCCGCGTTTCCTCGCCCATCCTTGAACACGCGCTGTGCGAAGGGCTGACCGCGACGGGTTGCGACGTGGTCAAGGTCGGCCTCGGCCCCACGCCGATGCTGTATTATGCAGAGGCGTCAGCCGAAGATGTGGATGGCGGCATTCAGATAACTGGCAGCCACAATCCCCCCAATTACAATGGCTTCAAAATGGTATTTCAGGGTCGGCCGTTCTTCGGGGCCGACATCCTCGAAATCGGCAAGATCGCCGAAGTCGGCGATTGGCTCGACGGAAGTGGTTCGGTCGAGAGCCGCGAGATCATGGGCGAGTATATCGAGCGCCTGCTGGCCCCCATCGTCGCCCTCGACGACGTGGGCAAGGATCGGCTCTCCACTCTTCGGATCGGGTGGGACGCGGGGAACGGCGCGGCGGGGCCGGCCATCGAAGCGCTCGTCGCCAAGCTGCCAGGTGAACACTTTACCCTCTTTACCGAAGTCGACGGACATTTTCCCAATCACCATCCCGATCCAACCGAGGAGAAGAATCTGGCCGACCTGCGCCAGCTTGTCGCGGACAAGAACCTCGACTTCGGACTGGCTTTCGACGGGGATGGCGACCGGATCGGCGCGATCGATGGCGAAGGGCGGGTCATTTGGGGCGATCAGCTCCTGATGATCTATGCAGAGGACCTGCTGAAACTGGTCCCCGGTGCCACCATCATAGCGGACGTGAAGGCCAGCCGGGCGCTGTACGACCAGATTGCCGAGCACGGCGGCAAGCCGCTGATGTGGAAGACGGGCCACTCGCTGATTAAGTCCAAAATGAAGGAGACTGGCGCGCCGCTGGCCGGCGAGATGAGCGGCCACGTGTTCTTCGCGCACGAATACTACGGTTTCGACGACGCGCTCTATGCAGGGGTGCGCCTGCTGATCGCCAGCGCGCGGTTGGGCCGGTCGGTAACGGAACTGCGCGGGGCGATGCCCGACATGATCAACACGCCGGAAATGCGCTTTCAGGTGGACGAAAGCCGCAAGTTCGCGGTGATCGACGAGGTGAAGGACCGCCTGAAGGACAGCCCGGACGAGGTGAACAGCACCGATGGCGTGCGTGTCACCAATGACGACGGCTGGTGGCTGCTGCGTGCTTCCAACACGCAGGATGTGCTGGTCGCGCGGGCCGAGAGCGATAGCGAGGCCGGTCTTGCCCGCCTGATGGAGCAGATCGACGGGCAACTGGCGCTGTCGGGGCTGGAACGGGGGCCGCAAGCCGCGCACTGAGTGCGGTTGCGAAGGCCCGTGATCGGCCCGATTCGGTTTCAACTGCGCCTGATTCGGAGCGCGGATTGTACGGAAAGTAAGGCCTGACTGAAAAATTGAACTCTTTATGCCAACATCTTAGAGGAAAAAGTGAATCTCGGTTCACTTCCAAGTGCCTGTTTTTCTGCGCTTATTGACATCGATGCAAAAATAACAACGAGACTGGCGTATTTCGCAGTTGCAATAGCGCCTGCTGCGGTGCACAAAGATCAGGCCTTTCAGGCATCCTCTCCCAAACTTAAATGGCCCGGCGGCCTGTCTGCCGGGCCTTTTTTCTTGCCCGCTACGCTCTTGGCGCATCCATGCGCGCGCTGATGCGTTAGGGATGGGACATGGCGATCCCGCAGAGCATTCAGGATTGGTTCGACGGCAGGGGCTGGCGCATTCGCCGCCATCAGGCCGCGATGCTGGATGCCGACGATGCTTGGCAAAGCGCGTTGCTGACCGCCGACACTGGCGCGGGCAAGACGCTGGCGGGATTCTTGCCGACGCTCGCGGCGTTTACGCCCGAACGGTTGGGCGATGCGCCGCCGCCGGATGGACTACACACGCTTTACGTGTCGCCGCTAAAGGCGCTGGCCACCGACGTGCATCGCAACCTGACGCTGCCGATCGAGGAAATGGGCCTGCCGATCCGGGTTGAGAGCCGGACGGGCGATACGCCCTCGCAGAAAAAGGCCCGCCAGCGCGCGAAGCCGCCGCATGTTCTGCTTACCACCCCCGAATCGTTGTCGTTGCTGCTGTCGTACCCCGAAAGTTTCGCGATGTTCGCGGGCCTGCAACGCATCGTCATCGACGAGATTCACGCCTTCGCCACCGGCAAGCGCGGTGACTTGCTGGCGCTGGCGCTGGCACGATTGCAGGCTATCGCGCCCGATATGCGCCGGATCGGCCTGTCCGCCACGGTGGCCGGCCCCGAACGCTATCGCCAATGGCTGGCCCCGTGGGGCGACATCGACAGCGTGACGCAAGTAATCGGCGAGGCGGGGGCGGAGCCGGAGATTGAGATTCTGCTGCCTATCGAAGAACGCGTGCCGTGGGGCGGCCACGCTGCCGCGTGGGCCGTCCCGCAGCTGTACGAGACGATCCGCAGGAACACGACGACGCTCATCTTCACCAACACGCGCTTTCTGGCCGAGTATATCTTTCAGCTGCTGTGGGATGTGAACGAGGACACGCTGCCCATCGGTATCCACCACGGCTCGCTGTCGGTAGAGGCGCGGCGCAAGGTCGAGGGCGCAATGGCGCGCGGCGAATTGCGCGCGCTGGTGGCGACGGCCAGCCTCGACCTTGGTGTCGACTGGGGCGATATCGATTGCGTGGTCCAGATGGGCGCGCCCAAGGGTTCGTCGCGCCTATTGCAGCGGATCGGGCGGGCCAATCACCGGCTCGACCAGCCCAGCCGAGCAATCCTCGTTCCCGGCAACCGCTTCGAATTCCTAGAGGCGCAAGCGGCGAAGGACGCGGTAGAGGAAGGCGTGCGTGACGGCGAAGACTTCCGCCCCGGCAGCCTCGACGTTCTGGCCCAGCACATCATGGCCTGCGCCTGTGCCGCACCGTTCCGGGCCGAGGGTCTGCTACGCGAAATTCGATCTTGCGAAACCTACGCGTGGGTGGATCAGGCCGCGTTCGAGCGGGTGGTGCAGTTCGTGGCCGACGGCGGCTACGCACTGCGCGCCTATGACCGGTTCAAGCGGATTACGCTTGAACCCGACGGGTTCTGGCGACTGACCCACCCGGAACAGGCCGTGCGGCACCGGTTGAATGCGGGCATTATCATCGATGGCGAGATGCTGACTGTGCGGTTTCGCAACGGGCGATCCCTAGGCAAGGTGGAGGAACGCTTTGCCGCCGCGCTGCGCCCCGGAGACACGTTCCAGTTCGCGGGCATCGCGCTGGAGGTCGAGAGCCTGAAAGAGAGCGAGGTCATCGTCCGAGGGTCGAAGAAATCGGCGATGATCCCCAGTTACGGCGGGGCGCGTATGCCTCTGACCACGCATCTGGCGGATCGGGTGCGGGCGATGCTGGTCGACCGGGCGGGCTGGTCGCGTTTTCCCGACGATGTGCGCGAATGGCTGGAGGTGCAGGACTGGCGCAGCCACCTGCCGGGGCCGGGCGAATTGCTGGTCGAAAGCTTTCCCCACGCCAAGCGCGAGTACAGCGTGTTCTACACTTTCGAAGGGTGGAACGCGAACCAATCGCTTGGGATGCTGGTCACGCGCCGGATGGAGGACCGCGGACTGTCGCCGATGGGATTCGTCGCCAACGACTATTCGCTCGCGGTCTGGGGCCTGAAGCCCATCGAGGACCCGGTGGCGATCCTTTCGCCCGATATCCTTGCGCACGAGTTCGTCGACTGGGTGCAGGAATCGCACCTTTTACGCCGGGCCTTTCGCGAGGCGGCGGTGATTGGCGGGCTGGTCGAACGCCAGCAACCGGGCAAACGCAAGAGCGGGAAGCAGGTCACCTTCAGCACCGACCTGATCTACGACGTACTGAAAAAGTACGAGCCCGATCATGTCTTGATCGAAGCGGCATGGGCCGAGGCGCGGACGCGGATGACCGACGTAGGGCGGCTGGCGGGCGTGCTTGATCGCGCGGCGGAGCAACTGGTGCACGTGCGACTGGAACGGGTCAGCCCGCTGGCCGTGCCGGTCATGGTCGTGATCGGGCGTGAGACGCTGCCGGCCGGATCGGCGGACGACGAACTGTTGCTGGAGGCCGAGACGCTGGGCGGCGTTGCGATGCGACCGGATTAGCTGGACGGCAGCGTGGGGTTCACGCCCGACGGACCAGAGCCGAAGTCGCGGAACCGGTCGTTGCCGACGAACCCGAAACGGCTCACGCCGGACTGCTTGATCGTGGCAACGATATTGGCCGAGATCGCATAGCCGGCGCGTTCCTCAGGCTCGAACTGCAATTCCGGTTCTATCGGCAATGTGCGGGTCTTGGCCAGAAGCACGGGCAGATCGGCCTGCGTTACCGCCGTGCCGTTCCACAGGATTGCATCATCGTTGGTAAGAACGATCTTGTTCACCACTGGGCTGAGCGGACCAGGGAGATCGTCGGTGTGGGTTGGCAATTCCACCGGCGTTGTATGCGTGGCGATCGGGATGGTGATCACGAACATGATGAGAAGAACCAGCATGACGTCGATCAGCGGCGTCGTGTTCATCTCCATCATCGGATCATCGTGGGAAGCGGTTGCGGTCATGGCCATCGGTGCATCCTCTTGTCGCTATCGGCAGAGGGTCGCCCCCATTTCGGGCCAAATGATGGCGCACAACGAAAAAGGGCGGACCCGAAGGCCCGCCCTCTTGCGATTTCCTGCCGGTCTGACCCGGCGGGAAACTGCGCTTACTCGGTGTGCGTCGTCGGGTTCACACCCGCCGGACCGGCACCGAATTCGCGGAACTGTTCGTTACCGACGAAGCCGAACTTCGTCGCACCCGAACCGTTGATGATCTTCAGCACCTGTGCCGACAGCTCATAGCTGGCGAACTCTTCGGGCTGGAACTGCAGTTCCGGTTCGACCGGCAGGGCGAGCGACTGCTGGATCACGTTCAGCAGCTGACCCTGCGACAGCGGTGTGCCGTTCCACAGGATCTCGTCCGTCTGCGTCAACACGACCTTGTTCTTGATCGGGTTGACCACGACCTGGTCCGTCGGGGGGGTCGACTGAGGCAGATCGATGTTCACGGCGTGGGTCGCCACGGGGATGGTGATGATGAACATGATGAGGAGAACGAGCATGACGTCGATCAACGGCGTCGTGTTCATTTCCATCATCGGCGAGCCATCATCCTTGCCGCCTGACATTGCCATGGGGGTTTCTCCTTAAATTAGCCGGACGTCAGGCGTTCGGATCGACCGGGGTCGAAATGAAGCCGACGGTCGGGAAGCCGGCCATCTGGATCTGGTAGATCGTACCCGCCACGCACTTCCACGGGGCGTTCACGTCGCCGCGGATGTGCACCTGCGGGATCTTGTCCGGATCGTCGACCAGTGCATCCATGCCTTCACGTTGGACAATCGCGTCCAGACGGTCGAAGGCACGCTTGTTCAGCAGCTCGGAATCGACCGGGGTCGCGCCGAGGTAGACCCGGCACTCGCCATTGCGCGATGCGCCCGAATATCCCGGTTCGCCGGGGCTGACGCCGTTCGCATCGGTCGACGTGATCGAAACCAGCAGGTTCTCGACCTTGTCCTTCGATTCTTCCGACACGATGACCGGCATCTTCAACTGCTCGATCGACTGGATTGCGACTGGAATCGCGATCAGAAAGATGATCAGCAGAACCAGCATCACGTCGACGAGCGGGGTCGTATTGATGTCCGACATCGGCGTTTCGCCGCCACCGGATCCCGCAGATATCGCCATTATCTCATCCTATCTCGTAATTTGCCCAAGCGGCCCTGACGGGCCGAAGTCGGCGGCCCCCACGCAGCTGCGCGCAGGGGCCGAACCGGCTTACTTCTTGACCTGGGCACCCGCGGCGGTGGTCGCCGGAGCGGGCTTCTTGGCAGCCGCCGGAGCGACGACCGCGGGCTTCACGCCACCCTTCGAGTTGATGTTCGCCAGAACATCGGTCGAGAAGCCATGCAGCTGCTCTGCAATGCGCTTGTTGCGCGCCTGCAGGTAGTTGTAGGCAAGCACGGCCGGAACCGCGACCAGCAGGCCGAGCGCGGTCATGATCAGAGCTTCACCGACGGGGCCGGCAACCTTGTCGATCGAGGCCGAACCGGCGATGCCGATGGCGATCAGGGCGCGGTAGATACCGACAACGGTACCGAACAGGCCGATGAACGGCGCGGTCGCACCCACGGTGGCGAGGAACGGCAGACCGCCGGCGAGGCGGGCGTTAATTGTCGCTTCCGAACGTTCGAGCGAACCATGCAACCAGTCATGTGCCTCGAGGCTGTCGGTCATCTTCGAGTGCTGTTCTTCAGCGGCGATGCCGTCGTCGACGATCTGGCGATAGGCCGAGTTCTTCTCGAGCTTGCCAGCGCCTTCGCGCAGCGAGTTGGCGCGCCAGAACGAGGTGCGCACTTCACGACCCTGACGCAGGATCTTGTTCTGTTCGAACCACTTTACGAAGAGGATGTAGAACGAACCGAACGACATGATGCCGAGGATCACGACAGTGGCATAGGCGATGAAACCGCCTTGCTCCAGCGCTTCGGCGAAGCCGAACTTGTTCTGCGGGGCGGCGTCGGCCGCCGCGGCCAGGATTTCGATGAGCATTACGGGATATCCTTTAATCTAAACGGGCTTGTTGGTTCTAAACGAAAAGGGGCGGGCACCGTCCGGTGGTCCCGCCCCGAAAAGATCAGTTCAGCTGGTAAACGATGGTCGTCGAGTAGCTCGACGAAATCGGGTTACCGGCGTCGTTCAAAGCAGGATTGAAGCGCGCGTAACGGCGCATACCGTCACAGGCACCTTCGTCCAGCGAAGACGATCCGCTCGAGCTCGTCACCGAGCAGGCCGAGACGCGACCGTCGGGACCGACGGTGACGTTGACGCCGACACGGCCCTCTTCCTCGTTGCGCAGGGCGCGGCTCGGATAGTTTTCCTGAATCCGGCCTGCCCAGCGGCGCTGGTTGTCCGGGCTGACGCCACGGGCCTTCGACACCACGGGCGGTGGCGGCGGAGCCGGCGGCGGAACCCGCGTAACGACCGGGGCCGGCGGCGGGATGTTGGGGATCGTCTGGATCGGCGGCGCGGGGCGCGTGATCTGGACCATCGGAGGGGGTGCCACGGGTGGCGGCGGCTGCACCGGAACATCATCCGGCGGCGGCGGCGGCGGGGGTGGCGGTGGCGGCGGGGGTTCCGAGATGTTCACCGCGGTCACCGTCTCTTTCACCTTCTGGACAGCCTCATAGGCCAGCCCGGTGACGAGAGCATAGAGAGCCGCGACGTGAATCAGCGCGACGATGATAAGCGCGGTAACCTTGCTCCCGCTCATCTGTTGGTCAGCGTAGGCCATGCAGATGCATTACTCCAAGTTACTCCACTGGAACTGCCCGGGGGTGGACAAGCTCCCACAAACGCACGGACCGGCACAGCAGTACCGACCCGTATCGCCTCAAATTGTTCCACCCTGCCAGAGTCTGTGTTCGGGTGCGTACTACCGGATTTCGACGATCGATCGGAACCATTCGTCTTGCCCGTTGAACACGCAATCGAGTTTGAGCCGGATCACGTCCAGCCCCTTTTTTTGCGATTGTTAGCGTCGAAGATCGTATGGCGCAAACCCTTTGTCGATTAAGGACCGATTCACGACGTTTTGCGTTACCTGTCGGACCGGTGGCGTCACGGGCGAAATGCGGGATTTCTCCTGCGTTCGCATGTGGCGGGACGCAAACCGTTCATCCTGTGCACACGCAAGTTGTGAGAATACCCATACCGATGAAAATGACCCGATCCGCCCTCTCCGCCGCCGCCGCGCTGGCGATTCTGCCCGCGATTGCTGCGCCCAATGCTGCACTGGCCCAGTCCGATTCGTCGCAGATTTCTGCCATTCCCTATGCCGATCTGGCCGATCTGGCGACGGCCGCGCCAATGGTCGTGGTGGTGAAAGTGAAAAAGGCGGTAGAGCTGGACAAGGACCGCACCGGCCCGGTGAGAGAGGGGTGGACCCGCGCCTATGTCGAGGCGGAGACCGAGCGGTTGCTGGCAGGCAATTCGCCCATCGGGGGCAAGATCAAATATCTGGCGGACGTAAAGCTGGATTCGCGCGGGCGCATGCCGAATTTCAAAAAAAGCACGATGGTTCTTTTCGCGCGGCCGGTCGCCGGGCGGCCCGGCGAGATCCAATTGGTCGCCCCCGATGGGCAAGTTCCGATCGGGCTGGTGGGCGAAGAACGCCTGCGCGGATTGCTGCAACAGACGCTGTCCGCCGATGCCGCGCCCGAAGTGACCGGCGTGCGCGATGCGCTGCACACGCCCGGCAACCTTGCCGGAGAGGGCGAGACGCAGATTTTCCTGGAGACTGCCGACGGCGAACCGGCCTCGATCGCGGTGCTGACCCGCCCGGGCCAGCCGCCGCGATGGGGCCTTTCGCTGGGCGAGCTGGTCAACCCCGATGCCGGGCCGCCCGCGCCGAACACGCTGGCATGGTATCGTCTCGCTTGCGCCTTGCCGCAGCAATTGCCCGCCTCTGCCCAGATCGCGACCGATCCGGCGATGCGCGCGGCCGCAGCCCGCGATTATGCGCTGGTCGTGCGTCAGCTTGGTGCTTGTGGACGCCAGCGCGTCTTCTGACCTTTCGCGCGCCTCTGGCTTTCCGGGCGCGCCTCGCCTAACGCACCGCTGAATCGGCGGGGGCTGCCCCGCGTGGCAGCATTTGCGAGAGACGAAGCGTGACCGAAGCGACCAAGACCGAACCCCTGCGCCTGGCCCTTGCGGGCCTTGGAACCGTTGGCGCGGGCGTGATCCGCTTGATCGAGACCAACGCCGACCTGATCGAACGCCGCTGCGGTCGCCGGTTGCAGATCGTAGCCGTCAGCGCGCGCGATCGCGGCAAGGATCGCGGCGTCGACCTGTCGCGCTATGCGTGGGAAGACGACATGACCGCGCTGCCCGGGCGTAGCGACGTCGATGTCGTGGTCGAACTGGTCGGCGGGTCGGACGGTCCGGCGCTGACCTTGGCGCGCAAGGCGATTGCGGGCGGCAAGGCCTTCGTCACCGCGAACAAGGCAATGGTCGCGCATCACGGCCTCGGCCTGGCGCGCGATGCCGAGGCGGCGGGCGTGCCGATGCGGTTCGAGGCTGCTGTCGCGGGCGGGATCCCGGTCATCAAGGGTCTGCGCGAAGGGGCCGCCGCGAACTATATCGAGCGCGTTTACGGCATCCTCAACGGCACCTGCAATTATATCCTCTCGACGATGGAAGACACCGGCCGCGATTTCGGCGACGTGCTGGCAGAGGCGCAGGCCAAGGGCTATGCCGAGGCCGATCCCACCTTTGACATCGATGGCATCGACGCCGCGCACAAGCTGTCGATCCTTGCCTCCATCGCGTTCGGCACCGAACTCGATTTCGCCGCGGTCAGCACTGACGGCATTCGCCGCCTTGCCGCCGCCGACATCGCACAGGCCGATTCGCTGGGCTATGTCATCCGCCTGATCGGCATGGCCCGGGTAGAAGATACCGTGGACGGCAAGCACCGCCTGTTTCAGCGTGTGCATCCCTATCTCGTACCAAAGGATCACCCGCTGGCCCATGTCGACGGCGCGACCAACGCTGTCGTGGCCGAAGGCAACTTCTCGGGCCGCTTGCTGTTTCAAGGCGCGGGTGCAGGCGACGGCCCGACGGCCAGCGCAGTGGTTGCCGACATCATCGATATCGCGCGGTTTTGGGAGAGCGAGAACGAGATCGATCCGCCGTTCTCAATCCCCGTATCCGAACTCGACCCGACCGTTCCGGCAGAGGCGGGCAGCCGTTCGGGCAAAGCCTACCTGCGCTTTATGGTAGCCGACCGCACCGGCGTTCTGGCCGAACTGACCGCGGCAATGCGCGATGCGGGCGTTTCGATTGAAAGCATCATCCAGATGGGTGAGGACAAGGGAGGGTCGGTCATGGTCGCCATGGTCACGCACGAAGGACAGGAAAGCGGCGTGCAACGCGCGCTGGAACTGCTGGCCGGGTCCGACAGCCTGACCGAAGAGCCGCTGGTGATGCACATCCTGAAACAATAAGCCTGTAGCGCATAAGGGGCAGGCCGCCTGCCTCCGATAGACAACGCGGGACGCCAAGGTTACGGCCATCGCCGCATTCAATTGGGGAATTAGACACATGCCAGCAGCCAGCGACGTCCTTGATCGCGTTCTCGTCCTCGAAATGGTCCGCGTGACCGAAGCGGCGGCGATTGCCGCATCGAACCTGATCGGGCGCGGCGACGAAAAGGCGGCGGATGCCGCAGCGGTCGAAGCGATGCGCAAGGCGTTTGACGAGTTGTACATGGACGGCACCGTCGTAATCGGCGAAGGCGAACGCGACGAAGCGCCGATGCTTTATATCGGCGAGAAGGTCGGCGGCGCGATCGGAAAGGGTCCGAAGATCGACATCGCGCTCGATCCGCTGGAAGGCACGACGATCACCGCAAAAGCCGGGCCGAATGCGCTGGCCGTGCTGGCCGCGGCCGAAGAGGGCTGCCTGCTGAACGCGCCCGACGTTTACATGCAGAAGATCGCAGTCGGCCCCGGATACCCCAAGGGCATTCTCGATCTGAGCAAATCGCCCACCGAAAACGTGAAGGCGGTGGCAGAGGCCAAGGGCGTGCAGCCCAGCGAGATCATCGTCTGCGTGCTCGACCGGCCCCGGCACGAGGAGCTGATCGCCGAATTGCGCGGCATCGGCTGCGGCGTGGTGCTGATCGGCGACGGCGACGTGGCCGGCGTGATCGCGACGACCGATCCCGAAACCACCATCGACATGTACATGGGTTCGGGCGGCGCGCCCGAAGGCGTGCTGGCCTGCGCCGCGCTGCGCTGTGTCGGCGGGCAGTTCCAGGGCAAGCTGCTGTTCCGCAACGATGATGAACGCGCGCGCGCGCGCAAGTGGGGTATCACCGACCTCGACAAGATCTACGACCTGACCGAATTGGCGAAGGGCGACTGCATCTTCGCCGCGACGGGCGTGACCGACGGATCGCTGCTGGACGGCGTGAAGAAGTTCAAGGGCGGCAAGATGACGACCGAGAGCGTGGTGATGCGCGCATCGTCGGGTACCGTCCGCTGGGTCCGGGGCGAACACCACCACGGTTGAAGAACGCGGTTGGCGGGCTGACAGCCCTCTAATCCACCGTCTGCCTGCGCTCGATTGTTGCAATCGCGGGACTCGCCGCTAGGGCTGCCCGGCAAGGTGATCGGGCGATTCTAAAGGACGGAGCGAAGCGATGAAGATCATGTCGGCCAATGCGAACCTGCCGCTGGCGCGGGCCATCGCGGGCTATCTCGAACAGCCGCTTACCGACGCCAGCGTGCGCCGTTTCGCGGACGAGGAAGTCTTCGTCGAAATCCATGAGAACGTGCGCGGCGAGGATGTGTTCATCGTCCAGTCGACCAGCTTTCCGGCCAACGACAACCTGATGGAACTGCTGATCTGTATCGATGCGCTAAAGCGCGCGTCGGCCAAGCGGATCACGGCGGTCATCCCGTATTTCGGTTATGCGCGTCAGGACCGGAAGCCCGGACCGCGCACGCCGATTTCGGCCAAGCTGGTCGCCAACCTGATCACCACGGCGGGGGCCGACCGCGTTCTGGCCGTCGACCTGCACGCCGGGCAGATCCAGGGCTTCTTCGATATTCCGACCGACAACCTCTATGCCGCGCCCGCGATGGCGGCAGACATTCAGGCGCTCTATGGCGATCAGGACCTGATGGTCGTATCGCCCGACGTCGGCGGCGTGGTTCGCGCCCGCGCGCTGGCCAAGCGGCTGGACAATGCGCCGCTGGCCATCGTCGACAAGCGCCGCGACCGCCCCGGCGAGTCTGAGGTGATGAACATCATCGGCGACGTAAAGGGCCGCCACTGCATCCTCATCGACGACATCATCGATTCGGGCGGCACACTGTGCAACGCGGCGCAGGCCCTGCTGGACGAAGGTGCCAAGTCGGTCGTCGCCTATATCACCCACGGCGTGCTTTCGGGCGGCGCGGTGGCCAAGGTGTCGAACTCGGCCCTGACCGAACTCGTCATCTCCGACACGATCCTGCCGACCGAGGCGGCGAAGGAATCGGACAAGATCCGCGTCCTTTCCATCGCGACGCTGATCGGTGAAGCGATCCGGCGTATTGCCGACGAAAGCTCTGTTTCTTCGTTGTTTGACTAAGGCTATTCTTTCCCCCCGTTGTCGATCTGGGGAAAGACTATGCGCATCGCTGTCCTGTCATTCATGCTGGCGATCTTCGCCGTGCCTGCACAGGCGCACGAAGGGCACGACATGCCACCCGGTTCGAACGAGATGTTGCGTGCGCCCGTCGCTGCAGCGCCGGAACTGGAAGTCATCATCTCCGACGTCATCATTCCGGCTGGCGTGCAGGTTCCGCGCCATTATCATCCGGGCGAGGAATTTCTCTACGTGATAGAGGGCAGCGCGACGCAGGTTGAGGAAGGCAAGCCCGATCAGGTTTTGGGCACTGGCCAGAGCTATGTGATCGCCCCGCGCGCGATCCATGAACCCATCGGCGGGCCGGAAGGAGCGCGCGCTATCGTCTTTCGCGTTCACGTCAAGGGCCAGCCCGAACGCATCCTCGTGCCGTGCGATAATGAAGCCGATGCGGCGGAGTAACGAATCCGGTTGACCGCCGCCGCTGGCACGGCGAGGGCAAGCGTCATGAACCTGACCGACGACATTGCCCTAGCCGCCCGCCTTGCCGATGCGGCGGGGGCGGCGATCCGCCCGCATTTCCGCACCGCGCTGGACAGCGACCGCAAGGGCGACGCCACGCCCGTGACCATCGCCGACCGAGAGGCGGAGAAGGCGATGCGCGCGATCCTTGGCACCGAACGGCCCGGCGACGGCATCATCGGCGAGGAATTCGGTAACGAGCGCAGCGGGGCCAGCCGCCAGTGGGTGCTCGACCCCATCGATGGCACAGCGGGCTTTCTGGCGGGCCGCCCGATATTCGGCACCCTGATCGCGTTGATGGTCGATGGCTGGCCGTTGGTCGGGATCATCGATCAGCCGATCAGCGGCGAACGCTGGGTCGGGGCGATGGGCATGCCCACGCTGTTCAACGGCGCGGAAACGCGCACACGCCCCTGTCGCGAACTGTCGGGCGCGACGCTGGCCACGACCGGGCCGCACTATTTCGACGATCACCAAGGCGAGCACTTCATGGCGCTGGCCGCGCAGACCGATCACAAACGGATGGTGATGGGCGGCGACTGTTATAACTACGCAATGCTCGCATCGGGGCAGCTGGACGTGGTGTGCGAGGCGGGGCTGAAACTCTATGATTTCGCCGCCCTGATCCCGGTGGTCGAGGGTGCGGGCGGCACGATGGCGGACTGGAACGGCGATCCGCTGAACGCCGACAGCGACGGCCATGTCATCGCGCTGGGCGATCCGGCGCGGCTGGAGGACGTGGTTGAGGCGCTGACCTGCCACCACTGACGTTTCGCCACGCCCTGAACCGGATCTCGACAAAACATGACGATGCAGCTTTTCCTCTACGGTACGCTGATGGGCGAGGCGGATACCGCGAAAGGCCGCTGGCTGCATGAGCGTGTGTCGCAAGTGCAGCCCGCCACGGTGCCGGGCGTGATCTATGCGATTCCCTCGACGCAAGGCTGGTACCCCGCGTTGCTGCGCGGGCCGGGCCGGGTGCGCGGCGTGGTGGCGGAGTGCGCGCTGGAACGGCGCGACGTGGCTCGGCTCGACCGGTACGAGGGGCACGAATACCGGCGCAAGGCGATGCGCGCGCGGACTGCGGACGGCACCACCGTGGCGCAGGCGTGGATCTGGCGCGGGCCGCTGCCAAAAGGCGCGGTGGCGATTGCCGATGGCGATTTTCTCGGTTGGCTGGCGAATAGCGGAAATGCGATCCTGAACGGTCGCAACGGGTTCTGATCGAACCTGTCACCGCACGGTATAAATCGTGACAATTGGCCGTTTCCGGCAGTTCATAAGCGAAATGTTAACCCTGCAGGCCGAGACTGGCGCACGACCAGACGCGAATTGTCAGGCTTGGGAAGCATGATAGCATTGTACAAATCGATTGTGCCCGGCGCGCTCTTTTCATGGATCGTTTCGATGATCCTGATGAACGGCGGCACTACCGGCGGTGCGCTTTACGTGCACAACATGACGATCCATACGGTGTCGTTCCCATGGTCGTGGATGCTGTTCGTGGGCGGATCGGCGTTGGCGTGGTTCATCCTCTTCGCGATGGAATGAACCTGGCACGGCCTACGGGTCTGACCTTGCTCACAACGCTTGCCTTTTGTCGCGCCCCGCTGTAGGCGCGCGCACTTCAACGACACGTGATTCCAAAGCCAGCCTGGCTGAAAGGGCTGCCAGGGCTGGTTGAGCGTGTCTTCGAAAGGAGACGAAAATGCCCAAACTGAAGACGAAGAGCGGCGTTAAAAAGCGCTTCAAGCTCACCGCCACCGGCAAGGTCAAGCACGGCGTCGCCGGCAAGCGCCACCGCCTCATCAGCCACAACGGCAAGTACATCCGCCAGAACCGCGGCACCACCGTGATCAGCGACGCAGACGCGAAGACGATCAAGAAGTGGGCGCCCTACGGGCTGAACTGAGGAAGGATTAGCACATGGCACGCGTCAAAAGGGGTGTAACCACCCGCGCAAAGCACAAGCGGCTTCTGGATCAGGCGAAGGGCTATCGCGGCCGTCGCAAGAACACGATCCGCGTCGCCCGTCAGGCCGTCGAAAAGGCCGGTCAGTACGCCTATCGCGACCGCAAGGTTAAGAAGCGCAACTTCCGCGCCCTGTGGATTCAGCGCATCAACGCCGCTGTCCGCGCCGAAGGCCTGACCTATTCGCAGTTCATGCACGGCGCCAAGCTGGCCGGGATCGAGCTGGACCGCAAGGTCATGGCCGACCTCGCGATGAACGAAGGCGCCGCATTCGGCGCGATCATCGCCCAGGCGAAGAAGGCTCTGCCGGCCTAAGCCGAGCTGCTTTCAAGGCACAGAAAAAAGCCCGCCGGTCCATCGCGGATCGGCGGGCTTTTTCGTGCGCGATTATAGCGTCAGTCCAGCATCGAGGCCGGAACCTTGCCGCCGTTGTTGGCCAGCGCCTGCATGACCCGGCGGTGCAGAGCGATGTTCTCTTCCGCCTTGCCCGAATAGTCGTTGTCGCCCAGTTCGGTCGCCAGTTCCTTGCGGTTTTCATAGCTGGAATCGATGCCGACCAGCTTCATCAGGTCGACGATGGATGTTCGCCAGTTGAGCCGGTCTGCCCCGTCCATCTCCGCCAGCCGCGCCTCCACATCCACGTCATCCATCACGCCCGCATTGGTCGTGGTGGCGGTGGGCGACGGCATGCCGCCCGGCGGGGTCGGTTTGACGTGCCCGTCGCGTCCCACGGTCTGGCCGTCGACCTTTATCTCTACGTCGTGCTGTTTCTTCTTGCCGAAGATCTTGTCGCGAATGCTGCTGAAAATACCCATGCCGCTGGCTCCTGAATAGTGGCCGCATGTGGCGCGGCGTTACAGGAGATTCAGCGTTTGGCGGACAGGTCGGTTCCCCGGCCCGCCCACCTATGGCTTCAGCGCAGCGAAACCGCCGTGCCGGAGCAGCTGACCATCAGCATCGAGCCGTTCTGGCCCAGCACTTCGTAGTCGAGGTCGACACCGACGACGGCATTGCCGCCCAGCTTCGTCGCCTCTTCCTTCATCTCGGCAATCGCTTCGCGCCGGGCGCGGGCCAGCACTTCCTCGTACTTGCCAGAACGCCCGCCGACGAGGTCGGTGATCGAGGCGAAGAGATCGCGGAACAGGTTCGCGCCGACGATAACCTCGCCCGTCACGATGCCGTGATATTGCGCGATCTCGCTACCCTCTACCGAAGGCGTGGTGGTGACGATGATGCCACCGTCGCTGTTGCCCCAGGGGCTGGCCATAATCGCTTCTCCTATTGCATAGACCCGGTCTTATTGCCCCAAGGTTGCGGCTAGGTGAAGCCTTACTCCCCCTCTGCCGCGCCCTTCAGCTGGCGCAGCATATAGGTGTATTGCAGCGCCCAGTACTGCGCGTCCTGCTTCGGATCGGCCCCGGCGGCGTGCCCGCCCTCAGTATTCTCGAAGTAGTAGAACGGCAGATTCAGCTCAGCCATGCGCGCCGCGAACTTACGGGCGTGCGATGGGTGCGTGCGGTCGTCGGCGGTGGAGGTCGTGATGAAGGGCACCGGATAGTCCACGCCGGGCTTCAGCGCATGATATGGCGACCGTTCCAGCCAAAAAGCCATCGCGTCGGGGTCTTCGTTCACAAAGCCGTATTCGCCCTGCCACGATGCGCCCGCGCCGATCTTGCTGAGGCGGATCATGTCGAGCAGCGGCACCTGGATCGACACCGCGTTCCACAAGTCGGGACGCTGGGTCATCTCTACACCGGTCAGCAAGCCGCCATTCGATCCGCCCATAATGCCCAGATGCTTCGGGCTGGTCAGTCCGCTGGCGATCAGGTCCTCGCCCACCGCGGCGAAATCGTCAAAGGCCAGCTGGCGTTTGGTGCCGAGCACGGACTGGTGCCATGCCGGGCCGAACTCACCCCCACCGCGAATGTTGGCCAGCACCCATGCGCCGCCGTTTTCCAGCCAGAGCTTGCCCGCCTGCGCGCTGTAGCTTGGGGTCATGCTGACCTCGAACCCGCCATAGCCATAGAGGATCGTCGGCGTCGTGCCGTTCATCGGCACGTCCTCACGATGAACGAGGAAGTAGGGAATCTTCGTGCCGTCGCTCGACGTCGCGAACTTCTGTTCGACGACCAGCCCGGTGCTGTCGAACATCGCGGGCATCGTGCGCAGCACTTCGGACTTGCCGGTTTCGGCATCGGCCAGAATCAGCTGGTTGGGATTGAGGAAACCCGCCGCGCTGATGAAGAACCTGTTGCTGTCCTCGTCCGCAGAGATCAGCGACAGGGTCTGGTTGTCGGGCAGGTCGATCGCCTGCTGCGTCCAGCCGCCGTCGGCCTTGGGCGCAAAGGCCCAGATCTTGCCGCGCACGTTGTCCAGGCCCGAAATCAACAGCCGGTCCCGGGTCGAAGCCATCGCTTCGTAGGCTTGGCTCGGCCCCGGTTGCCAGACGAGTGTCGGCTTCAGGTTCGCCGGGTCGGCCAACAGTGCCTCGCGATCGATCGACAGGACAGAGCCGGAGGGGAAGGCGGTACCGTTCGCGGTCCAGTCTTCGGACAGCTTCATGATCAGCCGGTTCGCCATCAATCCGCGAACTTCGCTCTGCTGCGGCAGGGCAAGCGGGAGAAGACCGCGCGGCGTTTCGACGTGATAGGTGGTGTGGAAAAAGTCGATCGCGCGCGAGAACACGGTCAGCGTGTGCCCCTCATGATCGCGCATGACAGAGCCAGCGGCCGCGACATCGCTCTTCTCGCCGCGGAACACCTCGGTCGCGTCGGCCATCGCCTGACCGCGCTTCAACCGCTTTACAACCATCGGGTAGCCGGATTCGGTCAAGTCGGACCCGTCGCCCGCGAAGTCGGTGCCGACCAGAAGGCTGTCGGCGTCTTCCCACGATATCTGGTTCTTGCCCTCTGGAATCATGAACCCGCCATCGACGAAGCTGCGCGTGGCGATGTCGAATTCGCGCACCGTCACCGCGTCCTTGCCGCCGTCGGACAGGCTGAGCATGCAAAGGCGCTCTTCGGGCTCAAGGCAGTTCACGCCCTTGTAGACCCAGGATTTACCCTCGGCATTACCCAGCGCGTCTATGTCGAGGATCGTCGTCCATTCGGGCTTGCCGCTGCGATAGCTGTCGAGCGTTGTCTTGCGCCACAGCCCGCGCAGGTTCTGCGCATCGGTCCAGAAATTATAAAGCTCGCCCTTGCGGAAGCTGGGCCATGCGATGCGATCCTGCGAAGAGGCAATCGCGAAAGCCTCGTCGTAAAGCGTCTGATAGCGCGGATCGCCTTTCAGCGTGGCCAACGTCGGGGCGTTGGTTTCCTCGACCCACGCCAGCGCGCGGTCCGAAGTCGTTTCCTCCAGCCAGACGTAGGGGTCTTGCGTGGCGTTCAGGGTGGACACGGCGGTCTCCTCAGGCGGGGTGGTGGCGGTTGTCGCGCAGCCGGAAAGGGCCGCGGCCGCAATGGCGGGAAAGGCGATCGATAGTGTCTTGCGCAAGGGAGGAAACTCGCATCATCCGGTTACAGGGGAAACCAATAGATAGCGATGCGAACGGGCGCGGCAAGACGTTTCAGGACGATGGATTGAGCGCAAGGCCGCGCAGGTCCAGCCCGCTTGGCTCTTGGTACAGGCGCAGGCCGAATTCGGGCAGGATAGCCAGCAAGTGGTCGAACAGGTCGGACTGGATCGCCTCGTACTCGGCCCATGCGATGGTGTCGGTGAAACAATAGATTTCCAGCGGCAGGCCCTGCGCCGTGGGCGACAACTGGCGGACCAGCATCGTCATCCTGTCGGTAATGCGCGGGTGTGCCTTCAGATAGGCCGCGACATAGGCGCGGAAAGATCCGACGTTGGTGATCCGCCGCGCGTTCACCCGGTCGCAATCGCCGGACAGCGCCTTGCTGTTCCACGCGCGCAGTTCCTCGTCCTTTTTCGCAAGATAATCGCCCATCAGGCGGAACCGGCGCAGGCGGGCCAGTTCGTCCTCTTCCAGAAACCCGATGGAATTCTGGTCAAGATTGATCGCCCGCTTGATCCGCCGCCCGCCAGCCTGCCGCATGCCGCGCCAGTTGCGATAGGATTCGCTGATCAGCTTGTGCGTAGGGATCGTGGTGATCGTCTTGTCGAAGTTTTGCACCTTTACCGTGTGCAACGCGATGTCGATCACGTCGCCATCGGCATTCAACTGCGGCATCTCGATCCAGTCGCCGACGCGCAGCATGTCGTTGGTGGACAACTGGACCGACGCGACGAGCGACAGAATCGTGTCCTTGAACACCAGCATCAGCACCGCCGCCATCGCGCCGAGGCCAGAAAGCAACAGC
The DNA here is from genome assembly GCF_001028705.1 of Croceicoccus naphthovorans. NCBI lineage: Bacteria > Pseudomonadati > Pseudomonadota > Alphaproteobacteria > Sphingomonadales > Erythrobacteraceae > Croceicoccus > Croceicoccus naphthovorans. The sequence continues at coordinate 2,824,082 of NZ_CP011770.1, read as the reverse complement.
AGCGGCGAGCGGTCCATCAGCGTCGCGATGGCAAGGATCGCCGCGCCGCCATAGACGATGATCTTGAACAGCTGGACATAGCCCTTGATCGGACGGTCCTTCGCCTCTGGCCGGCGGGCGTAGAGTTCGTTCACATAGTTCAATGCGCCAGAGATCGCGAAGGCGACCGACAGGACAATCAGCGCACTGCACACGTTGTGCACGACGATGACCGCCGCCTCTGGCAAATGGCGGACGAGCTCGATGCCGACCGAGATAATCATCAGCGGCACGACATTGGCCAGACGCGCGGCGGCCTTGTCTGCGGTCAGGCTGCGGGTATCGAGAAACGGCGCGGCGGCGCGCAGGATCACTTTCTTCAGCACGAAGTTCGCGGCCAGCGCGGCAATCGCGATTGCGACGATCCCGATCAGCGCCTGCATCCAGTCGGTCTGTTCGAAGAAAAGGGCGTTCAACTTGTCCATGGCTTGCGCGCCTAGTCGTTGAGCCGGGGCCAAGGCAAGGGTAACGACCCCCTGCCGAGCGGCGACCGTCGGATGACCGCAGGGTTAAAGCGATTGCGACGCGCGGTGCATGGCGCAATGATGGTCCAACCGGATCGCAACCGATGGAGGGTAGGATATGGGATTGCTGGATCAGATCATGGGCAAAGGCGGTGTGCCGTTCGATGTCGAGAACATGGCCACGAAGCTGGGTATCGATCCGGCGCTGGCGGAAAAGGCCGTGGTGGCGCTGGGTCAATCGCATCAGGAGCCGGGCGATACGGTGACGCTGGCATCGGAAAAGACCGGACTGGATACCGGCATTCTGGGCCAGATCGTTCAGCATATCGGCGGTGAGGGTTCGCTTACCGAATTCGCCGGGATGCTCAATTCGCACCCGCAGGCGGCCTCTATCCTGAAAATGCTGGACCGCGATGGCGACGGCAATGCGCTGGACGATATCGCCGACATGGCCAAGGGTTTCTTCGGCAAACGCTGACAGCGGGCCGGTGTCGGGCGTTGCTCCGTCCACGCGGACGGACTAGGGCGAGCGAATGAGCGATATTGTCCTGTCCATCCTTGTCCTTGCCGCCATTGTCATGGTTTTCGGCGCGGTGCTGGCGTGGCGGCACGGAGACCGCAAGCGCGCGGGCCTGATGCTGCTTTTGACCATAGTGATGGCGGTGAACGTCGGAATATGGACGATCCCCGCGCCGGGCGATGCGACGACATTGTCGGAAGAAGCCCGCAAGGCGGACTGAAAGGCCAAAGCCGCGAAGACCTAGTCCTCGATCTCCATCCCGCCCTTGAACAGGGCGATGGCGCGGCCTTGCACAGGCTGCTTGTCGAACGGGGTGTTCCCGGCCTGCGCGGCCATGCGGTCCGAACTGACGATCCACGGTTTGTCCGCATCGACGATGGCGATGTCGGCTTCCAGCCCGGCCTCCAGCTTGCCGGCCGGGACGCCAAGGATCGCGGCGGGATTGGCGCAGAGCAATTCGCAAGCACGCGGCAGGTCGATCACGCCGTCGCGGACAAGGCCCAGCGTCAGCGGCAGCAGCGTTTCGGCCCCGGCCATGCCCGGCGCGGCATCGGCGAAGGGCAACCGCTTGTCCTCCGGCCCGCGCGGATCGTGGCCGGATGCAATAACATCGATGGTCCCGTCGGACAGCGCGGCCAGCACCGCCTGACGGTCGCTCTCCGCCCGCAAGGGGGGCGAGAGGCGGGCGAAAGTCAGGAACCCGTTGACCGCGATGTCGGAGAGCATGAAGTGCGCAGGCGTCACGCCGCAAGTCACGCGCGCACCGCGGTCCTTGGCCGCGCGCACGATGTCGAGTGCACCGGCCGTCGTAACCTGCCGGATATGCAGGTGCGCTCCGGCAATCTCTGCCAGAGCAATGTCGCGCGTCACGGCCAGCGCCTCAGCCTCGGCAGGGGCGCTGGACAGGCCAAGCCGGGTCGCGATTTCGCCATCGGTGGCCACCGCGTCGCCCGCCAACCCTGCATCTTCGGCATGGGCGATGAAAGGCAGGCCCAGCATCGCCGCGTATTGCAGCACGCGTAGCATGACGCCCGAATCGCCGATCCACTTGCGGCCCGAAGACACCGCCCGCGCGCCCGCTTGCTGCATCATGCCCAGTTCGGGCAATTCGTTGCCCTCCATCCCCTTGGTCGCCGCGGCGATGGGGTGAACCCAGAAATCGGGCTTTCCGTAACTAGCCGCGAAACGGACGCGCGCCGGATAGTCCAGCGGCGGATTCTGGTCGGGCATCAGCGCGGCGCGGGTCACGCCGCCGAAGTGGAAGGCGGGCTTGTCGATCTCGAACACGCCAAGATCGATCAGGCCGGGCATGACCAGCTTGCCCTTGGCATCGTAAGTGCGGTCGCCATCCTGCGCGGTGACATCGCCCACAGCGACGATGCGGTCCCCTTCGCAGCGGATCGTGCCCGAGCAAGGTTCGCCGCTGCCGGTCAGCAACCTGCCGCCGGTGATGGTCAGGGGTGGCAGCGGCCTCATGACAGCGCCCATCCGTCGACGCGGCGCGCGCGGCGGGTCAGCACGTCAAGGCAGGCCATGCGGATCGCAACGCCCATTTCCACCTGCCGGGTGATGGCGCTTCGTTCGATCATGTCGGCGACGTTGGAATCGATCTCGACACCCCGGTTCATCGGCCCCGGATGCATGACCAGCGCATGCGGGGCGGCGCGGGCCAGCCGTTCCAGCGTCAGCCCGTAAAGGTGGCGATATTCGCGCGCCGAAGGGATGAAAGGACCGCTCATCCGTTCATTCTGAAGCCGCAGCATCATGACCACGTCGACACCGTCGATCGCCTCGTCGAAGTTCAGGAAGGGCGTGACCCGCATCCGCTCGATTGCGGCAGGCATCAGCGCGGGCGGCGCACAAACGCGAACTTCCGCGCCCAGCGCCGACAGCAGCAGCATGTTCGACCGCGCCACCCGGCTGTGCAGGATATCGCCGCAGATCGCCACTTTAAGCCCGTTAAATTCCTCTAGCCCCCGCCCACGCAGCCATTGCCGCATGGTCAGCGCATCGAGCAGCGCCTGCGTCGGATGCTCGTGCCGCCCGTCGCCCGCATTCAGCACCGGGCAATCGACCTTGTCGGCGATCAGCCGCACCGCGCCCGAACTTGCGTGCCGGATCACGATGGCATCGGCGCGCATCGCGTTCAGCGTCGTCGCCGTGTCGATCAGGGTCTCGCCTTTCTTCACGCTCGACTGCGCGGCATGCATGTTGACGACATCCGCGCCCAGCCGCTTGCCCGCGATCTCGAACGACAGCAGCGTGCGGGTGCTGTTCTCGAAAAAGGCGTTGATGATGGTCAGGCCCGCCAGCGCATCGACATGCTTGGTCGGCTGGCGGTTCAGCGTGACCCACTGCTCCGCCTCGTCCAGCAGGTACAGGATCTGCCACGGGGCCAGTTCGGAAATACCGGTCAGGTCCTTGTGCGGGAAAGCCGCGCCCCCGGCGGGATAGCGGGAGGAAGGAGAGGGTGCCGTGCCGGTCATTGCAAGGCTTGCGCCCTAATGCGCTATTTCGCGCTCGGCAAGTCGGCGTTTGAAGATAGCTTTGGCAGATCGGCGTGCGTCATTTGCCGAATTGCATTTGCCGCCGCCGCCATGCCCGCCTAGTCAGGGGGTAACTACCGCGCCGCATCGGCGCGACATACGGGAACGCATATGTCCTTCGCCAGCAAGGTCTGGAAACTGCTCGTCGCCATAAAGGACGGGCTGGTCCTCTGTTTTATCCTGCTCTTCTTCCTCGGCCTCTATGCCGCGCTGTCGTACCGCACGCCCGCGGCAAAGGTGCATGACGGGGCGTTGCTGCTGTCCTTGAGCGGGGTGGTGGTAGAGGAACCGCAAGCGGTCGATCCCTTCGCTTTCGTCTCGCCGCTGGGTTCGGTAACGCAGGAACATCGCGCGGCCGATGTTGTGCGGGCGATCGAAGGTGCGGCAACCGACGACCGGATCAAGGTCGTCGTGCTCGACCTCGATTTCTTTTTCGGCGGCGGTCAGGTGACGCTGGGCGACATTGGCGAGGCGATGGACAAGGTGCGCGCGGCGGACAAGCCGGTGCTGGTCCACGCGCTGGCCTATACCGCAGACAGCACGCAACTCGCCGCGCACGCCAGCGAGGTCTGGCTGGACCCGATGGGTGCGGCGATGATCGGCGGGCCGGGCGGAAGCTACCTGTTCTGGGGCGGACTGGCGCAGGAATACGGGGTGACGGTCAACGTCTTCAAGGCGGGCCGGTACAAGAGCGCGGTCGAACCCTATACCCGCACCGAATTTTCCGACGATGCCAAGCAGGACCTGAACGGCGTGCTCTCCGCGATCTGGTCCGAATGGGGCGATGAGGTCGCCAAGGCGCGGCCCAAGGCGAAGCTGGCGGCGCTGATCGCCGATCCGCAGGCTGCGACCGATGCGGCGGGCGGCAACCCCGCGCAGGCGGCGTTGAACAGCGGCTTGGTCGACAAGCTGGGTACCTGGGAAGAGTTCGAGGATCGCGTGGCCGAGCTGGCGGGCGATAACGAGGATGCGGGCACCGCCGACATTCCTTTCGCGCACACCGCCTATCAGGACTGGATCGAGGCGGAACCGATGAAAACAGGCGGCAAGGCGATCGGCCTTGTCACCGTGGCGGGCACGATCATCGATGGCGAGGCTGGACCCGGAACCGCGGGCGGCGACCGCATCGCGGCGCTGCTGGACGATGCGCTAGATGACGAACTGGCCGCACTGGTCGTTCGCGTCGATTCGCCGGGCGGGTCGGTCACGGCATCCGAACGTATTCGGCAGGCGATCCTGCGCCACAAGGCGAAGGACATTCCCATCGTCATATCCATGGGCAATATCGCGGCCAGCGGCGGGTACTGGATCGCCACCTCTGGCGATGCGATCTTTGCCGAACCGGCAACGATCACCGGTTCGATCGGCGTCTATGGCGTTTTGCCGACGGTAGAGGGCACGCTGCGCAAGTTCGGCGTCGGCGTCGATTCGCTGGGCACCACGCCGCTTTCGGGAGAGCCCGACGTCTATGCGGGCCTCTCGCCCGAGTTCGAGGCGGCCATGCAGGGGCAGGTGCGCAGCAGCTATGCGCAGTTCCGCGAACTGGTCGGCACATCGCGCAAGATCGCGCCCGAGCGGGTCTTCGAACTGGCCGAAGGGCGCAGCTGGCCCGGAGGCGCGGCGCGGCAGGTCGGGCTGGTCGACCGGCTGGGCGGCCTGGACGCGGCGCTGGCCTATGCGGCGCAGCAGGCGGGGGTCGAGGGCGACGACTGGCACGTCGAACGGATCGAGAGCAAACCGGAGGGGCTGGCCGCATTCCTGTCGGGCCTGACCGGCGCGGAATCGGAGACCGAGGCACGCCGCGCCGACGTTGCGGGCATCTTTGCCGCACGGCGCGATGCCGCGATACTGACCGCGTTCAACGATTTCGGCAGCCTGATGGCCGGATCGCCGGTGCAGGCGCTGTGCACCACATGCCCGGTCCCGCTGCGCATGGTGCAGACCGAGCAGCGCGGGCCGCAATGGTTGCGCGCGCTGCGGCTGCTGGCCGACTAGAACTCTTGAGGCGGTGCCTCTGGCGGGGCGGCGGGTACGTCGATATCGGGCGCCGGTTCGGTGATCTCGCCCGGATCAGGCGTGGGGTCGATCTGCGGCTGCTCGTCCGGGGTGATGACAGGCGGCGTTTCCGGCGGTGCGCCGGGATTGATCGTGTCGGGCGGGGGTTCTGGATTGGTAGCCATGCTATCGAAACGCTCCATTGACGCGGTATATCCCGTCATACTTGCGCTTTTCGCAGGGCTTCGATAGAGGCGCGCGGACCTGTTTCCTGCCGCCAAGGGCAGCGACGGTTGGCCGCGGGCGTGGCGGAACTGGTAGACGCGCTGGTTTTAGGTACCAGTATCGCAAGATGTGGGGGTTCGAGTCCCTTCGCCCGCACCAGTCCGCTGTGCAACGGCCACCGGCGCGAATGCCCGGATAATGGCGGCTTTTGACCGTTTTTGACGAGAAGGATCCCCGAAAGGGCTACCCATGCAGATTTCCGAAACCAAGAATGACGGGCTTGCCCGCTCCTACGCCGTCACCATTCCCGCGTCCGAGATCGAATCGCGTATCTCTGCCGAAGTGAAGCGCATCGCACCGCAAGTGCGCATGCCCGGCTTCCGCCCCGGCAAGGTTCCCGCGAACCTCGTGAAAAAGATGCACGGCGAAGCGATCCATGCCGATATCCTGAACAAGACCGTGCGCGAATCGGTCGACAAGGTGATGGCCGAAAACAAGCTGCGCCCCGCGATGCAGCCCGCCGTCTCGCTTGGCGAGGATTACGAGCAGGGCAAGGACGCCGAAGTCACCGTCGACCTGGAAGTCCTGCCCGAGATCGAAACCCCTTCGACCGACGGCATCAAGCTTGAAAAGCTTGTCGTGCCCGTCTCCGACGACGAAGTGATGGAAGCGGTCGAAAAGATCGCCGGCCAGCAGAAATCGTTCAAGGCCGCCGCCAAGACCAAGAAGGCCGCCGAGGGCGACCAGCTGATCATCGACTTCGTCGGCAAGCTCGACGGCGTGGAATTCGAAGGCGGCAAGGCCGAGGACGCAGCGCTGGAAATCGGTTCGGGCCGTTTCATCCCGGGCTTCGAAGAACAGCTGATCGGCGCCAAGACCGGCGAGGAAAAGACGATCACCGTCACCTTTCCCGAGGATTATCCGGCCGAGCAGCTGAAGGGCAAGGAAGCGACCTTCGACATCACCGTCAAGGAAGTGAAGGTCCCGACCGAGACCAAGGTCGACGAGGAATTCGCCAAGAACCTCGGCCTCGATAGCCTCGACAAGCTGAAGGAATTGCTGCGTGGCCAGGTCGAGCAGGAAACCGCTGGCCTGACCCGCACCCAGATGAAGCGTCAGCTTCTGGACCAGCTGGCGGCCGGTCACGATTTCCCGGTTCCACCCGCGATGGTCGATGCAGAGTTCCAGCAGATCTGGGCCCAGCTTGAGCAGGAAGCCGCTCGGGAAGAAGACCCCGAAGCCGCGATGAAGGAAATCGAGGCCGAGAAGGACGACTACAAGCGCATTGCAGAGCGCCGCGTGCGCCTTGGCCTGCTGCTGTCGGAAATCGGCCAAAAGAATGGCGTCGAAGTTTCGCAGCAAGAAATGCAGATGCTGATCCAGCAGGCGGCGCAGCAGTACCGCCCTGAAGATCGCCAGCGTTTCGTCGAGTATGTCCAGTCCGAACCGATGGCCGCCGCCCAGCTGCGCGCGCCGCTCTACGAGGACAAGGTCGTCGACTTCCTGTTCGACAAGGCCGAAGTCACGACACGCGAAGTGACCAAGGAAGAGCTGCAGGCCGCGATCGAGGCTGACGAAGGCGAAGAGGCTGCGAAGCCGGCCGCCAAGAAGAAGGCTCCGGCCAAGAAGGCTGCCGCCAAGAAGGACGACGACGCAGCGGAAGAAAAGCCCGCCGCGAAGAAGGCCCCGGCCAAGAAGCCCGCCGCGAAGAAGGCGGACGATGCTGAGGCCGAAGCCAAGCCTGCGGCCAAGAAAGCCCCGGCGAAGAAGACTGCCGCCAAGAAGGCCGACGATGCAGCGGACGAAAAGCCCGCCGCGAAAAAGGCTCCGGCCAAGAAGGCTCCTGCCAAGAAGCCTGCCGCCAAGGCGGAATAATCCGAACCCCGCACGGGCCGCCATGGCCGCGTGCGGATCGGCAAAAACGGGCCGGAAGGGGATATTCCTTTCCGGCCCGTTTTGCGTTCTGGCCCGACTGCCGCAACCGGTGTCTGGCGTAATCGTCGCGCACGGCTATGTCGCAACCTGTCGCAACGCCCGCCCGGTTTTGGCACAGACGCCAAGCGAGTTATCCCGCCCTTGGCGAATCCCCTTGAACATGGCGGGGGCAGGGGCGACATAGGGCGTTCGAAATCGACAAGAGGACTTTCATGCTCGACCTGTTTGGCGCCAATTCCCTCCAGGGCAAGTTCAACACCGATCCCGTTACCGGCGCGCTCGTACCGATGGTTGTCGAGCAGACGAGCCGCGGCGAACGCAGCTTCGACATTTTCAGCCGTCTGCTGCGCGAACGCATCGTCTTCGTGACCGGCGGGGTAGAGGACACGATGGCCTCGCTCATCGTCGCCCAGCTGCTGTTCCTTGAATCGGAGGACAGCCAGAAAGACATCTCGATGTACATCAACTCGCCGGGCGGTGTCGTCACGGCGGGCATGGCGATCCATGACACGATGCAGTACATCAAGCCGCGCGTTTCCACCGTCTGTATCGGTCAGGCCGCATCCATGGGCAGCTTCCTGCTGGCGGCGGGCGAACCGGGCATGCGCATTGCGCTGCCCAATGCGCGAATCATGATCCACCAGCCTTCGGGTGGCGCACAGGGCATGGCCAGCGACATCGAGATTCAGGCCCGCGAGATCCTGCGCATCCGTCGCCGGATGAACGATCTGTACGTGAAGTACACCGGCAAGGACCTCGACACGATCGAGAAGGCGATGGATCGCGACACCTTTCTGGAGGCGGAAGAGGCCAAGGAATTCGGCCTTGTCGACCAGGTTTTCGTCAGCCGTACCGATGCCGAAAGCGGTGACGTTTCATAACGTCCGCATCACATGGCGCAGGCGTTCCCATTACGGGGCAACGCCTGCGGAGATGTGATTAACCCTATCGACAGGGCGTTGCTGTTATGCACCGTCAGTCGAGAACCCGTTCCGTGAGTGGTTGATTCTCCGCCAACGGCGCGTAAATTCGAAGATTGCAGCCCGATTCCGGGCGCTTCAGGATGGACTATGACCAAAGTCAGTGGATCTGACAGCAAGAGCACTCTCTATTGCAGCTTCTGCGGCAAATCGCAGCATGAGGTGCGCAAGCTGATCGCGGGGCCGACCGTTTTCATCTGCGACGAATGCGTCGAGTTGTGCAACGACATCATCCGCGAAGAGACGAAGGCCGGCATCGCCGGCAAGAAGGATGGCGGCGTGCCGCCCCCGGCTGAAATCTTCGCCACGCTCAACGATTACGTCATCGGCCAGGACCGTGCGAAGCGCGTCCTCTCCGTTGCGGTGCACAACCACTACAAGCGGTTGAAGCACAGCGGCAAGGGCAACGATGTCGAACTGGCAAAGTCGAACATCCTGCTGGTCGGCCCGACCGGTTCGGGCAAGACGCTGCTGGCCCAGACGCTGGCGCGCACGTTCGACGTGCCCTTCACGATGGCCGACGCCACCACGCTGACCGAAGCGGGCTATGTCGGCGAGGATGTCGAGAACATCATCCTCAAGCTGCTGCAGTCCAGCGACTACAATGTCGAGAAGGCGCAGCACGGCATCGTCTATATCGACGAGATCGACAAGATCACGCGAAAGGCGGAAAACCCCTCCATCACCCGTGACGTTTCGGGTGAGGGCGTGCAGCAGGCCCTGCTGAAGCTTATGGAAGGCACCACTGCCTCCGTCCCGCCTCAGGGCGGTCGCAAGCATCCGCAGCAGGAATTCCTGCAAGTGGACACGACGAACATCCTTTTCATCTGCGGCGGTGCGTTCGCTGGGCTCGAAAAGCTGATTTCCGACCGCCTGCAAAAGCGTTCGATCGGTTTCGGCGCACACGTTGCCGATCCGGAAAAGCGCCAGATCGGCGAACTGCTGTCCAAGGCAGAGCCAGAAGACCTGCTGAAATTCGGCCTGATTCCTGAATTCGTCGGCCGCCTGCCGGTGATCGCCACGCTGGAAGACCTCGACGTTGCGGCGCTGGTCATGATCCTGAAGGAACCGAAGAACGCGCTGGTCAAACAGTATCAGCGCCTGTTCGAGCTGGAAGACGTGGCCCTGACCTTTACCGACGATGCGCTGGAAGCGGTCGCGCAAAAGGCGATCAAGCGCAAAACCGGCGCGCGCGGTCTGCGCTCCATCGTCGAGGCGATCCTGCTCGACACGATGTTCGACCTGCCTACTCTGGAAGGCGTGTCAGAGATCGTCGTCGACAAGGACGTCGTCGAAGGCCGCAAGGAACCGGTGCAGGTCCACAAGGGCAAGGAAGCCGCGGCCTAGCTTGTCCTCGCCCGGTGGGCGAGGACCCCTCAAACGCCGGGCGGGGCGCATCCGCGCCCCTTGGCTTCGCCGCAATAAGCGGCGGCGCGCGTTCGCGCTTGCGGGAGTCGCTGCGCGCCCCGGTTTGCTGTAGGCAGACTTTCAGCTAACGACCCCATTGCGGACGTTCCTTCCCTCGCGGAAATCGATCGACTACATTGACGCCATGTGGATGCAACGCGCCGTGAACCTGTCGCTTGCCGCCTATATTGGTGGCTTAGTCGCTAGCTACGCGATCCTTTTGGTGACCCCCTATTCTCTGACCTCACCAACACTTGCCGTCTATCCGTTTCGGTTCGCGCTCGGCATTCTCATTTTTACTCTCCCGGGCTCTCTTTGGGTCGCCGCCATCTTCCGCTTGCTGAAAAGACGTTGGCCGCTGGCAGGTTCGTATGGCCTTGCGGTAGCGTGCGGAGCTCTAACTGGCGGAATGATGCTGTGGGTTCCTTCGCCGCCATCGCTGCTCGTCTTCGGTATCGGGTGCGCCTACGGCTTCGCAACGGCTTCGATTTGGGCCTGTATTAACCGCTATTTCATCCCTGCCTTCTGACAACCGCTTCCCACCCCAATCATGACCACTATGCCGAGGGCTGCAAGACCCAAAAGCGGTCGGTCAGCTAACGACCCCATTGCGGACATCTATCGCCCGCTACTCGCATGCGATAGATAAGCGGTTGCATGGTTCCGCTGATCGCTATCCCACCCCTGGCTATCATTCTCGCCAGCTTGGTGCTGAGCAAGCTGTTCGGCGCACGCTTTCCCTTTGCGATGGTGGCTAATTCGTCTGGGACTGTTGCCACTGATTTTTCTCGGCGCGGCCTGCTACGTGATGGCTACGCCCACCCCGATCCCAGAAAACTATGATCCTGACATTCACGAGAATGGAGGACGTCTCGATTTTCTCGCAATTATGATTTGGGGTCTCGTGCTTCCCACGATCTATGTCGCCATCGCTTTTCCCGTTTCTCTTGCATACGCATTTTGGAAGCGCCGTGGCCAGACACCCGATTAGCTTGATGTCCGCTTCCCACCCCATAACGGTTATTCAACCCACAACCGGCACTACCTAAAAACCGCCGCCACTCCCCCTACTTCCCCCGCGCTTCCAGCAGTTCGCTGACCGTCACCGACTTCAGCCCCTTTTCCTGCAACCCCGCAAGGATCAGCGGCAGGGCGGCGCGGGCCTGTGTGTCGTCGGTACCCAGCGCGTGTAGCATCACGATCGAGCCGGGCCGCACTTGCGCAAGGATCGCGTTGGCATAGGCCTGGGGCGGGGCTTCGCGGCGGCCGTTGTCGGATACGTCCCACATGATCAGGCGATAGTCTGCCTGATGCAGTTCCCATAGCAAACCGACCGACCGGATGCCGAATGGCGGGCGGAACAGGTCGGGCTTTGGCACGCCCGCTTCGCGCAACAGGGCATCGGTCTGCGCGATTTCGGTCGCGTGGAAATTCTGCGGGCGATCTTCCATCACCTGGTTCGACCATGCCTGATTGCCCAGTTCGTGGCCGGACGAGAGGATCAGCTTCGCCGCGTCCATGTTCTTTTCCAGCTTTTGGCCAGACATGAAGAACGTCGCCTTTGCATCGTGCCGCGCCAGCACCGGCAGCACGGCGGAAACGTTGCGACTGGGCCCGTCATCGAAGGTCAGCGCCACGACATTGCGCGTTGTCGCCACGCTGCATGTCGCATCGAACAGAGCGTTGAAACAGCGCAATGACGCAAGGTTTACGAAGATCGTCAACACGCAGGCCACGATGCCGAGCAAAAGCCCGATCCGCAGCAGGATGGTCTTGATCCGTTCGCTGTTCATAATCCCCCTCGGCCAGCAACCCCCTTTGCCGGACCGGTTAACAGGATATTTCAGCGCCCGCCTAACTGCAAGAACATGGCAGGATTTGTCATCCTTGCCGCCGCGAAGCGCCCGGTTTTGTCCCGTTTCGGGCGGGGTTTACACCACGTCGTCGTGATGCAGCGCGCAGGCGTGCGGATCGGTCTCTATCTGGATGGTCGGATGCTCAATCCCGAATCGGTCGTGCAGCACCTCTGCCGTGTCGTGCAGGAACGGGTCGCCCGGATGGCCGCCGGGCATCACCAGATGCGCGGTCATCGCTGTTTCGGTCTTGCTCATCGGCCAGATGTGCAGGTCGTGCACCGCGCTCACCCCCGGCAGGGCGGCCAGCGTATCGCGCACGGCGCTCTCTTCGATACCGTCGGGCACCGCGAGAAGCCCCATCTTCACGCTGTCTTTCAGCAGGCCCCACGTGCCGACCGCGATGATTGCCACGATTACCAGTGAAGTGACCGGATCAATCCACGCCATTCCGGTCAGCCAGATCAAAAGGCCCGCCATGACGACGCCAGCCGAAACCGCCGCGTCTGCCACCATGTGCAGGTATGCGCCGCGAATGTTCAGATCGCCCTTGCGCCCGCGCATGAATAGCAGCGCGGTGGCGGTGTTGATGACGATGCCGATGGCTGCGACGATCATGATCGGGCCCGGCTCCACCGGCTGAGGATCGAACAACCGGCGCAGGGTCTCGACCAGAATCGCGCCCAGCGCCGCCAGCAACAGCGCCGCATTGGCGATGGCCGCAAGGATGGAACTGGATTTAAGGCCATAGGTAAACCGGGCCGAGGGCGGCTTCCTGGCCAGCACGCTGGCACCCCATGCGATCAGCAGGCTCAGCACGTCGGAAAGGTTGTGGCCCGCGTCGGCCACCAGCGCCATCGATCCGTATATCAGGCCCGCCAGCGCCTCCACCACCACGAAGGCGGTGTTCAGCACCACGCCGATCAGGAACGCGCGGCCGAAATCCGCCGGGGCATGATCGTGAGCGTGCCCATGACTGTGCCCATGGCTATGTGAGTGTCCCGCGCCCATCGCCTTACTCGTAAACGCAAGCGTCCAGCCCGTCACGCCCCACGACGCCGATCCGGCTGCGGATCGTGTTGCCGTGGCGGGCGAGCCAGCCGCCTGGGTTCTTGACCGACCGCTTTTTCGGCAGCGGCAGCGCGGCGGCCATGCGGGCGGCCTCGGTCGTGCTCAGGCTGCTGGCGGAATGGTTGAAATAACGCTGCGCCCCGGCCTCTACACCGTAAGTGCCGATCCCGGTTTCCGCGACGTTGAGATAGACCTCCATTATCCGCCGCTTGCCCCAGACCTTTTCGATCAGCAGCGTGAACCAAGCCTCCAGCCCCTTGCGGAAATAGCCGCCGCCTTGCCACAGAAAGGCGTTCTTCGCGGTCTGCTGGCTGATCGTCGATCCGCCGCGGATGCGCCCGCCCTCTGCATTGCGCTTCATCGCATTCTCGATCGCCTCTCGGTCGAACCCGTCGTGGCTGCAGAACTTGCCGTCCTCTGCCGCGATCACGGCGCGCACCATGTTGCGGTCGATGTTCTCCAGCGGCTCCCAATCCTTGGTAATGCCCTTTTCGTCCATCAGCATCGTCGCGGTGACGGGGACGGGCAGCAGCGTATAGGCAAACACCCACAGCACGCTGAGCAACACCAGCGCGACCGCCGTCTTGATCAGAAACAGGAAAAAGCGCGCGAGGGTGCCGCGCGAACGTGCGATGGCCATGCGCGCGGTATTAGCCTTTGCGGCGTGGTACGCAAGCGACGCACGCGTGCTGTGGACCGCTTAACCGGGGGCGGCTTCGCGCTTTTCGGTCCGTGTGACCGCGTGCACCACGCTGCCCGCGCTGAATCCGTGGACCAGTGTGGACAGCACGATGGTAAAGGCGATGGCGGCCCAAAGATCGCCTTCGTTCACGAAGTCCAGCGATCCGGCGGCATAGGCGAGGTAGTAGATCGACCCGATCCCGCGCACGCCATAAAACGCCACCACCCCGCGATGTTTCATCGGCATGACGGTGCCGATCAGCGAAAGCATCCCGAATGCGGGCCGGATCACGAAGATTAGCGCCACGCCGATCAGAGCGTGCTGCCACGACAGGTACGGCAGCAGAACCGGAAGCGCCCCGCCGAACAGCACCAGCAGGATCGCGGTGACCGCTTGCTCCAGCGCTTCCGAAAACGCATGCAGGCGGGTGTGGTATTCGTGCTCCACCTCCACCCGGCGCAGGGTTAGCCCCATGACGAAGGCGGCGATGAAGCCATACCCTTCGATCAGTTCGGTCATGCCATAGGTGAACAACAACCCGGCCAGCGCGATCACGCCGGTTCCGCCGTCGGACAGGGGGTTGTGGCGCGGCATGTGAAAGATGACCCGGCCCAGCACCCAGCCCGCCGCGACGCCCGCCAGCCCGCCAACTGCGATCTTGTAAACTAAATAGAGCGAGAACCACTCCCAGCCCCAGTCGCCGGGGTTCAGGCCCAGTGTGCCGACAAACAGCGCCAGATAAACGAAAGGAAAGGCCAGCCCGTCGTTCAGCCCCGCCTCCGTCGTCAGGGCATAGCGGATCGGGTGTTCGCCACCTTCGCCGGGCGGGCCGACCTGCACGTCGGCGGCCAGCACCGGATCGGTCGGCGCCAGCACCGCCGCCAGCAGGATCGCCCCGGCGGCCGTCAGGCCCAGCGCATAGCCCAGCGCAAACACCGCCGCGATGCACAGCGGCATGGCGATGACCAGCAGGCGGATCGTCGGCGCCCACAGCCCCTTGCCCACGATCTTGTCCAGCCGCATTCCGGTGCCGAACAGCGCCGCGATGACCGCGAATTCGGATGCCAGTTCCCAGAACCCCGTCCGCTCCATTGGAGAGAACACCTCCGGCACGCCGGGCAGGATACCGAACACGGCCAGCCCGCCAAGGATCAGCAGGCCCGACGAAGAAGGCTCTCTGTCGCGGAGGAAGCGCGGGAACCAGAATGCAAGGATGATGACCAGCCCGCAGCCGACCAGCAGCACATGATAGGGGGAAATCCCGAAAAACGCGTCTTCCATGGGCTATCTACCGGCGGCGTTCCTGCTGGTTCCCCCGGTGCATGCGAAACGCCTGCGTCGAAATGCGGCAGCTGCCACTTCCCGGTCGGGATTCAGACCCCAGATAACCCGCAACAGTCGAAACGGCGATGGAGATTAACCCATGAAGACGACCGGCAACACCATCCTCTTGACCGGAGGCGGCAGCGGGATCGGGCGCGAATTGGCGCGCGAATGGGCGACGGCAGACAACACCGTGATCGTGGCAGGGCGGACCGCATCGTCGCTGGCGGAAACGGCCGAGGGGTTCGACACCATCCACACGCTGACCTTCGACGTATCCGATGCCGCCGACATCGCGCGCTTTGCCAAAGAGGCGGTCGCGCAATTTCCGGCCATCAACGTGCTGGTGAACAACGCCGGGATCATGCGGTACGAGGATGCGGGCAAGGGTCGCGATCTTGCCGATGCCGAAGCGACGGTGACGACCAATCTGCTCGGCCCGATCCGCCTGACCGACGCGCTGATCGATCACCTGTCGGTGCAGCCCGATGCGGCGATCGTAAATGTCACGTCGGGCCTTGCTTTCGTGCCGATGCCACAGACCGCAACCTATTGTGCGACCAAGGCAGCGCTTCATTCCTATACGCTTTCCTTGCGCAAGCTGCTGGAAGGCAAGGTAGAGGTGATCGAACTCGTCCCGCCGGGGGTGCAGACCGACCTGACGCCGGGACAGGCAACGCGTGAAGGCTATCTGCCGCTTCGCACCTATATCGAACAGGTGATGGAAGGTTTTACCAGCGACCCGACGCCAGAGGAGGTGCTGGTCCCCAGCGTGATGCCGCTGCGCACCGCAGAGCGCGATGGCAAGGTGCCGCAGATGGTCGATATGCTGTTCGACGCGGCAAAAGCGCGGGGCTGATCGGCGGTCAGAGCCATTCGCCGGGGAGTGCGTCGAAATCGAACAGGCGCGGCCAGAAAGCGAACACGAAAAGGGCGGCGGCGATTATCCATCGCCGCCGCCCTGTTTTCATGTCGCGGATGCTTACGCGCCCAGCGGCATCAGTCTTTCGCCGACGATGCGCTGCATCGCCTTTTGCACCTTTTCGAAAGCGCGAACCTCGATCTGGCGGATGCGTTCGCGGCTTACGTCGTAGACCTGCGAAAGCTCTTCCAGCGTCTGCGGGTTTTCGGTCAACCGGCGCTCGGTCAGGATGTGCTTTTCACGGTCGTTCAACACGTCCATCGCATCGACCAGCATTTCGTGCCGGACCTGCGCCTCTTCGGCGTCGGCCACGGTTTCGTCCTGCAGCGGGCGATCGTCGGTCAGCCAGTCCTGCCATTGACCCGAACCTTCCTCGTCGCTGCGCATCGACACGTTCAGTGAAGCGTCGCCGCCCATCAGCATGCGGCGGTTCATATTGATGACCTCCTGCTCGGGCACGCCAAGGTCGGTTGCGATCTTGGCGACGTCGCGCGGGTGCAGGTCGGTATCCTCGAACGCCTCGAGGTTCTTTTTCATCCGGCGCAGGTTGAAGAACAGCTTCTTCTGCGCGGCGGTCGTGCCCATCTTTACCAGCGACCACGAGCGCAGGATGTATTCCTGAATGCTCGCCTTGATCCACCACATGGCATAGGTCGCCAGGCGGAAGCCGCGATCGGGCTCAAACTTCTTTACGCCCTGTATCAGGCCGACGTTGCCTTCGGAGATCAGGTCGGACACGGGCAGGCCATAGCCGCGATAGCCCATCGCGATCTTGGCGACGAGGCGCAGGTGGCTCGTCACCAGCTGGGCCGCGGCCTCTGGATCTTCGTGTTCCTGATAGCGCTTGGCGAGCATGTATTCCTGCTCTGGCTTCAGCACGGGGAATTTCTTGATCTCCGACAGATAGCGGTTGAGGCTCTGCTCTCCGCCCAATGCCGGGATTGTTGATCTGGTCATCGTAGTCACGTCTCTTACCGAACCTTTCTTGCGTCGACCTTGCGGTGCGCGGCCCCTGATGGGCACCGGCAATTGCAGGCCACATCTTCCTTATAGACCCGAATATGCGCCCTGTGTTGGGGATTCTTTCAATATCAAAGCGCGAGTTCCTCGATCAGTTCCACCATGTCGGTCGGCAAATCGCTGGTAAAGCGCAGCCGGTCGCGTGTGACCGGGTGATCGAAGCCGATGACGGCGGCGTGGAGAGCCTGACGGCGAAAGCGCAGGCGATCAAGGAGGGTGCGAAAGCGCGAATCGGGTCTTCCATAGACAGGATCTCCTATTAGCGCATGGCCGATTGATGACATGTGAACCCGTATCTGGTGGGTTCGCCCGGTTTCCAACCGGCACTCGACCAACGCCGCCTGGGCACCGACGGACAGCGTTTTATAGTGCGTAACCGCCCTTTTACCGCGGTTCGAATGGGGGTCGAGCACCGCCATCTTCTTGCGATCGCGATCGCTGCGCCCGATCAGACCCTCTATCGTGCCCTTGGGCGGGTTCGGCACGCCCTTCACCACCGCGAGATAGGCGCGTTCCAGCGAGTGCGCGGCGAATTGTGCGGCCAGCCCCTCGTGCGCGACATCGCTTTTGGCCACGACCAGCAGCCCCGAGGTATCCTTGTCGATCCGGTGCACGATGCCGGGCCGCGCGACGCCGCCGATGCCCGAAAGCTGCCCTTCGCAATGGTGGAGCAGCGCGTTGACCAGCGTGCCGTCGGCATTTCCCGCGGCGGGATGGACGACCATTCCGGCGGGCTTGTCGACAACGATCAGGTGCTCGTCTTCGTACGCGACAACCAGCGGGATCGCTTGCGCTACGGCTTCGGCTGGCGCGGCTTCGGGCACTTCGACGGCGAATGCTGTTCCGGCGGCGGGCTTGATCGACCCCGATTTCGCGGCCTTGCCGTCCAGCAGGACCGCACCTTCCGCGATCAGCGCCTTGATACGCTCGCGCGAAAGGTCGGTGCGGCTGGCAAGCGCCTTGTCGAGCCGCTCGCCCCCGGTTTCGATCACGCCGCGAATGACAGTACCGTCCCCCATCGCTAGCAAGATGGGTGATGCGCATCGAAACGACAAGCGACGTAGTGGCGTTCCTGCTGGCCGAGGCCGAGGCGGCCTATCCGCACGAGTGCTGCGGACTGTTGCTGGGTGAAGGCGGGCGCATCCTATCGGCGCAGCCCACCGCCAACGTCGCCCCCGATCCGGCGCGCCATTTCGAGATCGCTCCGGTCGCGCTGATCGCCGCGCACAAGGCGGCGCGCGCGGGCGGGGCGGAGGTGCTGGGATATTACCACTCGCACCCGACGGGACGGTACGAACCTTCCGCGACGGACAAGGCGCAAGCCGCAGCAGACGGTCGCATCTGGGCCATCGTAGCGGGCGGCACCATAGGCTGGTGGCGCGACTCGCCGGACGGGTTTGCGCCAGTCGATATCTGTCAGACATGACGAAAGGGGCCCCGAAGGACCCCTTTCACCCTCTCCAAACCTTAGTTGACCTTACGACGTGGTTTCCTGCGTCGTGCGCGTTTCATATTCGCTCCGCGCCTGACCGACTCTCAGGTTGTTCTGCACGTGGTTCACGCCGCTGGCATAGTCGGCAATGTCCTCGGCCCGGCGCTTGGCGGCGCGGTCCTCCACGGTGCCATCCAGCGTGACCTCGCTGTCCTGCACGGTAACGGTCACGTTGCGTGCGTCCAGCCTGCGATCCTCTGTCAGCCGGTCGCATACATCCTCAAGGATGCGTTCGTCAGAGCGACGATAGCCCTGCGGTCCATTGCCGCGATGATCCATCTCACGCCTGCGAGCCGCATCGTCGTCGCCGAACCAGCTGGCAATCTCGTCACCGGCGCGTTCGAGGAACGGGCGGCGGTCGTCATAGCCATAGCCTTCGCGATATTGCGCGCCGCGTGTCGGGGTGTAGCCCATTCCTGCACCGGCCATTCCGTATCCGGCGTAAGCCAGCGGATCGACGTAGTCGCGCCCGCCATAGCTTTCGGATGTAAAGCGTCCGTAATCGCGGTCGGGCCGATCATGGCGGCTGGATGCGAGGCCGCGATCCCGATTACCGTACTGGTCGCGGTAATATTCGTTGCGCGGCCGACGTTCGCCCCGGCGACGGTCCTGTGCAAACTCGCGGTCGCGGCGACTGTCGCCACCATAGGTGCCCATCTGTCCAGTGTCGTAAACCTCGGTGCGTTCGTAATCGGCAACCGTTTCGCCCGGCTGGCCGGACTGGCGATCCTCGAACTGTTCGGTCTGGCGGGGGTTATAGCCGTATTGCTGGCGTTCGTAGCGGTCCTGCATGGTGAAACTCCGTAGAGTTAGCTGTCCTTTCCCTTGCGCCGGATGCAGATCGACAGCGTCTTGATCTGCGTTCGGCGGCCCGTTTCGGGCGCTCTTGACCAATCAACGGCTAAGGGGCTGGGAAAGGTCCGCCGCCGGGCGCTTGCCAGCCCCGGTTCGGCGCAACGCAAAACTATGATAAAAGGCGGTAATTTTCGGTCTGGCGCGCCAGATGCTCTAGTCGCCGATGATCCGGCCCAGCAACCCGCCTGCCGAACACTTCCTGTCCGCCGCCTCATAGCGCTGAAAAACTTCGTAGGCGTTCTGTTCGCCCAGACCGCGGCGCGCGAAAAAGCCGTAATAGTCGGCGTCGGCCTCGGTATAATTGGCCAGATAGGCAAGGTGCGCGCTGCGCAAGTGGTCGGGCATGTCGACCGTCTTGGCATAGCACGCGGCGCGCCCATATTCGCGGCTGCGCAGGATCGGCAGGCCCGTGTCCTTCTTGAACCCGGCGACCAGTGCTTCGGCTACGGCGCGTTCTTCCGGCGTCAGGTTCATCGACGCGAACTTGTCCGCCTCCATGCTCTCGGTGTCGAGATTGCAGGCGCCCAGCGCCAAGGGAGCCGCCAGGAAAAGTGCAAATTCGAAAAGCTGGCGCTTCATTCGGATCGTCCCCCAAAATCCCGGCCCGCAGCATGGGCGCGCAGGGGTTATATCGCGGTTAAGGCCGAAACATACCCGTCTTTCCTACCCGCGCGGCTGACGCTATGCATGGCCGCTTCGATGCTTGCCCGCCTTTCCGCCCTGGCCCCGATGCCGCACCTCGCCAGCGCCCTGCGCGGCAGTTGCGCCGGACTTGCGGCAAAGGGCGATAAATTTTCCCACCGTGTAAACTTCGTCAACTTAGACAGGCTATGGCCCTGCTTTATGAACGAAATTCGCTGCAAGAGGCCCGCCCGATGACCGATCCGACCCATCTGGCAAGCCTGATGTGCTCTCGCCTGTGTCACGACCTGCTCTCGCCGGTTGGCGGAATGACCAACGGCGTCGAATTGCTGGCCGACGAAACCGACCCGATGATGCGCGAACAGTGTATCGACCTTTTGGGCCAAGGCGCGCGGCGCACCGCGACGAAGCTGCGCTTTTTCCGGCTGGCTTTCGGCGCGGCGGGCGGGTTCGACGCGCAATTGCCGATTGCCGATGTCAAGGAACTGATTGACGCGCTGGCCGCCGAAGGGCGCGACATTCGCGTGGAATGGACCATCGGGGTCGATGGGCTGCCCAAGGCGGCGGTGAAAGTGCTGCTGAACTTCGGACTGCTGGCGATAGAGGCGCTGCCGCGTGGCGGCACGGTGACCGTTGCCGTCGAGGACAGTGGCTCCGCCCACGAAATCGCGGTGCGCGCCGAAGGCATGCGGATCGCCTTCGATGCCGAGGTGGGAGAGGCGCTCGACGGCAGGATTCCGCTGGAATCGCTGAACGCCCACACTGCCCCTGCGGAACTGATCCGGCTGGTAGCGCAGGGGTGCGGCGGCGGGTTGCAGCATGCGAAGAGCGACAATGCGCTGGTGCTGGGCGCGATCCTGCCGCATGGCAGCGGTATGAGTGCCGCAGATGCCTGAGCGCCGCCGGTTCCGCCCGCGGATGGAAATCGACCTCGAATGTCCGTCGCCCAACTGGGACGAACGGACCCTCCCGATCTCCATGGTCGTGCTGCACTATACCGACATGCCCGACGTGCGCGATGCCATCGACAAGATGTGCAACCCCGATGCGAAGGTCAGCGCGCATTACTGCGTCACCCGCGAAGGCAAGGTGGTGCAGATGGTAGAGGAAGAGAAGCGCGCGTGGCATGCGGGCCGATCTTTCTGGCGCGGTCACAACGACGTGAATTCGGCCAGCATCGGGATCGAGCTGGACAATCCCGGCCACACGCACGGGTATGAGGATTTTCCCGAAGTCCAGATGCAGGTCCTGATCCGCCTGCTGAACGACATCGTGAAGCGGCACGATATTCCGCGCGCCAATATCGTCGGCCATTCCGACGTCGCGCCGCAGCGGAAGGAGGATCCGGGCGAAAAGTTCGACTGGGAACGGTTGGCGAAGCTCCGGCTGGCGCTGCCCCGGCCCGAAAAGCTGGAACTGGGCGATCCGTTCGACAACGACGGGGCGTTCTATCTGGGGCTCGAGCGCTATGGCTACGACATTGCCGACGGGCATGCGGCGGTAAAGGCGTTTCAGCGCCGGTTCCGCCCCGAACGCATCGATGGCGAGATCGATGGAGAGCTTCGCGCGATCCTGTTCGCATTGCTCTTGGATCGCGACCGGGGAATCGCTAGATAGCGCGTCGCACCGGGGGGCCGGGCAGCCGCGGGTGCCTTTCGGGGTGCACGAGGAAAGTCCGGGCTCCACGAAACAAGGGTGGCGGGTAACGCCCGCCGGGCGGTGTTCGCATCGTCAAGGGAAAGTGCCACAGAGAGTATACCGCCGATGGAGGGCGACCTCACAGGCAAGGGTGAAAGGGTGCGGTAAAAGCGCACCGGGGCGCTGGCAACAGGGTCCGCATGGCAAACCCCACCCGGAGCAAGGCCGAATAGGGACGGCGCGCTTTGCCGCAAGGTAGGGCAGGGGTGTTTCGCCCCGTGATCGTCCGGGTTGGCTGCTTGACCGCACATGGCAACATGTCGGCAAGAGGAATGGCTGCCGACGGGGATACGGTGCCGCATGGCATACCGTCCGCGTTACAGAACCCGGCTTACAGGCCCCCCGGTGTATTCAAGGGCCGGTGTGTGTAGAGGGGTAAGGGGGGCTCAGCCCCGGCCGACGCCGACGTAGGTAAAGCCCGCCTCTCGCATGTCTTCGGGGTCGTACACGTTGCGCAGGTCGACCATGACAGGGGCGTTCACGCTGTCCTTCACGCGGGACAGGTCCAACGCGCGGAACGTGTCCCACTCGGTCACGATGACGATGGCATCGGCCCCTTCGACCGCCTCATAGGGATTGGCGGTCATTGTCACCCACGGCATCAGCGGGGCGGCAAGGTTCATCCCTTCCGGGTCATAGGCGCGGATTGTGGTGCCGGCATCGTCCAGCGCCTGCGCGATGGCGATGGCGGGCGAATCGCGCATGTCGTCGGTATTGGGCTTGAAGGTCAGGCCCAGCATTGCAACCGTCTTGCCGCGCGCGGCGTCCGGCCCGCCCAGCGCGTCGATGACCTTGCGGCCCATCGCCCGCTTGCGCGCCTCGTTCACCTTGACCACCGCCTCTACGATACGGACCGGGCTGTCGAAGTCCTCCGCCGTCTTCAGCAGGGCGAGCGTGTCCTTGGGGAAGCACGATCCGCCATAACCAGGTCCGGCGTGAAGGAACTTGTTGCCGATCCTGTTGTCCAGCCCAATGCCGCGGGCAACGTCCTGAACATCGGCGCCAACTTTCTCGCACAGGTCCGCCATCTCGTTGATGAAGGTGATCTTGGTGGCAAGAAAGGCATTCCCGGCGTACTTGATCAGCTCGCTGGTACGGCGGCCGGTAAACAGGATCGGCGCCTTGTTCAGGAAGAGCGGACGATAGACCTCGCTCATTACCTCACGCCCAAAGTCGTCCTCTGCGCCGATCACGATGCGGTCGGGGCGCTTGAAGTCGCCAATGGCCGCGCCTTCGCGCAGGAATTCCGGGTTGGAGACGACGGCAAAGCGATGCGCAGTGTTGCTCTCGCTCAGGATGCGTTCGACCTCGTCTCCGGTGCCGACGGGCACGGTGGACTTGGTCACAATGACGGCGGGGCCGGAGAGCTTTTCGCCGATCTCGCGCGCGACCTGATAGACGAAGGTCAGGTCGGCATGGCCATCGCCGCGACGGCTGGGCGTGCCCACTGCGATAAAGATCGCCGCCGCGCCCTCGATAGCAGAGCCCAGATCGTTCGAGAACGACAGCCGCCCGCCGCGCACGTTCGATGCGACCAGGTCGGCAAGGCCGGGCTCGTAAATCGGCATCACGCCGTTTTCCAAAGCCTCGATCTTCTTCGGGTCGTTGTCGATACAGACAACATCGTGGCCGAAATCGGCAAAGCACGCGCCGGAAACAAGGCCGACATAGCCCGATCCGACCATCGCGATTTTCATGACAGAGTCCCCATGGCAGGTCTTGGTCCCGGCGCTCTTATGTCCGGATTACGACGCTTCCATGAACCAGCGGTCGGTTCCCTGCAAGCCGATGGCGGTTAGTCTCCCCGTGCGGAATGCGCCGGTGTCGATGCCGATGCGGTTCGGCCAGCGGCTTTTCCCGCGACCGGGCGCGTGGATGTCGATCTGTTCGCGGATGGTGTGGCCGTGCACGACGCAGACATCCATCGTCTGGGGATGGCTTAGAAACGGTTCGCGTATCCAGCGCACGTCGCCGCGCCGTTGCGAATCCAGCGGCAGGGCCGGATCGACCCCGGCGTGGACGAAGACATAATCGCCCAAGCGCACCATGTCCTCCATCCCGGCGACGAAGGCGATGTCGTCCTGCGGGATCAATGTGACCAGACGATCGTGCAACTCCTCCATCGACAACCCGCGATAATCGTCGCGTTCCAGGCCGAAACTGAGGACCGTTTCCTTGCCCCCCACGCGCAGAAAGTGTCGCAGCGCGCCTTCGTCTTCCAGCGCGCGCAGGAACATTTCTTCGTGATTGCCCATCAGGATGCGTACCGGGCGGCGGGCCTGCCAGTCGCGCGCGGCACGGATGACGCCAGCGCTTTCCGGACCGCGATCGACCAGATCGCCCAGCAGGATGACCAGCGTTTCGGCATCGCCGCGCGCCGCATCGTCCAACTCTATCCGCTCGATCATCTGCGTGAACAGGTCGAGCCGCCCGTGGATGTCGCCGATCGCATAGACCCGCTTTCCATCCGGCAGGGCAGGGCCGACAGCGCTCGCGCCATCGACCGGGCTGCCGAGCCCGAATAGGTTGGATAGCGATTTCAACACGGTCGGCGTTCGCCTTTCCTGACCTTCGGGGAACAAACCGGCTGTCCGGGCCGGTTTCGTCGAAGTAAGCGGCATCTAGTGGGCGTGCTTGCGACAGACAAGCTTGCGCTTCCATGAAGATGCCCAGGCTGGTTGTAGTACAGCAACTGCAGCGTTGCAAAAAATCAACACCCTTTCAGTCGAATGACGAAATGGCGAAATTGTGACTTGTGCAATGCAGCACAAGCAAGCAGTTTTCTTGCGCACTCGGATCACGGCGCGCAACGAACGATGCCAGACCGGTGCACGGAGGGGTGAGGATTACTGAAGAACCATGAGGGATCTTATCATGACCACGACTTTCCGCAGCATGTTCGCTGCCGCTGTTCTCGCCGGTACCGCCCTGTCAGCCACTCCGGCTTTCGCTCAGGACGAAGCCATTTCGGTTTCGGCCAATGTTGCCATGGTCACCGACTATCGCTTCCGCGGCGTCTCGCTGTCGGGCGGTGATTTCGCAATTCAGGGCGGCGTTGATGTTGCTCATGCGTCGGGCTTCTACGTCGGTACTTGGGCGTCGTCGATCGAAGGCGGTGACTACGGTGGTACCGAACTCGACATCTACGGTGGCTGGAGCGGTGCGCTCTCGGATTCGCTGTCGGTCGACGTCGGCCTGCTGTATTATGTCTATCCGAGCGGCATTGATGCCGATGATCCGTTCGGTTTCGACACTGACTATTTTGAGCCCTATGCCTCGGTGACCGGTGCGGTAGGCCCGGCTGAAGTGACCGTTGGCGTTGCCTATGCCTTTGATCAGGACTCGCTGGGTGACGACGACAACCTGTACCTGTACGGCGATCTTGGCTTCGCAATTCCCGAAACTCCGGTCTCGTTCTCGGCGCACCTCGGTTACACCGATGGTGTCCTGGCTCCTGAATATCTTCTGGGCGGCACCGACGATTCGGCTTTCGACTGGTCGCTGGGCGCATCGGTAGGCTTCAAGGGTCTGGATCTCGGTGTTTCCTACATTGGCGTCGAGGGCCCGACCGTCGATGGTTATACCGACGATACTATCGTGGCTTCGCTGTCGGCCAGCTTCTAAGCTTCCGCCAGACAGGCGCACAGCCTAACGGAACGGCCTGCCCCCATGGGGCGGGCCGTTTTGCTTTGTGCGGCTTGCGTTGCGGCGGCGGGCGCCTACCTTGCGTCGCATGACGAAATACCTTCACGCCATGATCCGCGTGACCGATCCCGATGCGACGGTCGCCTTCTTCAACCTGATTGGTATGGATGAAGTCCGCCGCTACGAAAGCGAGCAGGGCCGGTTCACCCTGATCTACCTCGCTGCACCCGGGCAGGCGGATGTTGCCGAGGTGGAGCTGACCTACAACTGGCCGTCCGAGGATGGCGTGGCAGAGGAATACGACGGGGGCCGCAATTTCGGCCACCTAGCATTCCGCGTCGACGACATCTACGCGACGTGCCAGACGCTGCAGGACGCGGGGCACACGATCAATCGCCCCCCGCGCGACGGACACATGGCCTTCGTGAAGACGCCCGACGGCATCTCCATCGAATTGCTTCAGGATGGCAGGCTGGAGCCGCGCGAACCGTGGGCCAGCATGGAGAACACCGGCAGCTGGTAAGCCGCCGGTGAGGGATCAGGCGGTGCCGGTGGCCGGCTCTGCCCCCTCATCTTCTTCATCTTCCGGCACGCCCTTGGCAAAGCGCAGGATCGCATAGCCGAGCAGGGCCGAAATCAGCGATCCGCCCAGCACGCCCAGCTTCGCTTCCTCGATCAAATGCGGATAGCCGGGGAAGGCGAGTGCGCCGATAAACAGGCTCATCGTAAAGCCGATGCCGCACAATACCGATGTTCCCCAAAGCTGCATCCACGTCGCCCCCTCGGGTTTCGGCGCCAGCTTCAGTTTATAACACGCTGCAATGGCTGCCAGAATGCCAGCCTGTTTGCCGATGACCAGACCGGCGGCAATGCCGAGCGGCAGCGGATCGAGGAACCCCGCCAGCCCGATGCCCGCCATGGCAACGCCCGCATTGGCGAACCCGAACAGCGGAACGACCAGATAGGCATTCCATGGCAACAGCGCGTGTTCGAAGCGCAAGAGCAAACTGTCTCCGCGCGCATCGAGGCGCATCGGGATCGTCAATGCCGCGACCACGCCCGCGATCGTCGCGTGGATGCCGGAATTCAGCACGAAGTACCAAAGCAGCAGCGACAACGCGGCATAGGCCCACCAGCGGTCTACCCGGAACCGGTTCAATCCGATCATCACGGCCATTACCGCCAGTGAGGCGATCAGCCACATCAGCTTCAGGTTTGCGGTATAGAACACCGCGATGATCGCCAC
The DNA here is from genome assembly GCF_001028705.1 of Croceicoccus naphthovorans. Taxonomy (NCBI): domain Bacteria; kingdom Pseudomonadati; phylum Pseudomonadota; class Alphaproteobacteria; order Sphingomonadales; family Erythrobacteraceae; genus Croceicoccus; species Croceicoccus naphthovorans. The sequence continues at coordinate 2,797,522 of NZ_CP011770.1, read as the reverse complement.
CGCCCCGATATCGTCGACGATGGCAACGGTCAGCAGGAACAGGCGCAGCGAACTGGGTACGCGATTGCCCAATAGGCCCATCACGCCCATGGCAAAGGCGATGTCGGTCGCCGCCGGAATGGCCCAGCCGCGGTGTAGCCCTTCGGCCCCTTCGCCCGCGATCACGCCAAGGAATACGACCGCCGGGACAGCCATGCCCATCGCCGCCGCGATCACCGGCAGGCGGCGCGCCGACGGATCGGCCAAGGCACCGTCGGCCACCTCTCGCTTGATCTCCAGCCCGACGACGAAGAAGAAGATCGCCATCAGCGCATCGTTGATCCACAGGTGCAGATTGTTCAGCTTGGCGATCGGGGTCCACGCCAGCGTGCCGTGGAACAAGTCGTGATAATCATGGGCCAGCGGCGAATTGGCTACGATCATCGCCAGCACGGCAATCACGATCAGGATGATGCCCGACGCGGCCTCGTTATCGAAGAACGCCTTCAGCGTGCGATTGATGGCTTTTGCGGCGTGCTTCATGCCAAGGCCTCCGTCAGGGGCCGGCAGTCGACGCGGGCGGGGATAAATCGCGAAAGGATCATGCAGGCCCTTTTCCCCAATTCGTGCTGCGTTGCAAGGTGGGTGCGACCAACTTAAGGTCGAATGCACGCGCCGGGGCCTGTGGGCGCAATTGGGGGTACAATGGGGGTCGCAGCCCAAGATGTTTTATCACTGATCTTCGCATCGCTCGAATCGGTTCGGCTGGAACTGCTGTTGTTTGCGGCGTTCTGGTTCGCGTTGGGCGCGTTGGACGAGATGGCGGTGGACCTTGCGTGGGCCTGGTTGCTGCTGACCGGACAGGCGAAGACGAAGCGTTTGGACGCGCCGACGACCGCCGAATTGTCCGCGCCGATCGCCCTGTTCGTGCCCGCTTGGCGAGAGGCGCGCGTAATCGCCCCGATGCTCCGCAATACGCTGGCGCGGTGGCCGCATGCCGATTTGCGGGTCTATGCGGGTTGCTATGTCAACGACCCCGCGACGCGCGCCGCGATGGAGGCGGGTGGTGGCGGCGATCCGCGCCTGACCATCGTGGTGAACGAAACGCCGGGTCCGACAACCAAGGGCGAATGCCTGAACCGCCTGTTCCGCGCGCTGCGCGAAGATGAGGCGCGGACCGGGCAGCGGTTTCGCGCCGTGATGCTCCACGACGCAGAAGACCTTGTGCATCCCGATGCTCTGACCCTGATCGACCGCGCGCTGGACGATGCGGATTTCGTGCAAATCCCGGTTCGTCCCGAGATGCAGGTCGATTCGCCGTGGGTCGGCAACCATTACGCCGATGAATTTACCGAGGCGCATGCGCGCGAAATGGTGGTGCGCGATCGGCTGGGGGTCGGGCTTCCCGCTGCGGGTGTTGGCTGCGCGTTTTCGCGGGATGCGCTGGACTGGGTGGCAGATCGACGGGGTGGCACCGAGGGTCCGTTCGATCCGCTGGCCATGACCGAGGATTACGAACTGGGCATGTTGATCGGGCGGCGCGGGACCCGTCCCGGTGGCAAGGGCGGGCGGTTCCTGCGGGTGCGCGCTGCCGACGGTTCGCTAGTCGCGACGCGGGCGTTCTTTCCTTCCCGATTGGACGCGGCCGTGCGCCAGAAATCGCGTTGGGTCCACGGCATTGCCTTCGACGGATGGGACCAGCTGGGCTGGAGCCTGCGCCCGGCAGAACTGTGGATGCGGGTCCGCGACCGGCGCGGGCCCTTGGTGGCGGTGGTGCTGGCGGCGGCTTACCTGTTGGTGCTGCTGACCGGATTTCTCTGGTTGGCCGACGCGATGGGCTGGCACCCGGCCGGGACTTTGCCGCCGCTGGTCTATTGGGTGTTGATCGCGACGACGCTGGCCTTCGTTTGGCGGGCGGTCGTGCGGTTCTTGCTGGTGACGCGCGAATATGGGCTGGGTGATGGAATAGGTTCGATCCTGCGCATCCCGGTTGCCAATGTCATCGCCATCAGCGCGAGCCGCCGCGCGGTTTTTCGCTATGCCGCGACCTTGTTCGGACAACCCGCGCGCTGGGAAAAGACCGAACATGACCGCCACGTTGCCGACGAATTGGCCGATCACAAACGCGTGACGGCATGACGGCACGGACAGGGCGAGGCCAGCCACTGATCGCGCTGGCCGGATTGATAGTGCTGTGGGTGGCGGCGCGGGCCTGGGGGCCGGTGGGTCAGGCGATCGATGCGCCGCTCCCCCTGCCGCCGACAGTGGCGGGCCGGGTCGAGCAGGTGCAGCCAGTGATAGCGCCGATCCCTGCGAGGTCGCGCGAATTCGTCGCGCCGGTTGAGGCAGTCTCTCCGACAGCTGCGCCAACCATTCTCCCGGTGGCCTTGCCGCCAGCGCCGCCCGCAATTGCCAGACCTGCCCTCGTGCCGCTTCAGACCGTCTTCGATGCGCCATCCCTACCGACTTCTCCCACGCCGCCCCCGCCGCAGCGCCGCGATATCGCGCCGCCCGCGCCCGTTCCCTTCGGCGCGGTTCCGCCAGAGGTGCGTGCCCGTCGGCGCTGGTCCGCCGATGCGTGGATGTTGCTGCGCGACAAGGCAGAGCCCGGCGCGGCATTGGTTGGTAGCGGGACTTATGGTGCCAGTCAGGCGGGTGCGGTCCTGCGCTATCGCCTGTTCCCCGAGAGCGGTTTCGATCCGCGCGCCTATCTGCGTGTCACCACGACCGTGGGGGGAGAGGACGAGAAAGAAGTTGCCGCCGGGATCGCGGTGCGTCCCTTGCGCGCATTGCCGGTCGACCTGATGGTCGAGGGCCGGTTGCTGCGGTTCAACGGCGACCGCCGATTGCGCCCCAGCGAAACGCGGGTCCGGCCCGCCGCGATGGCCGTTTTCGGCCCGCCCGTCTTGCCCCTGCCGCTCGACGTGCGGGCAGAGGCCTATGCGCAAATCGGTTATGTCGGAGGTGAGGGCGCGAGCGCCTTTGCCGATGGTCAGCTTCGCGTTGTGCGCGATGTGCCGTTCGATCTGGCCGATACGATCTCTCTTGAGGCGGGGCTTGGCGGATGGGGCGGCGCGCAGAAGGGCGTGGAACGGGTAGACGTCGGTCCCACGGTCGCGGCGCGTTTTCCCTTGGGTAAAAGCGTGTTCGGGCGCGCCAGCATCGATTGGCGGCACCGCATGGTTGGCGATGCCGAGCCGGGTTCGGGGCCGGTCCTGACGCTGTCGGCGGGTTTTTAAGGCCACATTTCCGCTGCAATTGCGGGGAAGCCGGTGCGTTCATCTTGCATTCGGCCCGGATCGGCCTAGGCCAAACGGTTGAAGCCATGGACGTATATCTCCCCATCGCCAACCTGTCGGTAAACGGCCTTGTCATCGTCCTGTTGGGCGGTTTGACCGGCTTGCTGTCGGGCATGTTTGGCGTGGGTGGCGGGTTTTTGACGACGCCATTGCTGATCTTTTACGGTGTTCCGCCGACGGTTGCGGCGGCATCGGCGGCTACGCAGGTGACGGGGGCCAGCGTTTCGGGCGCGATCTATCAGCATAAACGCGGCGGGATTGATTTTCAGATCGGCGGCGTGATGGTTGCGGGCGGCGTGATCGGTACCGGCATCGGCGCGTTGCTGTTTCGCCTGCTGACCGCGCTGGGCCAGATCGATGTGGCGATCAGCGTGCTCTATGTCGTCGTACTGGGCAGCGTTGGCGTGATCATGGCGCGTGAGGCGATTCCCGAGGTCTTCGGCGGGCGGCTGGCCAAGCTGGGCAAGACTCCATCTCAGCGGCGGCACCACCCGTTGGTGGCGAACCTGCCGCTGCGCTGGCGGTTTTATCGCTCGGGCCTGTATATCTCGCCGCTTGCGCCGCTGTTGCTGGGCATGGCGGTCGGGATATTGACGATGCTGATGGGCATCGGCGGCGGATTTCTGCTGGTGCCCGCGATGCTCTATGTTCTGGGCATGAGCGCGAATGTCGTCGTCGGCACGTCGCTGTTCCAGATTCTGTTCACGACGATCGCCACGACGATGATGCACGCGTTGACCACCAATGCGGTCGATGTGGTGCTGGCGGCGCTGTTGTTGCTGGGTTCGGTGACCGGTGCCCAGATCGGCGCGCGGTTCGCCGCCGACGTACGGCCCGAATTGCTGCGTTTCGTGCTGGCGATGCTGGTCCTGTTGATCGCGGCTCGTATGGCGGTCGGGCTGACTTATCGGCCAGAGGAAATCTTTACGGTGGTGCCGTTGTGATGCCCCGCGCGCTCAGGCTCTTGTTTCTTGGCGCGATCCTCGCTTGCTCTACGGCGGCGCGCGATCCGGTGCTGGTGCCTGAAATTTCGCAGCACGAGGTCGTCGTGCGCACCGGGTTCACCGGGGCCGACCTGCTGCTTTACGGCGCTATCCTGCCGCCCGACGGCGTGCGGGCCAGCGACGTTGCCGATTACGACATCGTCGTCGTGCTGAAAGGGCCGAGCCAGGCGATCACCATGCGCGAAAAGCAGCGGCGGCTGGGCATGTGGGTCAACGCCGACAGCGCCTCTTTCCGCTCGGCCCCGGCGTTCTATGCGCTGGCCTCGTCGCGTCCGCTGGACCAGATCGTGGATGAGAAGACGCGGGCTATTTACGAATTTGGGCTCGATTGGCTGCAACTGTCCCCAATCGGCGCGATGGGGCAGGATGAGCAGGACCATTTTGCCGAAGGGCTGGTCGACAAAAGAGTCGCTACCGGACTGTACCAGCAGAACGACGATGGGGTCGGGATCAACAAGGGCGTCCTCTACAACGCGCGCATCTCTTTGCCGTCCAGCGTTGTGACCGGGCTCTACACGGCCGAGACATTCGCGATACGCAACGGGCGGGTCGTCGCCTCCGCCACCAGCGAGGTCGTGGTCGAGAAGCGCGGGTTCGAGCGCGGGATCGAGGTGTGGAGCCTGCAACAGCCGTTCCTCTACGGTATTGTCGCCGTCATGCTTTCCATCGCGATGGGCTGGATCGCGGGCAGGCTGTTCTCGCCCAATTAGCGGTCCGGCGGGGGGCGCCGTCCGCCGATCTTAGCCCGTCGTTAACCCTGTCGTTCTAAGATGGCTGCGCATCAACCTGCTGCATGGAAAAGAGGCGCGCGCGTAATGAACGACATGAACCGGGGCGGCCATCCCTTCCGACGTCCGTTCGAGCGGGTCAGCCCGGATCAACGGCGCTCGATCTCCGACTTCGACACGGTACCGCCGGAACCGCAGGGCGAATCGCGGTTCGCCTCGCCGCCCGACGTGCCGACGCCCAGCACCCAGCCGCCATCGCCTCCGGGCCGCGACTGGACCCAGCCGCCCGCGCCGCCAAGCGCAGAGTTCGAAGCGGAGGAGCAATCCGCCGCTGACGAATGGGCTACACCGCCGAGGCCTGAGCCGCGCGCCGAAGCGCCGCAGCGCCCGATCGAACCGCCGCGTCCGCCGCTCGACCTCGCCCCGACCGAGGCCGATGCGCCGTCGCGCCCCATCGCCCCACCGCAGCCGCCCGCATTCGATCCACCTTCGCCCAAGCCGGTTGCGCAGATCGATGAGCCTGAGCCAGAGCCCGAGGAAGAAGAGGCCCCCGAGAGCCGCAAGACCTCTGCCCATCGCCCTATCGGCGAAGTGCTGCAGATCGCGGGTTCGTCCTCGCGCGCCGTGCTCAGCCCCGCGCGCCTTGCCGAATGCGCGCAGGAATCCGATCCCTCGGTCCGCCTTGCCGGTCTGGTCGGTTCGCAGATCAAGGTCCGCGTCGGGCAGGTCTGGCTGCTTGCATCGGTCCGTACCCAGACGCTCGACCGCCAGACGGGCGAGATCGTGGCAGAAATCGACTTTCTCGGCGAAGGATCCGAAGAGAAGTTGACCGGTCGCATCCGCAATTTCACGCGTGGTATCACCCATTACCCGGTGCCCGGCGCAGAGGTCTTCGCCGCGACCAACGCCGACCTTGCGCAGGTCTATGCGTCTGACGGGCGCTCCAACATCCAGATCGGCAAGGTCTTTCCGACCAAGGACATCCGCGCCGGTCTCTATATCGACGCCATGCTGGGCAAACACTTCGCCCTGCTCGGCTCGACCGGTACCGGTAAATCGACCAGCGCTGCGCTGATCCTGCACCGCATCGTCGAATCAGCTCCTGACGGCCACATCGTCATGATCGACCCCCACGGCGAATATTCGTCCGCGTTCCGGGGCACCGGCCAGATCCTCGACGTCGGCAACCTGAAGGTGCCGTACTGGCTGATGAACTTCGAAGAGCATTGCGAGGTTTTCGTCACCAACCAGGGCACCGACCGGCAGGCCGATATGGACATCCTGTCGAAGTGCCTGCTGAAAGCCCGGTCGAAGAACCGCATGGCCGAACAGATGAGCCGTCTGACGGTGGATTCGCCGATTCCCTACCTGCTGTCCGACCTGACGAACGCTATTCAGGACGAGATGGGCAAGCTGGACAAGGCGACCAATACGGCCCCGTTCCTGCGCGTGAAGACCAAGATCGAGGAGATCAAGGCCGACCCGCGCTACCAATTCATGTTCAGCGGGATGCTGGTGGCCGACACGATGCAGGAAGTGATCCAGCGCGTGTTCCGCATGCCGGGCAACGGTACGCCGATCTCCATCGTCGACGTGTCGGGCGTGCCGTCCGAAATCACCAGCACCGTGGTCGCCTTGCTGAGCCGCATGGTGTTCGACTTCGCGATCTGGGGCCGCGATGAAAAGACGCGTCCGATTCTGCTCGTCTGCGAGGAGGCGCACCGCTACGTCCCGAACGAGAAGAATGCCGACAAGTCGTCGGTGGGTCGCATCCTGTCACGCATCGCCAAGGAAGGCCGTAAGTACGGCATTTCGCTGGGTCTGATCACGCAGCGTCCGTCCGACTTGGCCGAAGGCGTGCTATCCCAGTGTGGCACGATCCTGTCGATGCGCCTCAACAACGAACGCGACCAGGATTTCGTGAAGGCCGCCATGCCCGAAGGCGCGCGGGGCTTCCTCGACACCATCCCGGCGCTGCGCAACCGCGAATGCATCGTCTGCGGCGAAGGCACGGCGATTCCGATGCGCGTGACGTTTGACGATCTTGAAGAACGCAAACGCCCGGCGTCGGAAGACCCGAGCTTCAGCGAGTTGTGGAACGAGACCGGCGGCGAGGAAGAAGCCGTCGAACGTATCGTGACGCGCTGGCGGGCGCAGCATCGGTGATGCCGCTGTAGTCTGCTTAGTCCCTCAAGCGCCCGCATAAGCTCGGGCGCGCGTTCGCGCCTGCGGGTGTCGCTTCGCGCCCCGGGGTGCGGGCCTGAAAGGTTTGTTTGAAATGGGTGGGGCCGCGCAACTGCTCGGCTGATAATTTAGCCCAGAGCAGCGTCGATCTTCGCCTCCGCTTCGGCATGGACCGCCCAGAAGTTTGGCACCCGTTCCCCTTGTAACCGGCGTTCCAGAACTGTGAGGTGCGACGTCCAGCCGCTGCCGAAGTTCACCGCATCGTCACGGCCGCGCAGGCCGATGTGGGTGAGGATCAGGCGGGTCTTGCCGCCGGCTTCCTCGTTCAGCGCGAAGGTGACTTGTCCAGCCTCGCCGCCGTCCCAACCGAACTTCAGCAGGCGGGGCGGATCGATGGCGACGATCTTTTCGGCCCAGCTCGTACCGATCATCCCCTGATACTTCTCAGGCGTCGGCACGTCGTCGTCCGACAGGTTGTCGTGCTGCATCGTCAGGCCGAAATCGCCGCCGACGCGCAGATCGGTCGGGCCTGCCATGAGCCATTTCGCACGCAGATCCGGCTCTACCAGATAGCGCCAGACTTTCTCGATAGGCGCGTCGAATACGCGTTCGAGGCGGAGTTCGTTCGGCGTAATCTCGTCTTGTGGCATGACTTCTTGCATCGTCATTCTCCTTCGGCGTCGTTGGCCAGCGCGGCGCCGAGTGCGTCGAGCTTGCCGTTCCAGAAAGCTTCCCATTGGCCCAGCCAGTCGCTGGCCTGTTTCAACCGCGCCGCGCGCAGCCGGCACAGGCTCTGACGCCCTTCCTTGCGCCGTTGGACCAGACCAGCGCGTTCGAGGATTGCGACATGCTTGGCCGCCCCTGCGAAAGACATGGCGTACGGTTCGGCCAGCTCCCCCACCGACTTTTCGCCCAGCGCGAGCGCAGAGAGCATCGCGCGACGGGTAGGATCGGCAAGAGCGGCGAAAGTGCTGTCGAGATTTTGTTCAACCATGTGGTTTAACATAGGCGCGTTGCGCAAATATTCAACCGATTGGTTTAATGCCTTACGATTTTCGACGACATTAGATGCTATTCTCGACGCTGGGTTTATGGCATCCAGAGTTGTTGCATGGCTTTCGCACGCCACTCCTGATCAGCGTCTCGGGTCAGCTTTACGATGAAGCCACCTACAAGCCCGCTGGTTTCGTCATTTATCGATGGCTGTTGGGACCATTCCTGACTGACGATCATCAAGGCGCTCTTGCCATCGTCGGACAAGGCCGGAAGGTAAATTCGCAAAACAGGTTTGGCGGGGTTGCCCGGCTTCGTTTGTACAACCCGCTGCAGATTTTTACATGCCGAAAACGCATTCGGTGGCCCGGCGCGCTCGCGAATTGCAATCAATGTCACAACATCAGCACCAGTCTTCTCACTCGGGCTGATTTGTAGTGGTGCCTTGAGCCGTCCCCAGACCATCTGATCAGCAATCTCTATCCAAGGCTCTCGCGCATACTCTATCCATCGGCGCTTTAGTTCACGATCTTCGTCGATTGAAAAATCATCCCATGCCCGGATCGGACCCTCTAGATCCGGCGCGAACCGGAATTCCGGTTCTGGCGTATCTCGAAGAATTAAGCCTAGATAAGAACCGACTACCTCGCAGGCGCGCGGGTCGGCAGAAACATTGCTCGTGCAAGACGACGGACCCAAAGATATCAGTGCTATCGCGATATAGCGTGACCAAAAACCCATTCGCTTACCCCTGCTTTCGCAATCAAAGTGTAGCGGACGGGCGTGCAAACGGCCAGCGGCGGCCGTCAAATCGTCGGCTGCGGCCTGCCGGTCGGCTCTGCATCGGCGGTCGCCTGTTCGGCGGCAAGGCCGCGCGCAACCGCCTGTGCCTTGTCGCGCCAGTTGCCGAAGCGATAGAGTCCATAGGCCAGCACCAGCGAAACGAACGACCCGACCGGGAACGACAGCCAGATCGCATCGGCCCCGATCAAGGGGTAGGCAACCGCATAGAAACCAAGGCGCGCCGGATAGAGCGCGATCGCCATTACCAAAAGCGGACGCCACACCACGCCCCCTGCACGCAGCGTGCCGGTATAGACCATCATCACGCCGAACAGGATAAAGCTCCACGCCGAGAGGTATTGGATATGCCGCGCCAGTTCCAGCGCCGCACCCCCGGGTTCGAGGAACAGCCCTAGCGCTGGACGGTCGAATACCAGCACGAGGACAGTGATTGCGCCGGTCAGGCCCGCGTTCAGCATCGATCCGGAGCGTGTTACCTGATCCAGCTCCCCCATCTTGCCCGCGCCGATATATTGCGCGGCCATCGCGCTGACCGCCGCGCTGATCGCCATGGCGGGCATCTGGACATAGGTGAACAACTGCATCGCCGCGCCGTAGGCGGCGGCGGCAACCAGCCCCTCTCGGTTCACAAGGCCGACGACAATGATGCCGGCCGCCGAAACGACAAGCATCTGCGCGCCCATGGGTAGGCCTTTGGCGAGGATGAACGACAGTTCCTCCCGCTTCGGCAAAAGATACCCCAGTTCCGCCCCGCGCAACCGCAAAGGTAGATCACGGCGATAGATGAAGGCCAGCAGGGCCAGCAGGCTGATCAGGTTTGCGCTCAGCGTCGACATGGCCGACCCGGCGATCCCCATTTCCGGCAACGGCCCGGCTCCGGTGATCAGCAGCGGGTTCAGCATCACGTCTATCGCCACCGACAGCGCCATGAAGATCAGCGGCGTGCGCGCGTCGCCCGTGCCGCGCAGGCTCATCGCGATGACGATGGTCACGATCCCGAACGGCATCGAAATGAAGATCACGCGTAAGTAGGTGAGCGCCAGCCCATAGGCTGCGCCCGGCGTATCGAGCATGTGCAGCAGCGCCGGGGCGGCCAGCCAACCGACGATAGCGACGAACGCACCCACCAGCGCGCAGAACGCCACCGAGGTGCCGAACGTCCGCCGCGATCCATCCAGATCGCGCCCGCCATAGCGTTGGCCGATGCGTACAGTACCCGCCATACCGAACCCGAAGGCGGCGCTGAATATCAGGAACATCACGATATTGGCGTTTGCAGTGGCGGCCAGCGCTTCCTCGCCGATCAATTTGCCCACCCAGATCGCGTTGACCGTGCCGTTCACCGATTGCAGCAGGTTGGTCAGCAGCGTCGGCAGGCTGAACGCCAGCAATGTCTTCAGGATCGGCCCTTGCGTCAGGTCGCCCTTTAGCTCGGGACGGGTCATGTTCCTCGGGTATCTCCGAACAGGTGGATATGCTGGCGATCGGTCAATCGCACGCCGTGCCGGATGGCCAGAGGGGCCAGCCAGCGCATTCGGGTACTCAGCACATCGCCGGAGGTTCCCTCTGGCATCAGGTAAACGCGGTCTTTCGGGTGGCGATGGCGGTCGACCAAGCCCATCGCCTCGGCCAGATCGGCGGGTTCCGCGATCACGAATTTCAGGAAGGCGCGTGGGTCGTCGGCCCAGAAATCCAACATGTCTGGGATCAGCGCTTGGGTCGCGGAGTTGCCGCTATGCGCCAGTTTCGGGCTGACGTTGAATTGATCCACCCGCACGTCGAGGCGGGCGGGGGGCTTTACCGTTCCGTTGGTCTCGATCTCCACCTCTATGTCGGGCAGATGGTCGAGCATCTTGGCCAGTGCTGCGGCTTGCAGCATCGGTTCGCCGCCGGTGATGACAAGGCGGTTCTGACCCAATGCTGCGATGCGTTTGGCAACGTCGGCTTCGTCCAGCACGACCTGATTGGCCTTACGGTCGAAAGTCACGCCATCGCGATGCGGGCGATTGTCGCCTTCGAAGTGCCATGTGTAGGCCGTGTCGCACCAGGTGCAGGCAAGGTTGCACCGTGACAAGCGCACGAAGGCGACGGGCCGCCCGATGCTGGCCCCTTCGCCTTGTAGCGAGGCGAAAATCTCCGGCCCGCCCGTATCGTCAGTGGCGAGCGTCAGAGACATCGTGCCGCCTTAACCCAACCGTGCCAGCGCCGCGCCCAGCCGTTCGACTTCGGCGGCGTGGTGGGCATGGTCGGCGCGGGCCTTTTCGACCGCTTCGGGCTTGGCGCGTTCGACGAAGTTGGGGTTCGACAGGCGACCCTCCAGCGATTTCGCTTCTTTCTCGGACGCGGCCTTGGCTTTTTCGAGCCGGGCCTTTTCCGCCGCAACGTCGATCAGGCCTTCCAGCGGCACGACGAAAATGTCGTCGCCCACGTTGACCTGCATTGCCGCGCCCGCTGGGGCTGCGCCGAAGTTTACGGTGGAGAGACGCGCAACGCGGTCGATCGCGGGGAAGTTGCGCTCGATGATACCGTGTGCCGGTCCAGCGGTGCTGGTCAGCCAGGCCTCCAGCTTGGCGCCGGGGGCGAGGCCGAGTTCGTTCTTGGCGCCGCGCAGGGCGGAGGTGAGGGCGATCAGCCACTCGACTTCGGCCTTGGCCTCCGCATCGACAGCCGCGTCGGGAGCGGGCCACTTGGCCACGATCAGTTCGTAGGGGCGCCCCTCACCAGAAATCAGCCCCTGCGCATGCCACAGTTCCTCGGTAATGAACGGCATGAACGGGTGCAGCATGACGAGGATCTGGTCGAGCACCCAACCGGCGACGGCCTTGGTTTCCTGATCGAAATTGCCTTTCACCAGTTCGATGTACCAGTCGCAGAATTGGTCCCAGACGAAGTGGTAGATCGTGTTTGCCGCCGCGTCGAAGCGCAGGTCGGCCATCGCCTTGTCCAGCTCTGCGGCGGTTTCGACGACTTCGCCGATGATCCACTTGTTGACCGCCGTCGTGGCCGCAGGCGCCGTCAGCGTCTGCGAGGCGCCGATGCCGTTCGATTGGCAGAAACGCGCCGCGTTCCACAGCTTCGTGGCGAAATTGCGATACCCCTCGACCCGCTTTTCATCCATCTTCACGTCGCGGCCCTGGCTTTCCATCGCCGCCATGAAGAAGCGCAGCGCGTCTGCGCCGTACCGGTCGATCAGGCCCAGCGGATCGACGACGTTGCCCTTGGACTTCGACATCTTCGCGCCGTCCGCCGCGCGGACGAGGCCGTGGAGATAGAGTTTCTTCCACGGGACTTCCCCCATGAACTCCATCCCCTGCATCGCCATGCGGGCATCCCAGAAGAACAGGATGTCGAAGCCGGAAATCAGCAGGTCGTTGGGATAGTGCTTTTGCACCAGAGCGGTGTTCTCGGGCCAGCCCAGCGTGGCGAAAGGCCAGAGCGCGGAGGAGAACCACGTGTCGAGAACGTCGGGGTCGCGGGTCAGCGACTTGTCGCCTGCCAGCTTCTGCGCTTCTTCTTCGCTCTCGGCGACGAAGACTTCACCGTCCTCGGCGTACCAAGCCGGAATCTGGTGACCCCACCATAATTGGCGCGACACACACCACGGCTGAATGTTCTCCATCCAGTTGAAGAACGTCTTCTCCCAAGTCTTGGGCACGATCTCGATCCGCCCGTCGCGCACCGCCTGCATCGGCGGCTGCGCCAATGTCTCGGCATCGACGTACCACTGGTCGGTCAGCCATGGTTCGATCACCACGCCGCCACGGTCGCCATAGGGCGTCTGGATCGTGCGCGGTTCGGCGTCGTGCTCGGTCTCGTTGCCTTCTTTGTCCTTGGTCACATGCGGGATCAGGAAGCCCAGCGCCTTCATTTCGGCCACGACCATGTCGCGCGCTTCGAACCGGTCTTGCCCGAGGTAGTTTTCCGGGATCAGCCCGTCGGCGGTCTGCACAACGCGGGCATCGCCATCGAACATGTTGTACATGTCGCCCGGCGCGATGCCGGCGCGCTTGCCAACGTCGAAGTCGTTGAAGTCGTGCCCCGGCGTGATCTTCACCGCGCCGCTGCCCAGTTCGGGGTCGGCGTGTTCGTCGGCCACGACCTTGAAGCGACGCCCGGTGATCGGTTGCAGGATATCTTTTCCGATGACCGACTTGTAGCGATCGTCATCGGGATGCACAGCCACCGCCATATCGGCCAGCATCGTTTCGGGCCGCGTCGTCGCGACCTCGATAAAATCCTGCCCGTTATAGAGGGTAACACCATCCGCCAGCGGATAGCGGAAGTGCCAGAAGCCGCCCTGAACCTCGCGCGTTTCCACCTCAAGGTCGGAAATCGCGGTTTTCAGCGCCGGGTCCCAGTTCACCAGCCGCTTGTCACGATAGATCAGGCCCTTTTTATAGAGGTCGACGAAGACCTTCACGACCGCCTTGGTAAAGTGCGGGTCCATCGTGAACTGTTCTCGGCTCCAGTCCATCGAACAGCCCAGACACCGCAACTGGCGGGTGATCGTGCCGCCCGACTGGCCCTTCCATTCCCAGACATGGTCGAGGAACTGCTCGCGGCTCATGTCGGTGCGCTTCACGCCCTGCGAGTTGAGGTTACGCTCCACCACCATCTGCGTCGCGATGCCGGCATGGTCGGTGCCGACGACCCATAGCGCATCCTTGCCGCGCATGCGTTCGTACCGGATCACGATGTCCTGCAACGTATTGTCCAGCGCGTGGCCGATGTGCAGCGATCCGGTCACGTTCGGCGGCGGGTTCACGATGGTGAACGGCTGCGCGTCGGGGCGTTCGGGGCGGAACAGGCCGTTTTCTTCCCAATGCGCGTACCAGCGCGCCTCTATCGACGCGGGATCGAAGGTTTTTGCCAGTTCGGCGGTGCTGTCAGGGGCGATATCGCTGCTGTCGGTCATGGCTTGGGCCTTTGCCAGCGCCATACGCCGGGGGCAAGGTGCCTTCGTGCGGACAAGTGCCGCAATGCGGGGCAAGCGTTGCGGATATGCTTGTAGCCAGTCGGTTTTTCGACCATGAGGCTGGCCTATGCGCGATTGGGCGGATTTCGATACGGTCGAGGGTGAGGGCGGCCCGGTCCTGCGGGTCAGCGGGCCTTTGACGGTTGCCTCCATCGCCCCGCTGGACCGCCGGTTGCGAGAGATCGAATCGCTGGTCGCCATCGATATCAGCGACGTGCACGAAATCGACACCGTTGGCGCATGGACGATCTGGCGCTCTGCTGGAGAGCTGGGCGCGCGGATAGACGGGGCGAGCGATAAGGCCAGCCGCTTGATCGAGGCGGTGAAGCGCGCGGAAAATACCGCCGCAATCACGCCGGAACGTCCGCGCCTGCTGGAGCGCGTACCCGAAGCGGTGGGCGTGAAGGTCGGCGAGATGGCGACCGGGATGAAGGACATGGTCGCCTTCATGGGCGCGATCATCCTCGCCTTCGGATCATTGGCGCGGCATCCGCGTCGCTTCCCGATCCTTGCGCTGATCCGCCAGATCGAGCTGGTGGGCGTTTCCTCGCTGGGCATCATCGGGTTGATGAGCTTTCTGATCGGTATCGTGATTGCGCAGCAGGGCGCGGTGCAGCTCGCGCAGTTCGGGGCGGAGATTTATACGATCAACCTGACCGGGCGGCTGACCATGCGCGAACTGGGCGTGTTGATGACCGCGATCATGGTCGCGGGCCGTTCGGGCAGCGCCTTTGCCGCGCAGATCGGCACGATGAAGCTGACCGAAGAAGTCGATGCGATGCGCACTATCGGCGTATCGCCGATGGAGCGGCTTGTCGTGCCGCGCATCCTTGCGGCGGTGCTGATGATGCCGCTGTTGGGGTTCTATTCCGCCGTCATCGCCATTATCGGCGGCGCGTTCATTGCGAACTTCGCGCTGGATATTCCGTTCTGGACGTTCCTGTCGCGTATTCGCGAAGTCGTGCCGATGACCGACCTCTATGTCGGGCTGGTCAAGGCTCCGGTCTTCGGCCTGATCGTGGCGATGAGCGGGTGCTATCAGGGCATGCAGGTTTCCGGCAATGCCGAGGAAGTGGGCCTGCGCACGACACTAGCCGTGGTGCAGGCGATTTTCATGGTCATCGTCCTCGATGCGTTCTTCGCGGTGTTCTTCACCGAAATCGGGTGGGCGTAATGGGTTCGGAACGCGCCGAAGAACTGATCCGAGAGGCCGAGGACGAGGCGGGCAGCACGCCGCCCCGTTTCGACGGCGAATATCCCATCGTTATCGAGGGGCTGACCAACCGGTTCGGCGAACAGGTCGTGCACGAGGGGCTGGACCTTAAGGTGCGGCGCGGCGAAATCCTTGGGGTCGTCGGCGGATCGGGCACGGGTAAATCGGTGCTGATGCGCTCGATCATCGGCCTGCAAATCCCGGCGGAAGGGTCGATCGACGTGCTGGGCCAATCGATCACCGATGCCGAGGAAGACGAGGATATCGACATCCGCAGCCGCTGGGGCGTGCTGTTTCAGGGCGGCGCGTTGTTCTCAACGCTGACTGTGGCGGAAAATGTCGAGGTTCCGCTCAAGCAGTTCTATCCCGAATTGTCGGCAGAGCTGCGGCAGGAAATCGCGCGGTACAAGGTGCGCCTGTCGGGCCTGCCCGAAGAGGCGACCAGCAAGTATCCGTCAGAGCTTTCGGGCGGCATGAAAAAGCGAGCGGGCGTGGCGCGGGCACTGGCGCTCGATCCCGAACTGCTGTTCCTTGACGAGCCGACCGCGGGCCTCGACCCCATTGGCGCGGCGGCGTTCGACAAGCTGACGCGGGAACTGACAGACACGCTGGGACTTACCGTTTTTCTGATCACGCACGATCTCGATACGCTGCACGCGATATGCGACCGGGTGGCCGTGATCGCCGACAAGAAGGTGATTGCCGTGGGGACCATTCCCGAACTGCTGGCGCTCGATCACCCGTGGATTCAGGACTATTTCAACGGCCCGCGCGGACGCGCCGCGGCCACCAGTTACGAACATACCGACCGGGGCGCGGATGGCGCGATGGACAAACCGGCAAGCGGCGGGGCATAGACGCAAACCATGGAAACCCGGGCAAATCATCTTTGGGTGGGGGCGGTTACGCTGGCGCTGTTGGCGGTGCTGGCGGCCTTCATCATCTGGATCGCGCGCCTGAACGAAGGGTCGCAGCAGGAATACGACATCTTCTTCAAGCAATCGGTCAGCGGCCTTGCCCGCGGATCGGAAGTCGCGTTTAGCGGCGTGCCGGTGGGGCAGGTGAAGCGGATCGAGTTGTGGAGCAAGGATCCGGGCTTTGTCCGCGTCCGCATTCAGATCGACGAGGAAGTGCCGGTCTCGACCCAGACGCTGGCCAGCATTCAGGGCAGCTTTACCGGCGTTTCGACGATCCAGCTGGACGGCGCGGACAAGGATGCGCCGCCGCTGACCAAGATCGGGCCCGAGGGCGTGCCGGTGATCCCTACAAAGCGTAGCGGGCTGGGCGAATTGCTGGCCAACGCGCCGCTTTTGATGGAGCGGTTGGCGACCCTGACCGAACGGCTGACGCTGCTCTTGTCAGACAAGAATCAGCAGTCGATCGAGGGCATTCTTCAGAATACCGACCGCATGACCCGCGAACTGGCCGATGCCAGCCCGCGCGTCGATGCGACAATGGCCGAATTGCAGGCGACGCTGCGTCAGGCGAACGAGACGCTGGCCGAATTCCAGAAGGTTGCCGCATCGACCGATCAGTTGATCAACGGCGAGGGGTCGTCGCTGGCCGACCAGATGCGCCAGACGCTGGCCGCCGCCGAGCGCGCCGCCACCGAACTGGAGGGCATGGCCAAGGATACACGCCCTGCCGCGCAGCAGTTGTCGGAATCGACGCTGCCCGCCGCAGAGGCCGCGATCCGCGACCTGCGCAGCACGACTCGCGCACTGCGCAACATTACCGAAAAGCTTGACGATGGCGGGGCCGGCAGCCTTGTCGGCGGCGGCAAATTGCCGGATTACGAGCCATGATGGAGACACGATCAATGGTCTTGCGCCTTACCGCCCCCGTGGCGCTTGCGCTGATGCTGGCGGGGTGCATCTCGATCGGCGGTGGCGGCGAAGCGCCCGAACAGCTGATCACGTTCCGCGCGACAGACGCTCCGGCCCCCGGCAGCGGCGTGACGACCGACATGACGAACGCCATCGTCGTGTTTGCACCCGAAGTTGACGACCGGCTCGACGTCAATCGCGTGCCAGTGCAGGTGGACGAAACCGGCGTCGCCTATCTGAAGGACGCGACCTACGTCGATCGTCCGGCGCGGCTGTTTCAGCACCTGCTCGCCGAAACGCTGCGCGCGAAAAGCGGTCGTCTGGTGATCGAGGGGGAGGACCCCGGCGTTCAGGTCCGCACCCGCGTCTATGGCCGATTGATAGAGGCCGGATATGATGCGCAGACCTCCAGCGTCAGCGTGGTCTATGACGCGATCGCCATCACACCCGACGGATCGGTGCGGCAGGAACGCTTTGGCTCGACGGTCGATGGCGTCCCGGCTGAAGCGGCATCTGTCGCGCCTGCGCTGAACCGCGCGGCCAATGCCGTGGCGCTTCAGGCGGCGGAGTGGGTGACTGCGGGGAGCTAGGGTTACCGAGCCTTACCCCGGATAAGTCTTTGCCTTAAGCAAGCGGGCGAGATGCGCGGCGTTACTCGCGACCATCTTCGCGGTTTCGGTCACTTTGTCGGGCACCTGCACCAGATCGCGGAAGTCGGTCGATCCCATCGCCTCACCCACCCAATAGCAGTTGGCGACGGCCGGGATCGTCCAGCCGACATCGTTCAACGACTGAAACGCCTGAGCCGAGGCCCAGTGCGCGCCATCCTCGTTCCCGACGATGGCGGTGACGGCGACTTTGCCGTAGCTGGGCATCCGGCCCTTGTCGTCGGTCTCGCCCAAAAACGCGTCCATCCGTTCCAGCGCGAGTTTCGCGACAGAACTCAACTGCCCCATCCAGATCGGCGTGCCGAAAATCAGGATGTCGGCGGCCAGGATTTTTTTGCGGATCGCGGGCCAGTCGTCACCATCGCCTTCGTCGGATGAAACGCCGAACTTCACATTATGCGTGGCGACACGGATCGTGTCGATCAGGGTTACGTCGTGTTCGGAAAATTCTTTCTGCAGCACCTGGATCATCGCGTCGGTCGACGAACGCTCGCTAGTGTCGGACTTTAACGTGCAGTTGAGGGCGAGGGCGGTAAGGGGTGTGGTCATGCGGGAAATCCTTGATGGCGTTTCCCGACCAGCGGTTCGCAGCGCGCTCCGTTCCCGCAGTCAGTCCTCAGACCGGGCGAGCCGCGCCAGCCGTGCGGCGTGCGTAAATCCGGCTAGCCTCGCATCGCGCCGCGCCAGCGCATCGCCGTCCCAGCCCCATTGAATCGCCTGCCAGTCTTCTTCCAGATTGGCCGCGCCGAACAGCGCGTCGGTATCGGCACCGTCGTCCAGCATGGTCAGCGCCACGCATAGCGAGGCGGCGATAGCGGCCATGTTGTGCACGGCGGTCAGCGTGAACGGGTCGAGCGCCTCCAGCCGGGCGCGCAGGGCGGTGCGGGTCGCCTCTGGCTGTTCGGCATGGATCACCCCGTCGGCCAGCGCGAACTTCGCGCTTATCTCCGCTTCGATGGGGGCAAGGATCGGACCCCACGCCTCGTCCTGCCGCGTGCGCAGCGAATCGCCCTCCGGCGCGCGGTAGCAAAGCGTGTCGGTATCGCCGTAGGGCAGGGTCGAGCCGATCAGCACATCGGGCGCGGGTGCAACCTGATCGATTGCAAAGTCCACCATGTCGCGCAGCACGAATAGCTGCGGATCGACCTTCTCGCCCTGTGCGCGCCATTCCTCGGCCAGCGCCTCTGCCAGCGCGCGGGTCGGCACGATCTGCGCGCGGAAACCCTGCGTTTTCACCGGCCGCGAATCTAGATGCACCTGCCAGCCGCCGCCATCGACCGGCGCGACGCCTACCTCTGTCCAGAACCGCTTCACTTGTTGTTCGTGCTCCACATCCGAGCAAGGAAGGTAGGCATGAAAAATGCATCGCCCGCGCCGATCAGGGCCAGCGCCCATGCCCATTCAGCCGGCAGGCCATCGGGCCACGGTGCCTTGCCGCTTGCGGCGAGCACGCCGAAGATGAACAGCGCGACGCCGCTAACGCGGATCAGCTGGATCGCCATGAACTTGGCGAAGGCCGGATCGCGCTGCCTATCACGCTGGGACGGGTCGGTCTTGTCGATCATAGACCCTCCAGCAAGGCGCGAAGCTCTGCCATGTCGGTCGCTACGGCCCGTGCGCCGCTCTCCAGCAGTTCAGCGCGTTCATGATAGCCCCACTCAACGCCGATCGACGGCATCCGCGCGTTCCGCGCCATCGCGATGTCGAACATCGTGTCCCCGATCATCACGCCGTCGTCGGCGCTCATACCGGTGTCGAACAGGATCTGTTCGATCATGGCGGGATCGGGCTTGGACGGATGGCGGTCGGCGGTCTGCAGGCTGGCGAACAGGTCGGTGATGCCGTGCAGCGCAAGGCAGTGGTTCAGCCCGCGGTCCGACTTGCCGGTCGCCACGGCCAGCGTCCAGCCAGTGTCGCGCAAATGCAGTAGCAGATCCTTCATCCCGTCGAATAGCGGTTCGTGGACGAGCCCCGCCTCTCGCTGCGCGCGAAAGGCAAGGCGATAGCGCTCGGCCAGCATCTCCTGCTGTTCAGAGGTGCTGTCGGGCAAAAGCATTGCCATTGCTTGCGGCAGCGACAGGCCCACCGCGCGGCGGATGATGGCGCGGGGCGGGGCCTCCAGCTTCGACGCGGCAAAGGCGTCCTCCATCGCGATGCAGACGCTGGCCTGTCCGTCGACCAGTGTGCCGTCGCAATCGAAGATCGCCAGCCGACCCATCAACGCTGACCTTTTGGTTTGGGTGATCCCTTGCCCTTCTTCGGCCCGCGCGACGGTGCTTTACCGGGTTTCTTGGCCTTGGGCGATGCACCCGTGGTGCGGGTGCGGCGCTCACCCCGGCGTTCCTTGCGGATACCCTTGGCATGGCGGCGGGCGGCCTGCTTTTTCTCTTCGCGCGTGGGCGGCGGCGGGCCGGTCTCGGGCAGCGCGTCGCTCATCGCCTCGTCGAAGCCGAGCTGTTCCATGCTTGCCGCGAAATGGTCGGGCAGGGGGGCGGTTACGTCCAGCGGGGTGCCGTCGGGATGGTCGATGATCAGGCGGCGGGCGTGGAGGTGCATCTTGCGACTGATGCTGCCGGTCAGGAACGCGGCCTGCCCGCCGTACTTGCCGTCGCCGACGATAGGATGGCCGATCGCCTCCATATGCACGCGAAGCTGGTGGGTGCGCCCGGTCAGCGGTTCGAGTTCGACCCAAGCGGCGCGGTTGCCCGCGCGGTCGACCACGCGATAGCGGGTTTTGGCGGGCTGGCCGTTTTCGTCGGGCATCATCTTTTCGCCACCGCTGCCCGGCTGTTTGGCCAATGCGAGTTCGATGGTGCCGGCCGAGATTTCGGGCACGCCGACGACCAGCGCCCAATAGACTTTCTTCGCGCTGCGGCCCGAGAATCGCTTGGAAAAGAACGCTGCGCTGCCCGGTGTTGCGGCGGTCAGCAGAACGCCAGAGGTATCCTTGTCGAGCCGATGCACGAGGCGGGGCTTTGGTCCATCGTCTGCGAACGCCTCCAGCAGACGGTCGACATGCCGCGTCGTCCCGGTGCCGCCCTGCGTCGCCAGCCCCGGCGGCTTGTTCAGCACGATGGCGGCGCGATCGCGGTGAAGGACCATCGCGTCGGCCTCTTCCAGCTCGGTTTCGGTCAGTTGGACGCGCTGACGCTCTGTCTTGTGCGGCGCGGCTCCGCCGGGGGGCACGCGAATCTGCTGGCCGGGGGTCAGGCGATCTTCGGGCTTGGCCCGCTTGCCATCGACGCGAACCTGCCCGGTACGCGCCCAGCGGCTGATCGTGGCGAACCCGATCTGCGGCAGGTGGCGACGGAACCAGCGGTCCAGCCGCACGCCATCGTCGTCGCGACCGACGGTGAACTGGCGGACTTCGTCTTCGTTACTACTCATGCCGCCATCCGCATCACGATCAGGCCAAGGAACAGCCCGGCCACGCCCGCCGCGACCGAAACGATCGCATAAAGTGCGGCCAGCCCCGGCGCGCCGCGTTCCCACAGCAACATGACTTCAAGGCTGAACGAGGAGAAAGTCGTGAACCCGCCGAGCAGCCCGACGCCCAGCAACAGTCGCCAGCCCTCCGCCTCTGCAGAGCCATACCGGGCCAGCCATCCGGCCAAAAGGCCC
Source organism: Croceicoccus naphthovorans (assembly GCF_001028705.1). NCBI lineage: Bacteria > Pseudomonadati > Pseudomonadota > Alphaproteobacteria > Sphingomonadales > Erythrobacteraceae > Croceicoccus > Croceicoccus naphthovorans. Next base: position 2,776,228 of record NZ_CP011770.1, on the reverse strand, counting down.
ATACACAGACTGCCGACGACATTCGCGGTCAGCGTCGCATAAGGGAAGGCCAGCGCCGCCGTCGGGAACAGCGCGCCGACCGCGCGGCCAAGGTGGTAACGCAGCACGGCACCCGTCCCACCGCCAAGGGCGACGAGCGAGGTGGCGACAAGAGTGGTGGGCTGGGCCATGTCCGTCCCCCTAGCGGGCAGTCGCGATTTGCGAAAGAGGCCCTGTCTGTGGTATATGGGCAACATCGAAAATGACCGTCCGGCTTGCATTTGGCGTTCTGCGCTGGTAGCGGCGCCGCCGGTTATGGCCGATCGCTCGACATCCGTCGGGGGATTCGGCGTTCTTGTATTCTGACGAATTCATCGCGCTGTTGCGGTTCGCATCGATTTCCGCGCGGCGACAAACGAAATTGAGGTAGTGGCACTTTATGCAAATCATGGTTCGCGAAAACAATGTAGACCAGGCTCTCCGCGCGCTTAAGAAAAAGCTGCAGCGTGAGGGGGTGTACCGCGAAATGAAGCTGCGCCGCCACTATGAAAAACCGAGCGAAAAGCGCGCGCGTGAAAAGGCCGCCGCCGTTCGGCGCGCCCGCAAGCTGGAGCGCAAGCGGATGGAACGCGACGGTTCGCGCTAAGTCTGCGTAAGGGGCGCAAAGGCACTTGCCGCGCCCGTCTGCTTAAGCCAAAGGGGCGCCTGAGCGATCGGGCGCCCTTTTTGCTGCCCGTTACTTAAGAGGATCATCATGGCCGAAGTCACCCGCGTTCCGCTCCAGCCCATCGGCAAGGGCATTTTGGGCAAGCTTTGGCTGGGTGTTGTCGTGGCGATCCTGCTGGCCGCCGGTGCCGCATGGGCCACCGGGTACAAGGGCGTGACGGTCGAAACGCTGTCCGCCGGCACCGGATCCAGTCCGGCGATGGAAGACGTGGTTCTGGTGAACTACGAAGGCCGCCTTGCCGACGGCACCGTCTTCGATTCGGGTGAGCGCGTGCCGTTCCCGGTCAACGGCGTGGTTCCGGGGTTCTCGCAGGCCCTTGTCCAGATGCAGAAGGGCGGGCGGTACGAAATCTTCATCCCGTCCGATCTTGGCTATGGCAGCGAAGCGCGCGGCACGATTCCGGCGAACAGCGACCTGACCTTTACGGTCGAGCTGATCGATTTTCGTACGCAGGCCGAAATCGAGGAAATGCAGCGCCAGATGCAGCAGATGGGCATGATGCCGGGCGGTCCCGGTGCTCCGGGTGCTGCCCCTGAAAGCGCTCCGGCCGAATAATTCGACAGAATCTGCCCCGGCGGTGCATCGCACCGCTTGGCAAGCGCGCGCGGCAAAGCTAACCCGCGCGCCATGTCTGTCGATAAAGCAACGGTCGCCAAGATCGCATCGCTCGCCCGCATCCGCATGACGGATGCAGAGGTGGACGCGATGGTCCCCGAACTGAACCAGATCCTCGGCTGGGTAGAACAGCTGGGCGAGGTCGACTGCACCGGCGTAGAGCCGATGACCGCAGTCATCCCCAACACCTTGCGCCTGCGCGACGATGTCGTCGATGCCGACCCGCTGACCGGCGGCGGTGTGCGCGACAAGGTGCTGGCCAATGCGCCTGCTGCCGAACACGGCTTTTTCGGCGTGCCCAAGGTGATCGAATAATATGACCGACCTGACCGAACTCACCGTCGCCGCGATCCGCAAGGGCGTGGCCGATGGCACCTTCACCGCCGTCGAAGTGGCAGAGGCGTTCAACGCCAATGTCGCCGCTGCTGGCGCCCTGAACGCCTTTATCGTCGCGACGCCGGAAAAGGCGATCGAGGCGGCGGAGGCCACCGACGCCAAGCGCGCCAAGGGCGAAGCCTTGGGCAAGATGGGCGGCGTGCCGATCGGCATGAAGGACCTGTTCGCCACCGCAGGCGTGCAGACCACCGCGGCCAGCCACATCCTCGAGGGCTTTACGCCGCAGTACGAATCGACCGTTTCGCAGAACCTGTGGAACGCGGGCGCGGGCATGCTTGGCAAGTTGAACCTTGATCAGTTCGCGATGGGCTCGTCGAACGAGACCAGCTATTTCGGCAACGTGATCAGCCCGTGGAAACGTGGTGGCGGCGACAATGCTTCACTCGCCCCCGGCGGGTCTTCGGGCGGTTCTTCGGCGGCGGTTTCGGCGCGGCTTTGCCCGGCGGCGACCGGCACCGATACCGGCGGCTCGATCCGCCAGCCTGCGGCGTTCACCGGCATTACCGGCATCAAGCCGACCTATGGTCGCTGCTCGCGCTGGGGCGTGGTAGCCTTTGCCTCCAGCCTCGATCAGGCAGGGCCGATGGCGCGCGACGTGACCGACTGTGCGATCATGCTGGAATCGATGGCGGGCTTCGACCCGAAGGATGCCACCAGCCTGAACATGCCGGTGCCCGAATGGGAAGCGGGTCTGAACGCCGACCTGAAAGGCAAGAAAGTCGGCATCCCGCGCGAATACCGCATGGACGGGATGGACGCCGAGATCGCCAAAAGCTGGGACGACGGCATCGCTTGGCTCAAGGACGCAGGCGCAGAGGTCGTCGACATCTCGCTGCCGCATACGAAATACGCGCTGCCCGCCTATTACATTATCGCTCCGGCAGAGGCTTCGTCGAACCTCGCCCGCTATGACGGTGTGCGCTACGGCTTGCGCGACCTGCCCGAAGGCGCCGGGCTTCAGGACATGTACGCCGCGACTCGGGCCGACGGTTTCGGGCCGGAAGTAAAACGCCGCATCATGATCGGTACTTACGTGCTGAGCGCCGGGTTCTACGACGCCTATTACAATCAGGCGCAGAAGGTCCGTGCCCTGATCGCTCGCGATTTCGAACATGCGTTTACCCAGTGTGACGTGATCCTCGCGCCGACTTGCCCCAGCGCAGCCTTCGCGCTGGGCGACAAGACCAGCGATCCGCTGTCGATGTACCTGAACGACGTCTTTGCCGTGCCTGCCAGTCTTGCAGGCCTTCCGGCGATGAGCGTTCCGGCGGGCCTGAACAGCGAAGGGCTGCCGCTTGGCTTGCAGATCATCGGCAAGGCTTTCGACGAGCAGGGCGTGCTGAACGCAGGCCTCGCGATCGAACAGCGCGCCGGGTTCACCGCCAAGCCGGAGCGTTGGTGGTAACACGCAGGCCGACCGGGACGGCGCAGCCGCACCGGTTCGTCGCGCTCGATTCGCTGCGAGGGCTCGCGGCGGTGGGCGTGGTGCTGTTTCACCTGCCCGGTCTTGGCCCGGTGGGGAACTCGGCGCTGGCCCGGTCGGGCTATCTTTTCGTCGACTTCTTTTTCGTGCTGAGCGGCTTCGTCATCGCGGCCAGCTATGGCGACCGGCTGGCGCAAGGCTTTTCGCGATCCCGGTTTGCGGCGCTGCGGCTTGGCCGGGTCTATCCGCTCCATATCGTGATGGTCGGTGCCTATCTGGTCGCGGCGGTTGCGATCATGCGTCCGGCCTTTGCAGACGGGCGCGACCTGACGGATCTGTTTCGCGCGATCTTGCTGCTTGATGGCTATGCGCTCACCCGCACCAACTATTACAACGGGCAAAGCTGGTCGATCTCGGTCGAACTGCTGCTTTATGCCGGGGCGGCGATTTTGATGGGGCGGGGGCGGCTGGGCATCGCCATTGCCGGTGTGCTGGCGGTGGCCGCGATGGCATCGCTGCTGTCCGGGTGGCAGGTTCCGGTATGGAGCACGAATGTACAGCGCGGAATTTGCGGGTTCACGCTGGGCGCGGGCACCTTCGTCCTGTTTCGCAAAGGTTTCGGCGCGCGTCTGCCCGCCGGGCTTGCTGAAGGAGCGACTGTCGCAATCGCGATCGGGTTTTTGATCTGGGCTGAGCAGATTGGAACCCTGCGTTGGCTGGTGGTCTTTCCCTTTGCCGCACTCGTGCTTGTTTTCGCGCGTGATGCCGGGCCCTTGTCGCGGATGCTTGCCACGCGGCCCATGATGGCGCTGGGGCGGTGGTCCTACTCGATCTACCTTACGCACCCGTTTTTGTTGGGCCTGACCGGCCATCTCGCGCTGATGGCCGGGTTTGCAACCGGGCGCGGCGGGGCCGATCCGATCCTGGCGCGGCTGATCCTGCCCGAAGGGGGGCAGACCGCGGTTCTGCTAGGCTATCTTGCGCTGGTCGTCGGCGTATCGGCGCTGACCTATGCCTTGATTGAGGAACCGGGGCGCAAGTGGTCGAAGCGGTGGGCCGCGCGTTGGGGGGCGCCCGGTGCGGAACGGGTCGCCCCCACAATATGAGCGCGGCGATCTAGCCCCTTGGCGCGGGCGCGGCGGCGTTCTATCGGCTTATCCATGAGCACTTACACGATTCAGGGCGCGACGGGCGAATGGGAGGTTGTGATCGGCCTCGAAGTCCACGCGCAGGTCACCTCCAACGCCAAGCTGTTTTCCGGCGCCGCGACCGCATTCGGGGCAGAGCCGAACACGCAGGTTTCCCTTGTCGATGCCGCGATGCCGGGGATGCTGCCCGTGCCGAACCGCGAATGCATCAGGCAGGCGGTGCGTACCGGCATGGCGATCGATGCGCAGATCAACCAGTGGAGCCGGTTCGACCGAAAGAACTATTTCTACGCCGACCTGCCGCAGGGGTATCAGATAAGCCAGCTTTATCACCCGCTGGTGGGCGAGGGGCATCTGGAAATCAGTCTCGACGACAAAAATCCGGAAAACACCAAGCGGATCGGGATCGAGCGCATCCACGTAGAACAGGACGCAGGCAAGTTGATGCACGATCAGCACCCGACGATGTCCTATGTCGATCTTAACCGTAGCGGCGTTGCGCTGATGGAGATCGTGTCGAAGCCCGACATGCGTTCCCCCGCAGAAGCCGGGGCCTATGTGCGCAAGCTGCGTTCGATCCTGCGCTATGTCGGTTCGTGCGACGGGAACATGGAAGAAGGTTCGATGCGCGCCGACGTCAACGTCAGTGTGCGCAAGGCGGGTGACGAGTTCGGCACCCGGACCGAGACCAAGAACGTGAACTCCGTTCGCTTTATCATGCAGGTTATCGAGTACGAGGCGAATCGGCAGGTCGACGTGCTGGAATCGGGCGGCTCGGTCGATCAGGAAACACGCCTGTTCGATCCCGACAGCGGCACGACGCGCACGATGCGGTCGAAGGAAGACGCGCACGACTATCGCTATTTCCCCGATCCTGACCTGCTGCCGCTGGAACTGGACGATGATTTCATCGCCGATTGCCGTGCGTCCTTGCCCGAACTGCCCGATGCCAAGCGGCACCGGTACGAGACCGATCTGGGCCTGACCCCGTACAACGCGGGCCAGCTGACCGCAGAGGTTGAGACCTATGCCCGGTTCGAGGACCTGCTGGCCGCGACCGCGCAGAAACTGGGCAAGTCTGAAAAGGACGTCGCGACGCAGGTAGCCAACTGGTCGCTTTCCGTCGCGCCGGGCGTGATCAACGCCGTGGGTGACGAGGGCAAGATCGAGCACGCCACGACCGCGTCGCAGGCCGCGATCCTTGCCATGGTGGCGGACGGTTCGGTTTCCGGCGGACAGGCCAAGGAAGTGTTCGAGCATGTCCTGAAGTCGGGCCGCGACCCGGAAGAAATCGCCGAGGCGGAAGGTTTGAAGCAGACCAGCGACACTGGCGCAATCGAAGCGGTGATCGACGAGGTTCTGGCCAACAACGCCGACAAGGTCGCCGAATACAAGGGCGGCAAGGGCAAGCTGTTCGGCTTTTTCGTCGGCCAGACGATGAAGGCCATGCGCGGGCAGGGCAACCCGCAGGTGGTGAACGAGGTGTTGAAGCAGAAGCTGGGCTGATTGGTCCGGCACGGAATGCGAAAGGACGGCGGGAGCGATCCTGCCGCCCTTTTTGTTTGCGCGCGATCAAGGCGCGAGGCTCTTGAATAGGGCACGCTGAATGTAAATCTTGCGGCTTGGCGGTGCGGCAGACTTGTGTTGCAAAAGTGCAACACTATCTAGGGCCGGTATTCAGGAGAGACGACGCAATGAATCTCGAAAAGTTCACCGACCGGGCCAAGGGCTTTCTGCAGGCGGCGCAGACTGTGGCGATCCGCATGAACCATCAGCAGATCACGCCCGACCATATTCTGAAAGCCCTGTTGGAAGACGGCGAAGGCATGGCCAGCGGCCTGATCCAGCGCGCGGGTGGCAATGCCGCACTGGCGCAGGGCGAGGTCGACAGGGCGCTGGACAAAATTCCCGCGGTGTCTGGTGGCGGGGCGCAGCAGACGCCGGGCCTCAACAACGATGCCGTGCGGGTCCTGGACCAGGCCGAGCAGGTCGCGACCAAGTCGGGCGATGCCTATGTCACGGTTGAGCGGTTGCTGCTGGCGCTGACGCTGGCGACGACGACTTCGGCGGGGCAGGCGCTGAAGGCGGCTAACTTGACGCCGCAGGCTCTGGAGGCGGCGATCACCGACCTGCGCGGCGGCAAGAAGGCCGACAGCGCCAGTGCCGAGGAAAGCTACGACGCGATGCAGAAATACGCGCGCGACCTGACCGAGGCGGCGCGCGCCGGCAAGCTCGACCCCGTGATCGGCCGCGACGAGGAAATTCGCCGGACCATCCAGATTCTTGCCCGTCGCACCAAGAACAACCCCGTCCTGATCGGCGAGCCCGGCACCGGCAAGACCGCCATTGCCGAGGGGCTGGCCCTGCGCATCGCCAACGGTGACGTGCCCGACAGCCTGAAGGATCGACAGCTGATGAGCCTCGACATGGGGGCCCTGATCGCCGGCGCGAAATATCGCGGCGAGTTCGAGGAGCGGCTTAAGGCGGTGCTAGACGAGGTGAAGGGCGCCGAAGGCCACATCATCCTGTTCATCGACGAGATGCACACCCTGATCGGCGCGGGTGCGTCGGAAGGGAGCATGGATGCGGGCAACCTGCTGAAGCCCGCGCTCGCCCGCGGCGAACTGCACTGCATCGGCGCGACCACGCTCGACGAGTATCAGAAGTACGTCGAAAAGGACGCCGCCCTGCAGCGCCGGTTCCAGCCGGTATTCGTGGACGAGCCGACGGTCGAAGACACAATCTCGATCCTGCGCGGCCTCAAGGAAAAGTACGAACTGCACCACGGTGTACGCATCACCGATGGCGCGATCGTCGCGGCGGCGCAGCTGTCGAACCGCTATATTTCAGATCGTTTTCTGCCCGACAAGGCCATCGACCTGATGGACGAGGCGGCCAGCCGCATCCGCATGGAGGTGGAGAGCAAGCCCGAAGAGATTGAGAATCTCGACCGGCGGATCATCCAGTTGAAAATCGAGGAGCAGGCGCTCCAGAAGGAAACCGACACCGCGTCGCAGGACCGGCTGACGGCGCTGCGCGAGGAACTGGCGAACCTTGAGCAACAATCGAGCGAGCTGACCACGCGCTGGCAGAACGAGCGTGACAAGATCCAAGCAGAGGCGAAGATCAAGGAAGAGCTGGATGCCGCGCGTATCGAACTGGATCAGGCGCAGCGTGCTGGCGACCTCGCCAAGGCGGGGGAGCTTTCCTACGGCAAGATTCCCGATCTGGAGCGCAAGCTGGCAGAGGCTTCGGCGCAGAGCGAGAACGCTTTGCTGCGCGAGGAAGTGACGGAGGACGACATCGCGGGCGTGGTGTCGAAATGGACCGGTGTGCCTGTCGACAAGATGATGGAGGGCGAGCGCGAAAAGCTGCTGCAGATGGAGCAGGTCATCGGCAAGCGCGTCATCGGACAGGAGGACGCGGTGGTCGCCGTGTCAAAGGCGGTGCGCCGCGCGCGTGCGGGCCTACAGGATCCGAACCGGCCGCTGGGGTCGTTCTTGTTCCTCGGCCCCACGGGCGTCGGCAAGACCGAGCTGACCAAGGCGCTCGCCGAGTTCCTGTTCGACGATGATAGCGCGATGGTGCGCATCGACATGAGCGAGTTCATGGAAAAGCACGCCGTGTCCCGCCTGATCGGCGCGCCTCCCGGCTATGTCGGCTATGACGAAGGCGGCGTGCTGACCGAGGCGGTGCGGCGGCGGCCCTATCAGGTCGTGCTGTTCGACGAAGTGGAAAAGGCGCACCAGGACGTGTTCAACGTGCTGTTGCAAGTGCTCGACGACGGGCGCCTGACCGACGGGCAGGGGCGAGTCGTGGATTTCTCTAACACGCTGATTATTCTGACCAGCAACCTCGGCAGCCAGTACCTCGCCAACCTGGACGAGGGGCAAACGGTCGACGATGTCGAGCCGCAGGTGATGGACGTCGTGCGCGCCCATTTCCGGCCTGAATTCCTGAACCGGCTGGATGAGATCATCCTGTTCCACCGCCTTGCCGCCGAACACATGGCGCCGATCGTGGAGATTCAGGTGGGGCGTGTGCAGAAGCTGCTGAAGGACCGCAAGATCACGCTTGACCTTACCGAAGCCGCGAAGCGTTGGTTGGGCCGGGTGGGGTATGATCCCGTCTATGGCGCACGCCCGTTGAAGCGGGCCGTGCAGCGGTACCTGCAGGACCCACTGGCGGAGAAGCTGTTGGCAGGCGAGGTGCCTGATGGCAGCACAGTGCATGTCGATGAAGGCGACGGGGCGCTGGCGATGACGGTGGGGTGATCGGCAAAACAGATGCCACCGCTTGGTATATTAAGTAAGCGGTGGCGTTTGCGGATAGCAATCCAGAACAGAGCCAAGCGCCTCTTCCAGTTCGCCCAGATAAGGCGCGTAACTCTTCCAACGCTCCATGCCATCACGGTTGATCGGGGAACGCACCTGCTCTGAACTAGGAGTATAGACTGCCCGATCGTTCTCAAAAAAGCGCATGCAGCGTTCGTCAAACGGCAAACCGACGTAATCTAGAAGTCGGCGTACTTCGCGTTCCGTATCCTCAACCAATGATTCGTAAGTCAGGTGATGGATACGATTGGGTGCAACCGCATCAAGGTGCGCAATCGCGCGAACGTTGTTTTTATAAAAGTTCGCGATATGGCCAAGATCGTACGAATAATTGATGCCCCAATTGAAGTGCTGCATGAAATTGGCAAGACCGCAGCCCATTGGATGGCGTTTCACATCGATGATCTTTGCATTTGGCAGGATCGTCATAATCATGGCTGCGAAAACCCAATTGCTGGGCATCTTGTCTGTAAAGAAAGGGCGATCGGTATGGCGAAAACGCTTGGTTGCTTCGATATAATGGTCGCCCAAAGAGCGGATCTGCGCCCGGTCCATGCCGGGCAGGACATCAAGCCAGCCGCCGGTGCCGCCGGTTGGTGCAATCGATAACGCTATGCGTTCGATATCTCGGAGTTCTTCCGTGCCCTCGATCATCGGATGACTTGAGAGTATCTGTTCCACAAGCGTCGACCCCGATCGAGGGAGGCTGACTATGAAAATCGGGTCATTTCTTTCTGACCCCCATCCGGCACGATCGGCGAAGAACTTCGGTGTGCACGTTTCGCGCATTTTGTTCGTGTGTTGCGTCACCTGATCGGGATCATATGGGACTTCTTTAAGACGAATAGCGGCACCTTCGCTAAAGGTACGGAAGGCCTCCTCGAATCTAGCATTGTCATCAAGTGCCTTGCCTAATGCATAGAGCATGTGGAGCCGATTTTCTGCTGACATCTGCTCGGTCTGCAACGCCGCTTGCATCGCTGCAATATCCTGCTGATCGAAACGAATGGTTTTGAGGTTCGACAGCCCCCACCAAGCCAGCCCATAACTGACATCAAGCCCGATGGCGGTGCGGTACGCCTTGATCGCATCTTTCTGCCGTCCCACCGTCTTGAGCATGAACCCATGGTTGGCCCAGCCCCGTGCGTTTTTCGGGTGGTGTCGATGCAATTCTGTGAATGCCGTGTCGGCCTCATCGAAACGACGTAACTGTTCGAGGGCGGATGCCTTGAGCGCCAACGCGTTCAGTTGGTCGGGCTGAAGTCGAAGAACTTGGTTCAAAGCTTCCAGCGCCAGTTCGTAACGTCCTGTTTCCCGTGCATGTTTGGCGAAAGCGAGATGCGCTTCTGTGTAATGCGGCGCCAATAGAATTGCGCGCTTGAAAAGGTTGTCCGCTTCGACCGTTGCATTGCAGCTGGCGGCAATTTTTGCGAGCATGAGAGCAGCTGCGGGGTCGGCGGGGTCCGTTCTCAGATGGGCGCGAATAGCGACCTCAGCTGTCTCGAAATCATCCGCAAGAAATGCGGCTTGCGCTTCAGCAAAGGACGGTCGTTTAATGCCAATTGCGATAGCTTCGAGTTCTAACGGACCTGCGCTCATCTCGTCCCCCGACAGGCGCATCGCTTGCGCAAGACCGCGCAGGGCAACCATCTCGCGCTTCTGCGCGACGAGTGCCTGAAACGCCTCCACAGCATTTGCTGGATCGGTTTTGGTTTGCGCGAACGCTTCGCGAAGTGCCTGATCGTAGGCTCGGTCAGGCATCTGGCCCGAATTCATCAGATCGTTCCTAATTGCGATGGCGGTTTGGTGTGACTGCCAGAAGTGCCCTGCACCCTCGCAGGATCGTCGGCAGAAAAAAAGGGCGGAGCTTTCGCCCCGCCCTTTTTCAAATGGGATACCGATCGCCCGGGCGACCGGTATCCCATTTTATCAAAACGTGCGCGTCACATTCAGGAAGAGTGACCGACCGATTAGATCATAAGCGCTTGAGTTAAAGCGATTGCCAACGCGCGGATAACTACAGCCGGAGCTGGGGCAGTCCGAGATGATCGGCGGCTTGGCATTGAAGATGTTGTTCATGCCGAGCGTGAACTGACCAAGATCCTGGATCTTCCACTGCATCGAAATGCCGTGCTCGAAGTAGGACTTTGCCTTCAGATCAAGCGCAACCTCTCCGAGGAATGAAGCAACTTCGCCTTCGCCGAAGATCGACGAGTCCTGCGGGCCGACGAAGTCGACACCGTAATTGACTACGAAATTGCCGCTTGGGAAGGTGTATTTGAAGTTCAGGTCACCGACCCACTTCGGACCCGCGTTGTAGCCCTGCGTGCCCAGCGTACCATTGTAATCGAAGGGTTCTGACTCTTCGAAGCTCTGGTAGTACTGATGCAGCATGCGGGTGGCCGTCGAGCGGATTACTAGTTCGCCCCCTGCTAAGTCAGTCGCAAGCCGCGCGTCGAAGTCGATGCCTTCGGACTGACGCAGGGCGACGTTGAGGTAGGGGTTGAAGAAGGTGTCGAGGTTACCCCGCTGCGAGTCGCTTGCCGGCAGGCGATCACCGATCAAGTTACAGTAATAGTTGTCGGGGAAATCCTCTGCCTCATAGCAGCGCGACAGGATGAGGTTGCCAAGGGTGGCGACCTCGCCCTTAACCTTTACGTTCCAATAATCGACGGCGAAGGAGAAATCGGTCGAGCCGAGCGGAATCGTAAGGACGCCGCCAATACCGTAGGACGTTGAAGTCTCGGCATCGAGAGTCGAAGCGTTACCCTGGGTAATGACTTCGGGACCAGAGGTCGACAGGAATGCCAACGCACCTTCGACAACGTCAGGCGTTTCGGGATCATCGACGCCAAGAATAGGCGTAAGCACGGCCAAACAGTTGTCATAGATCGTATCGCCGGGGCTATAGCGGCCAGCGAAATCATTACACGGATCGACGCCCGAGCCATAGAAGCCCGACTGATCAGCAACGTTCTGTTCGAACAGGTTCGGCGCGCGGAAGGACGTGCCGTAGTTCGCACGGAAACGAATGATGTCGTTCGGTGCCCACTGACCGTTCAGGTGGTAAGTAAAGTCAGAGCCGAATGACGCATAGTTCGTGTATCGGCCCGAGGCACTGAGTTCGAGCAGGCGCGCGAACGGCTTGTCCGAGATGAGCGGCAGGTTGATTTCGCCGAAGACCTCGTCAACGTTATCCTTGCCCTTGGTAATGCCGCGCGTGCTGAAGCGATAAACGTTGCCGCTGATCGTATCGGCAGACGGGACGTCGTTGATCTTGTCTTCGCGGTGTTCGAAACCAAGCGCCACGTTGACCGTGCCACCGGGCAGTTCGAACAGCGGACCATCGACGATGAACGATGCCGTAATCTGACGGAATTTGCTCACGCCTTCGTCATATTGATACAGGTAGTTGTACTGGTTGTCGGGAATGGCACCGTTGCGCAGCGCGGCGAGGCCCATCAGATCGATTGGAACGCAAGTCGAACCTGCGATGAAGTTGCCCTCATCATCAACGTTGGAGGTGCAGGTGTAGGTGTTGCCGAAACCTGCCTGCCCTTCGACCGGGCTAACGGTCAGTGCGGCCGGTGTCCCATCGGGTGCGATGACCGTCGAAAGCGCATTGTTGAAGCGATCGATCGTTACCTGTGGCTGACCGGCCGTACCCTTCGTCTTCGAAAGCTGAAGGTTTGCGTCATAGCGCCAGTCGCCGAACAGTGTTCCGCGAAGACCGCCATTCCAGCGCATGAAATCGACTTCCTGCTTGCTCTTCGACAGGCGGTTTGGCTGGATGAAAGGCGTGAAAGCGATCACACCGGCATCGGCGAGCACGTTCGGGAAGAACGGACTGGTCGGATAGCCATACTCCGACAGCGGGGTGCCGTCATAGCTGCCGCCGTAGATTTCGATGGTGCTGAGGTCGAGCGAGTTAAAGTCGATCGACAGCTGGCGGCTGTACGAATAGCTCGACTTGCGGCGGGTAAAAAGAGCTTCGGTATAGATTTCAGCATCGCCCAGCGCTTCGATCTCGTAGCCTGCGGCAAGATATCCGGTCAGCGTTTTGACCGGGGCGATAATATCATCCTTGTACTGGATCGGATTGGGACCAACACGATCGCGGCCATTGACGACGGAGATGTTGCCATCTTCGTCATAAGTCAGACGACCGGAGCCAGAGAAGGTGTAGAAGATACCATAGCCGCTCGCCGTGCCGCTGCCACCGTCGGTAGTGTATGGAAAACACTGCAGCTCGCCGGTGTTCGGATCGATCTGGCCGATTTCCTCACCCGTCTCCGGGTCATAGAAAAGGTTGCGCGGGCAATTGCCGATCGAGTCACGGTCATTCAGCTGCAGGCCGGTCCGCTCGCGATATTCGACAGAGCCGGTGATGTAGCCACGATCAAACGTCTTGCCGGCAGTAGCCGACAGGCGATAGGTCCGGCCGCCGCCGCCGTGTGCGATCGGCTGGTCGGTGAAGCCGTCGAGAGTCAGGCCATCGACCTTCGTGTCGGTGATGACGTTGATAACGCCAGCGATAGCGTCGGAGCCATAGACAGACGATGCGCCTTCACGCAGCACTTCAATACGTTGAACGACAGCGCTTGGCAGGACGTTAAGGTCGGCGGCAACCAGTTCCGGGCCAACGCCGGCCGGAGCCAGCCGACGGCCATTCAGCAGGGTCAGGGTGCGAGCAGAGCCGAACCCACGAAGGCCGACGGTGTTCGCGCCAGTGCCACCTTCGGAAACATAGCCAAGGAAAGATCCGTTGATCTGGGCCGTACCCGATGTGACAGACGAGTTCTGGAGCACTTCTGCGGTCGAAGTGGCACCTGAGAGAATGGCGTCTTCGCGCGTAATGACGTTGACCTGATTCGGCGTATCGAAGTTGTCGCGACGAACGCGCGAACCTGTCACGACGATGGTGCCGGGTTCGGCAGTGGAAGCATCAGCGTTGATGCCGGTGCTGGCAGGATCGCAAACGCCGTCACCATCTAGATCGGCACAGTCCGTGATACCGTCCTGGGCAGAGGCGGGCGCTGCAAACGCCGCAATGGAAAGCGCAATGACGCCAGCGCCGCCGAGCATTGCGCTCTTCCCGCGAGTGGCGATCGTATTGATTTTCATGAGTTCAGTCCCCGAATTGTGGTCGGATAAAGAGTCCGCGCCACGTTTAGAGTGCATGATCCGAATGCACGCAGCTGCTGCTTTCGTACAGCTTGCAGCAGAAACTGCCTTTCGTTACGTTCGTAATCAATCTGAAAGAGTTACTGGCAGGCACAACCTTTGCGGCTGTTGCTAATTAGCAACATATGTAACCAATTGGCTTTGCATCCAGCCAGCGCTATGCGTCAGCATCGTTCGTTCTCGGCTTAATGCACCCAAATAGGTATGAAACTCGAAGCTTGGGAATGCGAGGTGAGTTTGTTCCAATTGTCGGACGGAGCGGATATCGATTCGCTGAGGGCGGAATTCGAACGACGAGGGTTTGTCGAAATGGCTCCCTTTCTCAATGCGGACTCTGCAGCCGTGCTGGAACGACATCTTGGGGTGAGGTCCGATTGGCTTGAGGTTTTCAACTCAGGAGCTAAGGACTATGAGATTTCAGCCTCAGAGTTCAAAGTTTTGTCTGACGCCCAGAAAGAAAAATTGGAGAGATTGATCGGGGAAGCTGCCGGCACCGGGTTCCAATATCGATACCGGAGCCTTCGCGTGCCGGACCACGCAAATGACCGCAAGGGCGATCATTCTGTTCTAAACGATTTCGCGCGGTTCATGTCTTCGGCACAAGTTCAGACATTCTTCCACCAGCTCGGTCTGCCTCAAACAGTTGATTTCGCGGACATGCACGCAACCGCCTATGACCCCGGCCATTTCTTGACCGCACACGATGACGATGTCGAAGGAAAGAATCGCCATGCTGCTTACGTTCTGTCACTAAGTCGTGATTGGCGGATCGAGCATGGCGGACTGTTGGCTTTTCATTCGTCCGACGAGCAGGCGGCAGAAATGTATGTGCCTCGCTTCAACGCACTGCGACTATTCAAGGTGCCCCGACTACATTCAGTCTCACAGGTCAGCACATTCGCACCCGGGCCTAGGCTTTCGATTACTGGGTGGTTGCGCGCCACGGGTGGACAATTCTTTTAAATGTCACGCGGATCGGGATAACCGAACCGGATGGCCCAAGGTGCCAATGTATCGAGAATCGGCGCAAGCTGCGGGCGATAGCGTTGCCAGCGACCGCTCGCGCGTGAATACATCTTTTCCGTGACCTGCGCATAGCTCGGCGTGCGGATATAGCCGCGGTCGCTCGCAGTCTTGCGGTAATCAAGTATGCGGTCGTCCCACTCCAGATTCAGAAAGTCGAGCAAGGGACGCATTTCGCCCTGAAGATCGGAAATCATGTCTTCGTATCGAACGGTATGAACGCGCAACGGTAAAATTTCGCGTGCCTGCATCCAGTGTTCCATTGCCGCCGCATACATCCCTACTGCATTTTCCAGCGTCAAAAAGCTGGCCATCGCCCGTGTGACTCTGAAGTTCTGCATCCAGCAAGACAGCACTACGTCACAGGGGTGGCGCAGGGCGAAAATAAAGCGTGCATCGGGAAATGCGCGATGGATAAAACTGGCCCGTAAAGTTGCTAGCGGGTATTTGTCGATCAACATCTTGTCCGGGTGGAGAGCGCCGCCTTTGGCTGCCTCGGCGAAATAGCTGTCCCGCATTTTGCCGATTGCCGGGTCATCCAGGTTGCCAAGGTTTTCGATTGGGCCTGCCTGCCGCTCCAACACGGCCACCATCTCTTCTTCCTCACGCACGTCAGTGTCAGGGTGGCCCATAAGGATCGTATCGAGGAGAGTGGTTCCCGATCTGAGGAAGCCCGTAAGAAAGACCGGATCCGCACGGTCGTCTGCGATCTCAACCGGCTTCCAACTTTCGAACCAGTCGGATGTGACGAGGCCTGTTCGGGACTGAATAAAGCGGCGGTGCTCGGTACCGTCGTACCGCAAGGCCTCTGGCTTTGTGGCCATACCAGCGTTCATGTCCGAAAAGGCTGCAAAGGCGGTATCTGTGTCGCCGAGTTGATCCGCGACCTGTCCGATAAATTGCGACCGGACGATTGAATCTACGCCTTCGGGCATGGTTTGCTGCGCCAGTTCGAGAGCAGCTTGCAAATTGCCTTCACGGCGCAGGACGAGCGCCTCGATATAGGTGATGTTCGCACCCGTCAGATTGCGGTCGCGGGCCTCTTCATAAAGGTCGCGCAGCGCTTCTAGCTGATTGCCTTGCTCGTAAAGGATCGCAAGCGTCAGGATCGCGCGATCGTAAGTTGGATCGCGGCGCAGTGCCATGCGATAGGCCTGTTCGGCCTGCTCTCTTTGATCGAGCGAGACGTAGCACAGGCCGATCAGGACGAAGACCTGCGGTTCGAGAATACCGCCGCGCGCCGCTTCGGACAGGCGGATCAGAGCCTGTTCGGCCTTCCCGTGCCGGAACAGGGACTTGCCAAGCTCGAAATTCACCTGCGCATCAGTGGGATTAAGCGCGATAGCCCTATCGAAAGCAATCTCGGCACGATCAAACCGCTTCAAGATCGAATTTGCGCGACCAAGATTGAGCCAGATTTGCGGTTCGTCCTGCATGTGAAAGGCAGCCCTTTCCAAGACTTCTACCGCGCGTTCCGTCTCGCCTGCTTCCAGCAAGGCGTTACCGTAATTGTTGAGCACTTTGCCGTCGTTGGGCTGTAAGTCCGCCAGCCTTGCATATGTTGACATCGCGTCACCGGCGTTGCCCGCCAACTTGTCTGCTTCGGCCAATAGCTGCACTGCATGCGGATCATTGCCCATAGGTTTGCACAAATCCGCCACCATCGCGGCGAGGCCCGCGTCGAGCGCCGCCCGCGCCGCATTCAGACGCAGCTGGCGATTGTGCGGATTCAGACGGAGGGCATGCTGCAAAGTAGCCAAGCCTGCCCGCTTGTCACCAGCCTGGGCCTGCGCGATGCCGAGAAACTGCATGATGTTGACGTTTGAAGGCTGTGATTTCAGGGCCCGTGCGGCAATATCCCGGGCGGTTGCGAAATCGCCGCGCTGAAATGCTTTCACCGCGCGATCCATCGATGTTGCAATGTCGTTCATAGGACCCTGATCTATCGTGTTCACAGCAAGATATGAATGACAAAGAAAAAGGGAGCGGGTTTCCCCGCCCCCTTTCTCGTTTCTTCGATCGTGCGAAGCGATCAGTACTTCACGCGGACCGAGACATAGCCCCGGCGACCGATGACGTCGTAGAGCGACGGATCGGTACCCGACTGCACGTTCGGCGCATAGAGTTCCGGCCCCTTGTTGAACAGGTTGTTCGCACCGACGCGGAAGGTGAAGTTCTCGACATTCGCTTCCAGAGCGGCGTCGACGTAGATCACGGAATCCACGCCGCTGAACTCTTCCCCTTCGAACTGCACCGATGCGCGGTTCTTCATCCCATCGATGTAGCGCAGACGCGTATCGAGGGCGAGATTGTCGGAGAAGTTCACCTTGGTTTGCAAGTTACCCTTCCAACGCGGGAAGCTGGTTCCAAGATTTGCGCCGAAGTAGGAAACCGTGTCGGCATAGTCGATGACTACTCCGGGCAGTTCCTCGACTTTGTAGTCGATGATGTAGTTCATCAGCAGGTTGAAATCGATGCTCGATTCCGGGCCAATGAATTCCGTCGGTAGCTTGTAGCCGAGCTGGAAGTCGATGCCCGAAGTCTTGATCGTGCCCTGGTTGATGTTCTGGAAGTAGCCCGAACCGTCGCCACCCAGCTCCTCGGGGACCGAGATGAAGCTGATGTCAGGCGAACGCGAAAGGATGCTGTCGCCTTCGTACGAACAATACTGGTTATCAAAGCTCAGGTCGGGGTTCTGGCCGAGATAACCATAGCAGCCTGCGATGATGATGTTCGGATCGGGAAGCAGGATCGCGTCCTTCACCTTGATGTTGTAGTAGTCGATCGATCCGGTGAAGCCCGCAACTTGGAAGACGCCGCCAAAAGTGAAGGTGTCTGAGGTTTCAGGATCGAGGTCCGGATTGCCGATGGTTCCCAGATAGACCTGGCTGCCCGGAGTCTGCTGGTAGTTGTCAACAGCACCCGGATCGATGCCCGTGGCGATGCAGAGGTCGCGAGCAGCCTCGCCACCGCTCTGGCGGAAGTTGGTGCTTGCCGAACAGGGATCGAAATACTGCGGAAACGCGCCGCCGCCCGAGAACAGCTCACCAAAGTTTGGTGCGCGGACCGAACGCTGGTAGCTGGCACGAAGGCGCAGGTCCTGGGTCGGCGCGACGCTGAGCGTTGCACCATAGGCCCACGAATCCTTCTTCTCTCCGTCGATACCGTTCTGGATGTCGTTGTAGTCGCTAGTCGAACGACGAGCGGACAGCGACAGTTCGGCGGAGTCGACAAAGCCACCATCGACCAGCGGAACCAGCAGTTCGCCGAAGAAGTCGGTGAAGGTGTTGGTGCCAAGGTCATCGGTACCGGTGTTGAAGCCGGCGATCGGGCCGTTCAGCGTGCCCGCGTCATACGAATACTTGAACTTGCGGTGTTCGGCGCCAAGCACCATCGACATCGGGCCGGCGGGTAGTTCGAACAGTTCGCCGGTGATGTAGCCCTGATAGACGTCTTGCGTGAATTCGGTCGTCGTGAACGCCGCTTCCTTCACATAGTCGAGGCAGTCGGCCGAGAGCGGCTGAACGCCGAAGGGATTGAAGCCACCGTCGCAGATCGACGCCCCGCCATCGGGCGCTTCGAGCAGTTCCTGCACACGCTGAACGTTGACGTTGCCCTGCAGATCGGCGGTGATCGTCGTCTTGCCCTTCGAGGCATAGGCCTCGTAGTTCCAGCCCGGTGCAAATTCGCCGCGCAGGCCGATCAGACCCTGCAGCACTTCGGTGTTGAAGTTCTGCTGACGCAGACCGGCATCGAGGAAGCGCTTCGAAATCTGGAAAGGTTCGTCCGCCCCGCTGCCAACAAATTGAGTGTTATCGCCGGTGCGGGCTGCGAGCAGCGTGGCAAGGTCATCGGGAATGAACGGGTTGGTCACCGGTACAACGAATGCCGTGGCGCGTGAGCCAACTTCAACCAGACTTGAAACCGCGTTGCGCTGCGAGGTTTGGCTTGCAGGGTTGTTGATCGAGGTGCTGACCGGGGTCGGCGCCAGCGCGGTCGCCGAGTTGTACTCGGTCCACGAACCTTGCGCGAAGAATTCAGCCGCAGGGCTGATTTCATAATGCGCGCGACCGAAGGCCGAATCGCGATCCAATGGCAACACCAGCAAGTTGATGATGTCGAAGTTATAGGTGTAGAAATCCGGGAAGAAGTTCGTGTTGGCGTTCGCGCCTGAACCCGTCGGATAGCGATAGTTTGTCACGCTTTCCGGATTGTTGAAAATGCCCGTGCCGAACAGCGTACCGTCGTTGTTGAAAGCGATGTTCGAAGCGCCTGAAGTCGGCGCACCCGATGTCACACCATAGGTGGCGAATAGCGCGTCGATTGCGTCCTGCGGGATTGCATTGTTGCCTTCAACCAGTCGGCCAGTCGGGAAGGTGCGCGTGGTCGACGTCGCCTGCTGCGAGAAATCGCGCTGCGACTTGATCAGACCTTCACGCTCCGCATGTTCGAATGCCACTGCGATGTTGCCGCGACCGTCGGCAAAATTGCCGCCAATTGTGCCGCTGAGCTGATATTCCTCGGCATCGCCGGTACCCAAACCAATGCTGTTTGAGTAGGTGCCGCGAAGGTCGAGACCTTCGAAGTCGTCCTTCATGCGGATGTTGACGACACCGGCGATGGCGTCGGCGCCGTAGATCGCGCCGGCGCCGCCGGTGACGATTTCGATTCGCTCGATCAGGCCCTGCGGAATGGTGTTAAGGTCGACGTCCTGATTGGACGAGGACACCATCGGGCGGCGACCGTCGATAAGGACGAGGTTGCGGTTCGAACCAAGGCCGCGAAGGTCGACGTTGGACTGACCATTGTTGCCGGGGTTGTTCGACGTGGTCGTGCCGGCCGGGTTAACCTGCGGCAGCGTGTTTAGGTAAGTGTCGAGCGTAACGTCGGCATTTTCGACCGTTGCATCGCCATCGACAACCGCGATCGGGCTGTTAGATTCGAGGTTCGGACGAACGATGCGCGAACCGGTGACGATGATGGCGTCGCCGGCCGGAGCCTCTGCCGTATCTTGCGCGAACGCGGGCGTCGCGATTGCGCCGCCCGCGCCGAGCAGCGCAAGAGTCGGCAATGCCGAGCCCGTCCGCAGCATGCGCTTGCGAAATGTGCTGGTGGTCATGATTTGGTCAGTCCCTTGTCTAATCCGCCCGATAAGGCGGAGTTGTTGCCCTAACGTACATGCGCCTCGGGTCATGGTCCGTTACTTCCACCAAGCCAGCTCAATGCAAAGCGATTTGGTTACCAGGGAGACGAAATTAGCGGGACTGTTGCGGGAACAGCACATAGCTGACTGCTCTCCTAGCTGGTTTTGGCTGAAACAAGGGGCGTATAGGTTTGTGTCAATAGCAACGATGAGGCTAATGAAAGAATGATGATAAACAGGAGTTTATATCGAGCAAAGCAGATTGCTCGCTGAGCAGCTTCGTTGTCTGACAAGCATCGCACAGAAAGTTGAGCCGACGTTCAAGTTCCGGTGCCACTTAAATCTAGAAGCATATGCAACTTTCTGTGCCATGAATGCCTCTTGCGCGCATCGAAAGTACAAGAGCTTTGCGATAAGCAAAATATTTCGTAATAGCCTCCTTATGTCCCAGACCAGCCCCAAATCGCCGCCACGATTGTCGGAGTTTCTGCCGTACCGCCTTTCGATCACGTCGAACGCGGTCAGCAACCGCATCGCGGTTGAATACCGCGCGCGATTCGGGGTGAACGTTCCGGAATGGCGAGTCATGGCTGTGCTCGGCGATGTCGGTGCCCTGACGCAGCGACAGTTGGTCAGTGCGACGTTCATGGACAAGGTTGCCGTGCACCGCGCCTGCAAGGTTCTGGTCGATCGCGGGCTTCTGGAGCGCAGCCCGAACGATAACGACGGGCGTTCGCATATGCTGGAGTTAACCGCCGCGGGGCGCGAGATGCATGGTCAGATCATGCCGCTGGCGCTGGGTATGGAAGACCGGCTTCTCGAATGCCTGACCCCCGCAGAGCAGCGCAATCTGCGCAAGATTCTGGACAAGTTGTTCGCGCAAGTTCGCGATTCGGATATCAGCTGAGGCAGGCATCGGCAGCCGCTCGCGGCTGGGCGATCCACAAGGGCCAATGAAAAAGGGGCGGAACCGGCATACCGGTCCCGCCCTTTTTCGTTCCGGATTCTCGCCTTCGCTCAACCTCTGTTGAGGAAGGTGTCCGAGATGGCACAGGCCGCCGGGCCAAGGATCACGATGAACAGAACCGGCAGGATGAACATGATGAGCGGCACGGTCATGATCGCGGGCAGGCGCGCGGCCTTTTCTTCGGCCCGCATCATGCGTTCGTTGCGGAACTCGGCCGACAGCACGCGCAGTGCCGATGCCAGCGGCGTACCATAGCGTTCGGTCTGGACCATCGTCGTGGTCACGCCCTTCACCGCCTCCAAATCAACGCGATAGGCCAGGTTGTCGAAGGCCTGTTTGCGTTCGGACAGGAACGACAGTTCGATAGAGGTAAGCGCGAATTCGTCCGACAGTTCGGGATAGGCGCGGCCCAGTTCCTTGGCGACGCGACCGAAAGCGGCGTCGACGGTCAGGCCGGCCTCGGCGCAGATGACCAGCAGGTCGAGCGCGTCGGGCAGTGCCTTGCGGATGGCCGTGGTGCGCTTGCCGATAAGGTTCTTCAGGTAGATGTCCGGCGCCTTGTAGCCGAAAATCAACACCGCCGCGAAGGACATGAACCGGCGCGTCGAGCCCCATGTGGGATAGGTATCGGTCCAATAGATCGCCGTTGCGGCCAGCAAGCCCAGCGTGATCATCAGCACCGGACGCGCGGCGACGACGACATAGGCCAGTTCCTTGCGGCGGATACCGGCGTGCATCAGCTTCTGTTCGATCGTCGCGATCTGCGAATCCTGCAACATGCGCAGCGAACCGAGCACATCGCGGATCTTGTTCGTCACGTCGGTCTTGCGGCGGATCGAACGACGCACGTTGACCGTGCCCATCAACCCGGCCTTCAGATCTTCGCGACGGTCGGTTAGCGACTTGACACGCTTTGCCATCGGATCGCGGACGGTGACCGCGGCATAGACCGCCATCATCGCGGCCAGCGCGGCAACGCCGGCCAGGATGGTCCCGACCATGATGATGTCGAAACCAAGGAGCGTGGGGCCTGCGGGATTATTCATGGGTTCGTGCCTTTCCCGCTCAGATCTCGAAGCTGACCATCTTGTACATGATGAATGCGCCGATGCTCATCCACACCATGCCGCCCAGACCGGCCACGATCAGGCGATCGTCGGTAAAGAACCCGCCCAGGTATTTGGGGTTCAGCATGTAGACCATGATGAAGACGACAAAGGGCAGGGCGCCGACGATATAGGCCGATGCCTTGGCTTCGGAGCTCATGGCGCGAATCTTCAGCTTCATTTGCGCACGGTCGCGCAACACCTTGGCAAGGTTTGACAGCGTTTCGGCAAGGTTACCGCCGGTCTCGCGCTGAATGGCAAGGCTGATGCAGAAGAACTTGAATTCGGCAAGGTCGAGCTTGTCCGCAGTTTCCTGCAGCGCGTCATCCAGCGATTTGCCGACCTTTACCCGGTCCACCACCATCTGGAATTCTTCGCCCACCGGGCCCGGAACTTCGCCTGCGACGACGCCCAGCGTCTCGGTAACCGGCAGGCCCGAACGCAGGCCACGGACCAGCAGTTCGATGCCGTCGGGGAACTTCACGTTGAAGGCGTTGGTCCGCTTGGCGATCAGCCGTTTCACGACAAGGTGCGGCAAACCGGCCCCGACCATCGCGCCAACCGCGAGGCCCAGCAACGGTGCGCCGAATTTCAGGATGACCAAGGCGGCGACGATGACGCCCAGCCCGACCGAACCGTAAAGATACTGCTGAACCGTCCAGTCCTTGCCCGTGCGGTCAAGCCGCAGCGAAAGCGCCGCAATGCGCGAATCGGCCCCGGCGGTGCGGTGGGGTCGCATCCGGCGGGCGGCGACCGCCTTTTTGAACTGCGCCTCGACCTTGGCCGCGCCGTTTTCCGAATGGCGGAAACGGATTTGCTGCAGGCGTTTGGTCTGCGCACGCGTTGCGGTCGAACCGTAAAGCGCGATGTAGGCGATGAACATGATCGCGAACAGGCCAAGGGCGATTACCCCGATTTGCGCTATATCCATCGTCTTCGTCCTCTACGTAGTCCCGGTTGGCACGGTGCCGTGTGGGGGCGTGCGCCCCGATCAGGCCTTCTGCTTTGCGCCCAGCACCGAGCCGAGATTGAACTTGTCCATCAGCGAGCCCTTGCTGCCGCCCTTCGCCTTTCCGGCGTCGGCATCGCCGCCCGAAGCGACGATCGTGCGGGCCAGATCGCGCAGGGCGATAGACGCCTTGCTGGCGCGGTTGGCATCGACCAGCACCTGGCCCAGCTTTGCCGCCTGCGTCGCCGCCTTGACGTCGGCAGGGATGACATAGTCGATCTTGCGCTCGATAGAGGCTTCGAAGTCGGCCCGGCTGATTTCGCCAGCACCCTGCGCCACCTTGTTGGCGACGACGATGGTGCGCATGTGCTCTGCATGGCTTGCGCTCCACGACAGGATGCGGATCGCATCGCGGGCAGAGGCCAGCGTCAGTTCGGTTGCCAGGACCAGCGTGTTCACGCCGTTCAGGATGTGCGCGAAGTTGATGAGCATGTTGCGCGGCAGGTCGACGACGGTCATGTCGAAGGCCTGGCGGAACTCGTCTTCCAGTTGTACAAAGGCCGAACCGTCGGTCATTAGCGGCGTGTGGATCGGGGCCTCTGCCGACAGGATCGACAGGTTGTCGTTCGCCCGTACCATGGCGCGTTCGATGAACAGTCCGTCGATGCGCGACGGGTTGTCGATTGCATCGGTCAGGCCGCGACCGGGTTCCAGATCCATCGTCAGCGCGCCGGTGCCGAAGTGCACGTCAAGGTCGAGCAGCGCGGTCGGCAGCTTGTGTTCGGTGCTGAACATCCAGCCGAGCGAGGTCGCGATGGTCGAGGCACCGACACCGCCACGGGTGCCGACGACCGCCGTCATCACGTGATCGCGGGCCGCGCCGTTGTCATGGCTGACGCGCGGTGCAGAGAAGCTCGCTTGTGCCTGGATCAGCGCATCGCGTAGCGCATCTTCGGTCAACGGCTTGAGCAGGTAATCCTGAATGCCGCTGGCGGTAAGATCGCGATAGAGGCGCACGTCGTTGACCTGACCCACGGCAACCACGACGGTGCCGGGCTCGCAGACTTCGGCAAGGGCGTTGATGTCGCTCAGCGGGTCGCCGCATTCGGACAGGTCGACCAGCAGGATCGACGGGCTGGCCGAAACCGAAAGGGTCTGGACAGCGTTGCGAAGGCCCCCCTTGTGACATTTTTCGTGCGGCAGGCCGAGTTCGGACGTGGTGTTGCGGACGACGTCCATCGTCGCTTCGTCGCACAGAAAGGCGGCGAATGCGTCGCGGTCGCTGTTGCCAGAGCCGGCGTTCCAGGGAGCGTTCATGTTACTTACCTCCTGCCTTACTTGCTGTCGGATGCGACCGCGGTAACGGTGTTGCCACCGCCGGTCGGTTCGGCCGAACGATAGGCGTCGATCGCCTTGGTGTTGGTCATCACGACGGTTTCGCCCGTGCCGCGCTGACCGCGCAGCAGGTCTTCCGGATCGGCGATCATCGCCGCCAGATTGCCGTTGACGGCACAGCCGTATCCGGGGCTGGTCGCGTTGTTTGGGTTGGAGTCCGAATTGGCGGACCAGTTCGGGCAGTTCGGCACGGTTGCCACCGCACGGGTGACGACCACGCGGGCCACACCTGCGCCGGGCATGCCTTCGGTCAGCGGAGCGCCTTCCTTCAACAGAAAGCCTTCCTGATCGGCGAGTGCGAACAAGTCGTCACGCGCCGCGGCGCTGATCCCGCTGGAATCCACCGATACCTTGTCGCCGTAACCAAGCTCCAGCGCGTCGAACCAGTCGGTCAACCGGCGCTGTTCGCTGCTGGGAACGCCCGTTGCGCTGGTCTGCACGTCGAACACATAGTTCGTGCGGCTGACCACCGGCTGGTTTTCCGAATAGAGCGAGCGGTTGGTGGGAACGCCGCCGATGCAGCCCGACAGGGCGAGGGCGGAAACAAGGGCCAGCGCCATCGGGCGGAACGCCGGCTTGCGGGCGGACTGTTGTGCGATTTTCGTCATCGTCATCACCTCTTCAAGCGCGGATCAGAAGGAAAAGCCCGGGGCGGAATTGCCCGCGTCGGCACTGCGAACCGGTGTCTGTGCCGGATAAGCGGCACCCGGTGTTGCGGCGCTGATCGACGGCGCGGTCACGTCTTCCGCCGCGCGCGGCATCGGGCGTGTCTTGCTGGCGTCGCCGTCCGTCCACTTGTTCAGCAGCAGGCGTTCGATTTCGCCCGGCGACTGCAACCCGTCGGTCGGCAGCTTGATGTCCTTCGCGTCGACCGGCTTCACCAGATACGGCGTCACCACGATCACCAGCTCGGTCTCGCCGCGGCGATAGGAGTTGGAACGGAACAGATTGCCGAGGATCGGAATATCGCCGATTGCAGGCGTCTTCTCGATCGAGGTGCTGTACTGGTTCTGCAGCAGGCCGGCGATCATGAAGCTCTGGCCTGAACCCAGCTCGATCGTCGTTTCCGCGCGGCGGACTGTCAGGGCGGGGATAGAGAACCCGCCCACGGTGACAGCGCCCTGCGTCGACAGTTCGGACACTTCCGGACGGACGCGGATCGAGATGCGACCGTTGGCCAGCACCGTCGGGGTGTAGGACAGCGAGACGCCGAACTTCTTGAACTCGATTGAGGTCGAGCCGAGACCCGAGCTGGTCGGGATTGGATATTCGCCGCCCGCCAGGAATTCGGCGGTCTCGCCCGACAGCGCGGTCAGGTTCGGCTGCGAAATCGTGGTGACCAGACCCTGATTTTCGGCCGCTTCGAGCAAGCTGATAACGTCGAGGCCGAGGAACTGCGGAAACTGCGTGATCAGGTTCGTGTTCGATTCGCCCAGTGCGTACTTGGCGCCTGTCACATTGTTGTTCTCGTCGAAGGCTTCTTCGATGAAGTCCGTGCCACGCTGCACGCCGAAGTTGAACCCGTCGGTGCTGTCGAACACTTGCAGGTTCGAATTCAGGGCGCGAACCAGCGTGCGGCTGACTTCGGCAAAGCGGACCTGCAGGTTGACCTGCAGCGGCGTCGTCAGGCGCAGGCGACTGATCACGTTGGTGCCTTCGCCGACAAACGCGGTGACAAGGCGTTCGGCCTCTGCCGCGTCTTCGGGGGCCGCGACCGTACCGGTCAGCAGGATGGTGTTGTTCATCGTCGCGGTCTGGATGCGCGCCTCGGGCATCGCCAACGTCAGCATCTGGTCGATGCTGTCGATATTGTTGCCGACCCGGACGATCGACGACCAGATGATGTTGCCCGCTGCATCGGCGGCATAAAGGGTGGTTTCACCCGGCGCCTTGCCCAGAACGAAGACCTGGTTGCTGGACTTCACCTGCACGTCGGCGATCGATTCGTCGGCGATGAAGATATCGGCCATCCGGCCGTTGATCGTGACCAGCTGCCCGGTCTTGACCGACAAGACGATTTCGTTGGTCGGCTTGGCCAAGGTCTGGGCGGCGGCCGTGCCGGAAATTCCGGCGGCACCGATCGGCGCCAGTGCGGTGGCGGCGAAGGCAATGCTGGCAAGCAGGCGTTTCATCTTGGTTCCCCCCTGGGAATGGATTGTCTTGCTCATGACCGTCTGGTCCTTCGTTTCTCTGGGCTGTGCGGGCTCAGTTCTTGACCGGGACCATCGCGGTGTTGGTACCGCGGGTAATGCGGACGACCGGGCCGGTGGGCTTTGCAGGGCCAGCCGGGGCTGCTGCGCCGCCGCCACCGATGCGCGGGGCAGGTGCGCTGTTGATGCGCGAGGCGAAGCGAGAGACGTCGCCACCGGTCTGGTAGGTCGACTTGCCTTCCTGCGGCTTGTTCATGGCAAGGCGCAGGATCTCTTCCTCTTCCTCGGGCGAGGCGCCGTCGGGGACGACCACTTCGCCGCGGGCGATGGCGCGATCCAGTTCGGCGCGCGTATCGGCCAGCGGACGCAGCGAGAGGCTGAGCGAGCCGAGCGTCTGGGCGACCGAAATCTTCTCGGCGATCCGCGGGGTCGCTTCGATCGTGACCATGCTGGTCTTGGCAACGACGGTCTTGCCGTCGACGACCTGGCTGTCGGTGCGGGTATCGGTGGCGATAACGCGCAGGTTGCGCAGCACGGTTTCGGTCGCGCTGAAGGACTGTTCGCCTTCCTTGACCTTCTGGGTCAGCATCAGATCGACGCGGTCACCCGGGAATACGAAACCGGCAACGGCGGTCTTGGCCGAAACGGGGATCGTCACGGCGCGCATGCCGGGGCCAAGCGCCGCGGCAAGGAAACCGCGATCGCCGGGCATGACCAGCGCGCCCTGCGTCACCGGCTGACCGGCGGTAACCGGAAAGCGGGCGACGGTGCCGAGCAGCTTGTTCATGTCGGCCTGACCTTCGACGAAATAGGCATCCTGCACCATTTCCTTGGGCCAGAGCTTGAACTGCAGGGCATCGGCGGTGATGATCGTGCCGACGGGCAGCTTGCGCGTCGCGACCAGGACGCGCGGGCCCTGCGGTTCGGTGGTGGCAGCCTCAACCTGAGGTGCGGCGTTGCCGGCGAACATGGAACGGGCCATCAGCGCGGTACCCACCGCGACGACAAGCGCCACAACCAGCAAAATCAGCTTCTTCTTGTCCATGGCTCTAGTCGCCCCTTCGTCATGTCCACATCAGTCGCGTTTTCGATTCTCTCTCGCGACTGCGTTACCGGGCCAGACTCGCCCGCAATGGTTAAAATCAGGTCAAGACAGCATCGAATTCGTTGTTAAGGTCTGCTGCAGGCCCGGCCCGTACTTGGCCGCGAGCAGCACGAGCATGCAGACCGCCACCGAAACGCCGTAGGGAATCTGCAGCTGGCCAACGTCGCGTCCGCGGCGTTTCGCCTTGCGGTGGCGTTGGATCATGGCGACCGTCAGAACGCCGTTGGCGATGCAGATCATCAGCATCAACGCCACGAAAACCATCGGCGGCAACCACAGCGCGATCGCGGTCAGCAACTTTACGTCGCCGCCGCCCATCTGGCGAAAACGGAACATCAGCGCGCCGAAAAAGAACATGCCGACGGCCAGCGCGATCTGGATGGCGACGCCCGGCCACAGCGACAGGCCCGATGCCCACCAGAAGGCGGGAGCGCTAAGCGCGACGCTGAGCGTAAGGCGATTCGTGATCTTGCGGCTGCGGATATCGGTGAACGCGGCGTAAAGGACCGCGATTGCCAAGCAACAGAGCAATCCGTAAGTGACCAGTGCGGTGTTCATTCAGGGCCCTTTTCACGATCGATGGGTTCGGCAAAATTTACCAACTTGGGGCCCGGTCTAAGCGCGATGGCTTACCAAACAGTAACCAACACAAACCGGCTTTCGTCTGACCGGTGAGCCAGTCGGCAGCGCAATTCCGCCGTGCGATCCCGCCGGTCGCGACCGAGGCGACATGGCACGCCGCCGACGGCCACGCGGTGCGCCGGATCGACTGGCCCGGTGCGGCTGCCGAAAGCGGTGTGCGCGGGGCGATCCTGTTTCTGGCGGGGCGGGGCGATCATTACGAAAAGTATCTGGAAACGCTGCACGGCTGGCATCTGAAAGGCTGGGCGGTGACGGCGCTGGACTGGCGTGGGCAGGCGGGGTCCGGGCGGTTGGGCACTGACGCCACCACCGGCCATGTCGATAATTTTGCGCACTGGATCGACGATCTGGACGCGTTCTGGCCGCAATGGCGCGCGGCGCACCGCGGGCCGCATGTCGCAATCGGGCATTCGATGGGCGGGCACCTGACGCTACGCGCGCTGGAGGAAAAGCGAATCGATCCGGTCGCGGCGGTGCTCGTCGCGCCAATGCTGGGTTTTTCGGGCATCCAGCTGCCCTATTGGCTGATGCGCGGTTTTGCCCGCTGGCGCGCCGGAATGGGCGATCCGCGTCGTCCGGCATGGAAGTGGAGCGAGCGGCCCGGCGAGTTTCCGGCGGGGCGCAAGGCGCTGCTGACCCACGATGCGGAGCGTTACGCCGACGAAGGTTGGTGGCGGCAGGCGCGGCCCGAACTGGTGATGGGGCCGGGAAGCTGGGGCTGGCTGGAGCAGGCGGTGGTCTCGATGCAGCGCGTCATGCAAACCGGGGCGCTGGCTGGCATGGAAGTGCCGACCCTGCTGCTGTCGACTAAGGCCGACCGGCTGGTTTCGCCCGCCGCGATTCGGCGCGCGGCGAAGTTGTTGCCAAAAGCCGAATTGCTGGAATTCGGGCGCGAGGCCGCGCACGAGATTCTGCGGGAAGCCGATCCGGTGCGCGAGCGTGCCTTGGCCGCCATCGATCGCTTCCTTGCCGAAAAAGCCCCCGCGTGGTGAGCGAGCGGTACGATATCGTCATCGTCGGTGCGGGC
Source organism: Croceicoccus naphthovorans (assembly GCF_001028705.1). Taxonomy (NCBI): domain Bacteria; kingdom Pseudomonadati; phylum Pseudomonadota; class Alphaproteobacteria; order Sphingomonadales; family Erythrobacteraceae; genus Croceicoccus; species Croceicoccus naphthovorans. Next base: position 2,746,915 of record NZ_CP011770.1, on the reverse strand, counting down.
ATGGCCGGAGCCAGCCTTGCCGCGATGGTCGCACCGCACGCATCGGTGCTGATGATCGAGACGGAGGAGCGGCCCGGCTATCACGCCACCGGGCGCAGCGCGGCGTTCTGGGAAGAGACTTATGGCGGACCCGGCGTCTATCCGCTGACCGCTGCTTCCGGCCCGTTCCTGCGCGACGGCGGTTTTCTGTCGCCGCGCGGGGCGCTGAATATCGGGCGCGAATCGGATCGGGCCAAGGTTGAGGCATTCGTAAAGCGGTTCGCCGCTTTGGGTGCGGATGTCGAGTTGCTGGGCCGTGACGAGATAGAAGCGCGTGTGCCGGGACTGGCCGAGGAATGGACCTGCGCCGCTTGGGAAGCGCCATGCTCGGACATCGACGTCGCGGCCTTGCACCAGCACTACCTGACGGCGGCGAAGAAGACGGGGGCCGCGTTGCGTACGCGCGCGGAGTTGAAGGCGGCGTATTGCGAGGCCGATGGCTGGCGGCTGGACTTGGCCGACGGGTCGCAGGTTGCGTGCGACACACTGGTCAACGCCGCCGGAGCCTGGGCGGATAGTGTCGCCGAAATCGCCGGTGCCGCGCCCATCGGGATCGAACCGCTGCGCCGCACGGTCGTGCAATTGCGCACCAGGCCCGAAGTGCCGAACGACGTGCCGCTGGTTCTCGACATCAACGAGACGTTCTATTTCAAGCCCGAGGCCGGGCGCATCTGGCTGACCCCGCATGACGAGACGCCGAGTGCGCCTTGCGATGCCGCGCCGGATGAACTGGACGTGGCCATCGCCATCGAGCGCATGGAGCAGGTGATCGGCTGGGAGGTGGAGGCGGTAGAGCGCAAGTGGGCGGGCCTGCGCAGTTTCGCGCCCGACCGGCTGCCCGTCTATGGCTTTGACGCGAAGGTGCCGGGTTTTTTCTGGTGCGCGGGGCAGGGCGGTTTTGGCATCCAGACCGCGCCTGCCGGGGCGGCGCTGGCGGCGCAGCTGTTGCTGGGCAAGCGGGTGTCGTCGATTGCCGACGGGATTGATCCTTCACCCTATGACCCGGCGCGATTTGCGATGAATTGAGCGGTTGCGCGCTGCGTTCAGCGCGTTAAGTTGCCGCCCCGGTCGAACGAAAGATTGGGGATTGGCATGGCGCATCGTTTCGAAATCCGGAAGAACAAGAAGGGCGAGTTCGTCGCCTATTTCTGCTACAACGCCGAAACGATGTTCTGGACAGAGGGCTATTCCTCGAGAGCCAGTGCCAAGAACGCGATCGATTCGATCATCAAGAACGGCCCCAAGGCCGAACTGATCGACACCACCAAGGAATAAACGCGCTAACCCGCCGCCAGCAGAGCCTGATCGCTGGCGATGGTATCGACGCGTTCGTTTTCCGGATGGCCGGCGTGGCCCTTTACCCAGTGCCACGCGATCTGGTGCGGCGCGGTTGCGTCCAATAGCGCGCGCCACAGGTCTTCGTTGAGGACCGGTTTCTTCGCCGCCGTCTTCCACCCGCGCCTCTGCCAGTTGTGAACCCAGCTGGTGATGCCGTCGATCACGTACTTGCTGTCAGTGAACAGGTCGACTTCACAGGGGCGTTTCAGCGCCTTCAACGCCTCTATCACCGCGGTCAGTTCCATGCGGTTGTTGGTGGTCTGCGCCTCGCGCCCCGAAAGTTCCTTTTCGGTTGAGCCCAGCCGTAGCAGCGCGCCCCAGCCGCCGGGGCCGGGATTACCCTTGCAGGCGCCGTCGGTGAAAATCTGGACGCGATTTTTGGTTTCCGGGGTCATGCGAAAACCGACGCACCGTTTTCGCGATAGAACGCCAACCGGTTCCAGAATGCACAGGGGTCTTTACGCGTGACCAGCGCATCGACGGGCGTGTTCAGCCAGTCGTATGCCCGCGTCAACAGGAAGCGCAGCGATGCGCCTTGCGCCAAGAGCGGCAGCGCGTTGCGCTCGATTTGGGTCAGCGGGCGAACCGCTTCGTACCCTTCGATCAGGGCCCTGCCGATGGCGGCATCGTGGCGCTTGCCGTCTGGCGAAAAGCTCCATGCCGCATGTGCGACGGCTAGGTCGTAGGCCATCGGTTCTGTGCAGGCGAAGTAAAAGTCGATCAGGCCCGATACCGCATCGCCCATCAGCAGGACGTTGTCGGGGAACAGGTCGGCATGAATCACCGATTGCGGCAATTCGCGGGGCCAGTCGGCGATGACCTCGTCGACCAGCCCGGGCACCGCCTCCAGCTTCGGGTCGATCTCTGCCCAGCGCCCTTGGCACGATTCGACGAACCCGCGCCACGCGGCATGGCCCATGCCGTTCTTGCGGCTCATGCCGAAATCCTGCGCCGCCCGGTGGATCTGCGCCATCGCACCGCCGACCGCATGGGCCTGTGCCGAGGTGGGGTTGTCCGCCGACACGCCGGGAAGGAACTCGATCAGGGCCAGCGACTTGACCTCGCCGCCCATCTCGATCTGGCGGAACGCCGCGCCGCTGCGGTCGTGGATCGTGCGCGGCACCGGGCAACCGGCGGCGGCCAGGTGGTCGAGCAGGCCCAGGAAAAACGGCAGGTCCTCTACTTCGGTCCGTTCTTCGTACACGGTGAGGATAAAGCGCGCGCCGCAACCGTCCGTGCCGGTCGTCTCGATCAGCCAGTTGCTGTTCGATACACCCTCGGCAATGCCCTTGGCGCTGGTCAGCGTGCCGACATCGAACTGCGCGATCAGCGCCGCCATGTCCTCGGCCCCGATCCGGGTATAGACCGCCATGCCGTTTAGTCCTGAAGCTGACGGGGCAGCTTGAAGGTGATGCGTTCCTGCGCGGTGCGGACGACTTCCTCGGTCAGCGGTCGGAATTGCGCAATCCGGTCGACCACTTCGCGAACCAGCACTTCGGGTGCGGAGGCTCCGGCTGTCAGGCCGACGGTGTCGATACCGTCGAGCCACGCGGGATCGACGTCTGTGCCGCGCTGTACCAGCTGCGCACAGGCCCCCATGCGCTGGGCGACTTCGACAAGCCGCAGGGAGTTCGACGAATTGGGCGCACCGATCACCAACACCAGCTGGCATTCGCCCGCGATGGCCTTTACCGCTGCCTGACGGTTGCTGGTGGCATAGCAGATGTCGTCGGCCTTGGGCGCGACGATGGCGGGATAACGATCTTCCAGCGCGGCGATGATCTGGGCGGTGTCGTCCACCGAAAGAGTGGTTTGCGAAAGGTAGGCCAAAGGCTCGTCCGGTCCGAATGACAGGGCGGCGACATCCTCTACCGTTTCGACCAGGGTCATTGCACCGTCAGGCACCTGTCCGAATGTGCCGACAACTTCGGGATGGCCCTTGTGCCCGATGAACACGATGTGGCGTCCTGCCTCGACCTGACGTTCCGCCTGGCGGTGAACCTTGCTGACCAGCGGGCAGGTCGCGTCCAGATAGTCCAGTCCGCGTTCCTCGGCATTGGCGGGCACCGATTTCGGCACGCCGTGAGCGGAAAATACCACCGGCACGCCATCGGGCACTTCGTCCAGTTCCTCGACAAAGATCGCGCCCTTGGCCTTCAGCGAATCGACGACGAAGCGGTTGTGCACGATCTCGTGCCGTACATAGACCGGCGCGCCATAGCGTTCGATCGCCCGCTCCACGATCTCGATCGCGCGGTCCACCCCGGCGCAGAAGCCGCGCGGGGCGGCGATCAGCAGGCGCAACGGGGCGGTGCGGGCATTTGTGGCAGAGGCGGATGAAGTCATGCCCGCCCTTTAAGCCCGCCCGACCCCCGGCGTAAAGCGCCGCGCACGCAATGCGCCATCGGTAAATGTTGCAGACAGGTTCGCGGGGCCACAGCGCGCCATAGGGCATATATCGTGCCTGCCGCATTGCCGATCCGCCAAGGGCGGGCTAGGGCAGGGCGCAAGAACAAGCATGCAAGGCACAGGTTTCCCGCTGATGACCATCCGTTTCCGCACCGCCGCCACCGTCGTGATGGCCGCCGCCGCGCTGGCCGGCTGTAAGTCGCAGGGCGATCTTGTCGTCAATCAGGGCGTTGGCATCACTGCGATCCGCTCGCTGTGCCCGGCGGTCGGCGTGCCCGACTATACCGGCAACGTCACCACCTTTACCCAGCCCGGCGCGAAGACTCAGTCGGCCCTGGACGTGACGGCGGTGATCACCAATGTCCGGCCAACCTGTGACGAATCGGGCAACCGCGTCTATTCGCAAGCCAGCTTTGACGTGCTGGCGACCCGCCGCGATAACACCGGCGCGCGCAGCGTGGACCTGCCATACTTCGTAACCGTGCTGCAGGGCGGCACCGCCGTGGTCAGCAAGCGCGTCGGCACCGTGCGCGTGAACTTCGCCGCGGGGCAGGACCGTGCGCAGGCAACCGCACAGGCCGGGACTTACGTCGATGCCACCGCCGCGACGCTTCCGGCTGAGATCCGCGAAAAGATCACGCGCCGCCGCAAGGCTGGCGATGCGGATGCCGCGCTCGATCCGCTGGCCGATCCAGAGGTGAAGGCGGCTGTGGCGCGCGCGACGTTCGAAATGCTGATCGGCTTTCAGCTGACGCAAGAACAGCTGGCATATAACGCCACGCGTTGATTTGATTGTGTCCTCGCGCTGCGAGGACCCCTCAAACGCCGGGCGGTTCCCATCCGGGGGCCTTGGCTTCGCCGCATTAGCGCCGGCGCGCGTTCGCGCTTGCAGGAGTCGCTTCGCGCCACGGTGGAGCGAGTCCGCCGAACTTCACTTTCCCTATCGGCCCGACTCCGCTAACCGCGCGGCCATGACCGATACTGCTACCATTCACGATACCATGACCCGGGCCGTCGATGCGGCGCTGGATGCGCTTGTTGCCGCCGGAACGCTGCCTGCCGAAATCAGCCGCGCCAATGTCGCGGTGGAGCCGCCGCGCGATCCTTCGCATGGCGATCTGGCGACGAATGCGGCGATGGTGCTGGCCAAGCCTGCGAAGACCAATCCGCGCGCGCTGGCAGAGGCGTTGGTGGCCGAATTGTCGAATCATCCTGCCGTGGCAGAGGCATCTATAGCCGGACCGGGGTTCATCAACCTGCGGCTGGCGGGCGATGCGTGGATCGGGGAACTGGGCGCGATTGCGGGCCTTGGCGATGCCTATGGCCGCAGCGCGATGGGCGCGGGGCAGACGGTGAACGTCGAATATGTCTCGGCCAACCCGACCGGCCCGATGCACATGGGCCACTGCCGGGGCGCGGTTGTCGGCGATGCGCTGGCGGGCCTTTTGGAGTTTGCCGGGTTCGCGGTTATCAAGGAATATTACGTCAACGATGCAGGCGCGCAGGTGCAGACGCTCGCCCGGTCGGTGCACCTTCGGTATCGCGAGGCGCTGGGCGAGACGGTCGAAATTCCCGAAGGGTTCTATCCCGGCGACTACCTGATCCCCATCGGCAAGGCTCTGGCTGCGGAATTCGGCGATACCTACAAGGACGCGCCCGAGAGCGAATGGCTCACGCTGTTCCGCACAAGGGCAGTTGCCGCGATGATGGACATGATCCGCGACGATCTTGCCACGCTGGGCATTCATCACGACCTGTTCTCGTCCGAGGCCGAACTCCAAGCCGCCGGCAAGCCGGAGGCGGCGGAGGCGCTCCTGCGCGAGAAAGGCCTTGTCTACGACGGGCTGCTCGAGGCGCCAAAGGGCAAGACGCCCGAGGATTGGGAGCCGGTCGAACTGCCGCTGTTCCGCTCGACCCAGTTCGGCGACGATCAGGATCGGCCGATCAAGAAGAGCGATGGCAGCTGGACCTATTTCGGCGCCGACCTCGCCTATCACTACCAGAAGGCGCAAGGTGCCGACGCGCTGATTGACATCTGGGGCGCGGACCATGCGGGCACGGTCAAGCGGATCAAGGCCGCCGTTGCCGCGCTGACCGAAGGCGACGCGGGCGGGGCAAAGCCGTTCGACGTGAAGCTGGTGCAGATGGTCCAGCTGCTGCGCGATGGCGAACCGGCCAAGATGAGCAAGCGGTCGGGCAACTTCGTCACCATCGCCGACATGGTCGAGGAAGTGGGCAAGGATGTCGTGCGTTTCACGATGCTGACCCGCAAGCCAGAGGCGCAGATGGACTTCGATTTCGCCAAGGTGGTGGAGGCGTCGAAGGACAACCCGGTGTTTTATGTGCAGTACGCCCATGCGCGCATCTGCTCGACACTGGCGAAGGGCGCGGAAGCGGGCTTTGCGCCGTCCACCGATCACTTGGGCCTGTTGGGCGAGGAAGAGATGGACCTGATCAAGGTTGCCGCGCAGTTCCCGCGTCAGGTCGAAGCCGCCGCGCGCGCGCGCGAACCGCACCGGATCGCGTTCTTCCTGAACGATCTGGCCGCAGCCTTCCACAGTTACTGGAACATCGGCAACGACCGGATAGACAAGCGTTTCGTGGTGGCCGACAATGCCGACATGTCCGGTGCGCGGCTGCATCTTGCCGCGCAAGTCGGGCAGGTGATCCGCAACGGCCTTGGCATTCTGGGTGTCGAGGCGGCGGAGCAGCTTTAAGGCAAAGGGCGTGCAAGGCATGGACAGGGCAGGCAACGACGGGGAGGCGCGGCTCGCGCTGGACGACCCGGACATGCGCCTGCCGTGGCTCGAATCGGCGGACGAGGATGTCGACGAGGGGCTGGACTGGGGTCGGATCGGCAAATTCGCCGGGTTCGTGGTGGTGTTGGCTGCCGTCATCGCGCTTAGTTTCGTAGGGCTGAGCGACTGGATCAGCCGTCCGCCCGAAGGCGACGGGTCGCTGATCGAGGCGCCGGAAGAGCCCTACAAGGTGCGGCCCGAAAACCCCGGCGGCGCGCAAGTCGCGGGCACGGGCGATACCGCCTACAAGGTGGGCGAGGGGGTCGATGATCGATCGGTTCTGGCCGATCCCTCGCCGGTGCCAACTCCCACCGACCGCGCTTCGCCGACACCGGCGGCATCGCCCGAACCGCCGCTGACCGGCGTTGCGGTGCAAGTCGGCGCTTATTCCAGCGAGGCCGACGCGCGGAAGGGCTGGGACCTGATCCGCAGCCGGTATGAGCCGCTGGGCAGCTATGACCGCCGCATTGTGCAGGGCCGCGCCGATATAGGGGTGGTCTATCGCTTGCAGGCGGTCGCCGCGAACACTGCTGCTGCGTTCGCGCTTTGCGACGATATGCGGCGCAACGGCATAGAGTGCCAAGTGAAGCGCTGACGTGAATCGGGGCATGGCGGCCTTGCGACTCTTGCCTTCGCGGGGCAGTTGGCGGCACGTTTCGAATCGATGATACCTGCAATCTTCGGCACCTCGGGCCTTGCGCTCACCGACGCGGAACGCGCGTTTTTTCGCTCTTGCGATCCGGCGGGGTACATCCTGTTCGGGCGCAATTGCGAAAGCCCGGCGCAGATGCGGGCATTGACCGATGATTGGCGAGAGCTTCACGGGCGCGACGACCTGCTGATCCTGATCGATCAGGAAGGCGGGCGGGTAACGCGGATGAAGCCGCCCGTTTGGCCCAAGTATCCGCCGCAGGGCGTGTTCGACCGGCTCTACGATGTTGCGCCGATTTCGGCGATAGAGGCCGCGCGCTGCAATGCCCGCGCCATCGGGCTGGACCTGGCCGAGGCGGGGGTGAGCAGCGATGCGCTCCCGTTGCTCGACGTGCGGCAGGAAGGCGCGCACGATGTCATCGGTGATCGCGCCTATGGCCACGATCCGATGCGCGTCGCGGCGCTGGGCCGGGCGTGTCTGGATGGACTGGCCGAGGCGGGTGTCGTCGGCATCGTCAAGCACATGCCCGGCCATGGCCGCGCGCTGTGCGACAGCCACAAGGACCTGCCCACCGTCACCGCCAGCGAGTCAGACCTCGCCGCCGACCTTGCTCCATTCGAATCGCTGAAAGACGCGCCCATGGCGATGAGCGCGCATATCGTCTTCACTGCTTGGGATGCCGACCGCCCCGCGACGCAATCGCCCAAGGTCATCGACCGGATCATCCGCGAACGTATCGGTTTCGATGGCCTGTTGATGAGTGACGATATCGACATGGAGGCACTGTCGGGCACGATCCCCGAACGCAGCGCCGCCGCCGTCGCCGCCGGGTGCGATGTCGTGTTGAATTGCTGGGCGAAGATGGACGATATGGAAGGCATCGCCGAACTGCTGCCCCAAATGCGCCGCGAATCGCGGGCGCGGCTGGATCGCGCTATGGCGGGAGCGCATGTTGCCTGCCCGTTTGAGGGCGCGGAGCGGCGCAGCGAGGCGATTGCCAAGCGCGACGAACTGCTCGCCGCCGCCGGGGTCTCTGCGTGAACGAGGAGCTGGACTGGGACGCGCCCGACGCCATTGCGCCAATGGTCGAACAGAGCGACGATCCGGCCCGGCTCTATCTCGACATCGACGGGTACGAAGGCCCGCTCGACATCCTGCTCGACCTGGCGCGGCGGCAGAAGGTCGATCTTCGCCAGATTTCTATCCTTGAACTGGTCGACCAGTACCTCGCCTTTATCGAACAGGCGGGTGAGTTGAAGCTGGAACTGGCCGCCGATTACCTCGTGATGGCGGCTTGGCTGGCCTATCTCAAATCGGCGCTGCTGCTGCCCAAGGACGAGCAGGAAGATCCCAGCCCAGAGGAGCTGGCGCTGCGCCTGCAATTGCGGCTGCAACGGCTGGCCGCGATGCGCGATGCGGCGGCGCGGTTGATGGCCAGCGATCGGCTAGGCCGCGATACGTTTACGCGCGGTGCGCCGGAGGGGCTGCGCGTGCTGAAAAAGCGGGCGTGGGAGTGTGAGTGGTTCGATCTTGTCCAGGCCTATGGGCAGGTGAAGGCGCGCACCGCGCCGGTCGTGCATATGGTGCGCGAACGGATGGTGATGACGCTGGAGTCCGCCCTGTCGCGCGTATCTTCGATGCTGGGCGTCGCGCTGGACTGGATGGAACTGCGCCAGTTCCTGCCGCCCCATGCCGATCCTCAGCTTAAGAAATCGGCGTTGGCATCCAGCTTCGTCGCCGCGCTGGAACTGGCGAAGCAGGGGCGGGCCGAACTGGATCAGGACGAGGTCTTCGGGCCGCTGCGATTACGGTCGATGAAGCGGGGCGATTCGTGAGCGCGCCCGACGACCTTGTGCGTGCGGTGGAGGCGGTTCTCTTCGCAGCGGAAAAGCCGCTGAGCAGGGAGGACATCAGCGAACACCTGGACGGCGCCGACGTGCGCGATGCGTTGGCCGAACTGGAAGAAACGTATCGTGAGCGCGGCGTGAACCTCGTGAAGCGGGGCAAGCTCTGGCATTTCCAGACCGCGCCCGACATGGCCCGACTGCTGCGCAAAGAGCGGGAGGACGTGAAACGCCTGTCGCGCGCGGCGACCGAGTGCCTGGCCATCATTGCCTATCACGAACCGGTCAGCCGCGCCGAAATCGAATCGATCCGCGGCGTCCAGACCGCGAAGGGCACGCTGGACGTGCTGATGGAGGCGGGCTGGGTCCGCGCAGCCGGTCGCCGCGAAGTGCCGGGCCGCCCGGTGATCTATGCGACGACGGCGGAATTCCTGACCCACTTCGGTCTTGCCAGCCGCCGGGACCTGCCCGGTTTGGCGGAACTGCGCGCCGCAGGCCTGCTGGAACCGGTTGAGGATGCGATGGAGCGCGAATTGGACCTCCGCGCAGCGACGTCCGACCAAGGCGACGAAAATACCGGCAACGACCGTCACGATGACGACACACGTCCACTGGATATGGACGGCGAAAGCGCCTAAAGAGGGCGTATCCCTTAGGAGAATTCGAAGTGAACGTCGGCCCCTGGCAACTGATCATCATCGCGCTCGTCATCCTCGTGCTGTTCGGGCGCGGGCGCATTTCCGAAATGATGGGCGATTTCGGCAAGGGCATCAAAAGCTTCAAGCAAGGCATGAACGACGAAAGCGGGAAGGACGCGCTGCGTCTCGACAAACCGCAGGATCCCGCGCCGAGCGCGACGCCGACCGCCACCGCCGAAACGCAAGAGAGCGACAAGAAGGCCTGAGGACGCGGGCGCGCTTGCGACCCTTCGGGACAGCCTGATCCATGTTCGATATCGGTGCCACCGAACTGCTGCTGATCGTCGTTGTCGCGGTGATCGTCATCGGGCCGAAAGACCTGCCGCTGGCGTTGCGCACCGCAGGGCGCTGGATCGGCAAGATGCGCCGCATGTCGGGCCATTTCCGCGCCGGTCTGGACGCCATGGTGCGCGAGGCCGAGATGGAGGACATGCAAAAGGAATGGGACCGCCGCAACGCCGAGATCATGGCGAAGCACCCCCATACCGATGCCGAGACCGGCAAGCTGGAAGCGGACGCGAACGCGGAGCTGCCCGCGCCGGATGCGGCGAAGGCAGAGAGCCTTGCGGCGGAGGCTGTCGTCGAAACGCCGGCGTCTTCTCCCGCAAAGTCCGCCCCTTCCAAACCGGCACCCGAACCGCAGATGGAGCCGTTGCCGCTATTTGGTGATGACGACAAGCAGGGCCAAGCTAAACAGGGTGGTTCCTGACCGCGCGCCATGTTCAACGTTTCCGATCTCGACGACACCGAAAGCCCGCTGCTCGATCACCTGATCGAACTGCGCCGCCGCTTGCTGCGCGCGGTGCTGGCGCTGATCGCGGCCTTTGCGATCTGCATGCCGCTGTCAGACAAGATTTTCGGCCTGTTGGTCCGCCCGCTGACGATGGCGTTCCCGGCGGGGCAGGGCAAGCTGATCTATACGAAGCTCTACGAAGCGTTCTTTACAGAGGTCAAGGTGGCGATTTTCGCCGCGTTCTTTCTGGCGTTTCCGGTGATCGCGAACCAGCTCTGGGCCTTCGTCGCGCCGGGGCTTTACGCGAAAGAGAAGAAGGCGTTCCTGCCCTTCCTTTTCGCCAGCCCGATCCTGTTCATCGCCGGGGCCTCGCTGGCCTATTTCGTGGTGATGCCCACGGCATTCAAATGGTTCCTTGGGTTTGAGGGCACTGCGGGCGGATTGCAGCAAGAGGCGCTGCCCGCGATGGGTGAGTACCTTAGCCTTGTGATGCAGTTCATCCTGGCTTTCGGGATCAGTTTTCAGCTGCCGGTGCTGATGTTGCTCTTGAACCGGGCGGGCATTGTGGAACGGGCGCAACTGGCCAAGGCGCGGCGTTATATCATCGTCGGCATCTTTGCCGTCGCGGCGATCATCACCCCACCCGATGTGGTGTCTCAATTGATGCTCGCTGCCCCGTTGATCGTGCTATTCGAAGGCTCGCTGCTGCTGATCTGGATCGGCGACCGGCGCAAGGCGAAGGAGCCTGCGCCAGAGCCAGAGCCAGAGACGGAAGAACCCGCCTAACGCCCCTGGGGCATATCGGTCGGCGCATCATTGGCCGACCAGACCTTGTGCCCCGCGATCCACGTTTCCAGCACCCGCCCCTGCCGCAAGGTTGCGGGTTGGGCCAGCATCGGGTCGACGGTGACGAAGACGAAGTCCGCCCACTCGCCCTTGGCCAGCGTGCCGAACCGTTTGTCTGCGCCCATCGCATAGGCCCCGCCCGCGGTGTAAGCCGCCAGCGCCGCTTCGCGCGTGACCACTTCCTGCGGCTGCCACCCGCCGAACGGTTCGCCCTTCGCATCCTGCCGCGTGATCGCATCGGCCAGCCCCTCGAACACGTCGGGCACCTCTACCGGCGCGTCGGACCCGAAGGCCAGCCGCCCTCCGCCCGCAGCCAGAGATCGCCATGCATAGGCCCCGGCCAACCGGTCCGGCGACAGGCGCGCCTCTGCCATCGTGCGGTCGGATACCTGATGATGCGGCTGCATCGAGGCGATGACGTTCAGCGCGCCGAACCGGGCGATGTCTTCAGGCGCGACGACCTGTGCGTGTTCGATCCGCCAGCGCCGGTCGCCCGGATAGCTGCCGCCCATCTCTTCGATAGCGTCCAGAGCCTCTCGGTTGGCGGCGTCGCCGATGGCGTGAATGGCGACCTGAAAATCGTCCATCGCCGCGCGGCTCATCAAGTTGCGCAATTGCGTGCCCGATAGCCGCTGCAACCCGGTTTCGTCCGGCACATCGGCATAAGGCCGTGTCAGCCACGCCCCGCGCGATCCCAGAGCGCCATCGAGATACAGCTTAAGGCCCGTCAGCTTCAGTCGGTCGCCATAGAGCCACGGACTTGGCCCCGGACCGGCGATCACGACCATGTCGTCAACCCCGGCGGCATAGGCGGCGACGCGCAAGTGCAGGCGGCCAAGGTCCGCCTCTCGCCGGATCGATTGCCAGTCGAGCAGGGTCGTGCCCATGTCCGAAACCGCCGTCACCCCGCGCGCCAGCAACAGATCCTGCGCCTTGCGGATCGCGATGTCGCGCTCTTCGGGCAGGGGCGCGGGCAGTTTGCTCTCCACCAGTGAAGTCGCGGCATCGATCAGCATGCCCGATGGTGCGCCGTCCGCGCCCTTGATGATACGCCCGCCGCCGGGTGCGGCGGTCTTCGCGGTGATCCCCGCCCGCGCCAGCGCAGCGGTGTTGGCCCAACCCGCATGGCCATCGGCGCGCATCAGCCATACCGGACGGTCGCCGACGGCGGCGTCCAGTTCTGCGGCGGTGGGCATCCGGTTCAGGCCCCACGACACCTCGTTCCAGCCACTGCCGATGATCCACGCCTTTTGCGGATTGCGCCGCGCATAGTCGGCAATCCTGGTCAGCGCGCCGGGCAAGCTGGTCGTATCCGACAGGTCCAGCCCGATGGCGGCAAAGCCCATGCCCGACAGGTGGACGTGCGAATCGATGAAACCGGGCAACAGCACGCGCCCCTTGCCGTCGATGCGATAGTCTGCGTCCTTGGGCAGTTTCTCACCCTGACGGTACAGCCGCTTTACCTTGCCCGCATCGTCGATCAGCATCGCGGCAAAGCGTTCGACGGTGCCGCCCGCCTCTACCCGAATGCCGGTCACGTTATCGACAAGCGTATCGGCCCATGCCGCGCCGGGCAGGGCCAGCGTGGCGGCGAATGTGAGGAAAAGGGCGGAAATCCGTTTGCGACCGATCATGGCCAGTGCCTTAAACGCCATTTCCAAGTCGCGCCATATCCGATAGGGGCCGCACCATCATGGATAGCACTAGCACAGCGACAAAGCCGGCAGGCGCAGACCTGCCCTTTACGGCAGACGACGTTCGGACCGCCGCCCGCAATATTGCGGGCCAGGTGGTGCGCACGCCGATTATGTATTCGCAGACGCTGTCCAAGATCGCGGGCGCAGACATCTGGTTGAAGTTCGAAAACCTGCAATTCACGGCCGCCTATAAAGAGCGCGGCGCGCTGAACGCGCTTTTGCAACTGAACGAGGAACAACGCGCGCGCGGCGTCATCGCGGCCTCGGCGGGCAACCATTCGCAAGGGTTGTCCTATCACGGAACCCGGCTGGGCGTGCCCGTCACCATCGTGATGCCGCGTACCACGCCGACCGTGAAGGTCATGCAGACCGAAAGCGTGGGCGGCAAAGTCGTGCTGGAGGGTGAGACGTTCGACGACGCGAGCGCCCATGCGCGCAAGCTGGAAAAGGAACTGGGTCTTACCTTTATCCACCCGTTTGACGACGTTCTGGTCGCGGCGGGGCAGGGCACCGTCGGGCTGGAAATGCTGGAAGACGTGCCGGAACTCGACACGCTGATCGTGCCGATCGGCGGGGGCGGGCTGATCTCTGGCATCTCGACCATCGCACGCGACATCAAGCCCGATATCGAGATCGTCGGCGTTCAGGCAAAGCTCTATCCCTCGATGTTCGCGCGGATCAAGGGTGAGGACCTGCCCTGCGGCGGCGATACTCTGGCGGAGGGTATCGCGGTGAAGGCACCAGGCGAAATCACCTCGAAAGTGATCGCCGAACTGGTCGACGACATCCTGCTGGTGGACGAGGCGGCGTTGGAAAACGCGGTGTCGCTGCTGTTGCAGATCGAAAAGACGGTTGTCGAAGGCGCGGGCGCGGCGGGCCTTGCGGCGGTGCTGGCGCATCGAGAGAGATTTGCAGGCAAGAAGATCGGGCTGGTGCTGTGCGGCGGCAATATCGATACGCGCCTGCTGGCCAACGTGTTGCTGCGCGATCTGGCGCGGTCGGGCCGTCTGGCGCGGCTGCGGCTGACGCTGCAGGATCGGCCCGGCGCGCTTTACAAGGTGATGCACGCGTTCGACGCGCATAACGTGAACATCATCGAGATCTATCACCAGCGCATCTTCACCACGCTGCCGGCCAAGGGCCTGATCACCGATATCGAGTGTGAGGCACGCGATCGGCACCAGATCGATCAGCTGATTTCCGACCTGACCGATCAGGGCTATTCGGTCAGCGAAGTGGAATTGGCCTGACCCTGCGTTGTGCGTATCGCGGCTTGAATTGTGCCGTCCTGATACGCAGTAACGTAGTTAATGGTCTTTAACCTTTTTGCCATGTGCGGCATAACGTCCGTCATCGCACCGCAGGCGGCTCTTCCTGGTTCGCCGTCGCGCGGTGCCGGACGGCAGGTCGGTCCAGTGCCCGGACCGACCGCCGCGCCGCCACACTGGCTGAAGGTAACAGGTACCCGTTCGTGACCGCTCCGGTTCGTTTCCCCCGCTTCTACGTGACGGCCCCCGCTCCCTGTCCGTATCTGCCGGGACGGCAGGAGCGAAAGGTGTTTACCGAGCTTTCGGGCCCCGACGCCGATTCGCTGAACGATGCGCTTTCCCGCATTGGTTTCCGCCGCAGCCAGACGGTCGCCTATCGCCCGTCCTGCGCTGGTTGCAACGCCTGCGTTTCCGTGCGGGTCGTGACGACTGCCTTCCGCGCCAGCAAGTCGCAGGCGCGCACGCTGTCACGCAATTCCGACCTGATCGCCACTGCTTGCCGTCCCTGGTCTACGGTGGAACAGTTCGAACTGCTGCAACGCTATCTGGCCAGCCGCCACCCTGGCGGCGGCATGGCCGCGATGGACGAGATGGACTATGCCGACATGGTCGAGCAGACGCCCGTCACCAGCTATATCGTCGAATATCGGGAGCCTTCGGTCGACGGCGAGCCCGGGCGGCTGGTCGGTGCGTGCTTGACGGACCGGCAAAACGATGGTCTTTCAATGATCTATTCGTTTTATGATCCGGACCATGAGTCGCGGTCAGGGCTCGGCAACTATATCATACTCGACCACATCCGACGGGCCGCCGAAGCAGGGCTTGCCTACGTCTACCTCGGCTACTGGATCGAGGGATCGTCGCGTATGCAATACAAGATCCGCTATCGCCCGCTTGAACGGCTTGGCGCAGACGGATGGGAACGGTTCGACCCTACGCGGCAGAGCGACCTTATTGCCGATGCCGCATCTGCTCCGCGACGCGATCGCGAAACTGCGGTCCTGTCGAAGGACGGGGTGGCCGATCAGCGACCGCTCCACAACACAGCCGATCCGACTCGCGATTAATCCGTTACGCCGGATTGCGCTTGCTTGCGGGGCCAGCGCGATGGTTATTGCCGCGCTGGGCGCGACACCCGCCTATGCCCAATCGCGCGATGCCGATCCCGAATTGGAAGAACTGATCCCCGATTCGGCGATTGCCGACCCGGAAAGCTGGGCCGTCGATACAGAGGCCGCGCGCACGCCCGAAGATGCCGGCCCCGATCCCGATACGCCGCTAAGCGATCCGCCGGAAATGACGCTGGCGTGGCCGGAGGAGGATCTGGACATCGCGATAGAGCCGCTGGAGGAAGATCCCCAGCTGGCCGAAGACCTTTCTCGTCGCAACGAACGCCCTGCCGCCGATCTGGCCCTGCCCGAAATGGCGGCCGCCGAAGAAGAGCGGGAAGAGCGTACGCGGGTCGAGCTGTCGAAAAAGATTACGCTGAATTACCCGGAAAGCTTTGCCGACTTCGACAAGATCGACGAGTTCCGCGACCGGTTCCTTGCGCTTTCGGATATCGAGACACTGGCCGATGGCGACGACAACCTGGCACAGCTGGCCAACCGCGCGCGCGCGGATCAGGAAACGCTGGAGCAATTGCTTTCGGTCTATGGCTTCTACGACGCCGACGTGCGTCAACGAGTGCGCACCCCGGCAGAGGGCGAGGGGTCGGGCGAGAACGGCGCGGTGCGCCCGCGCGATGCGCGCTTTATCTTCAACATCGATCCCGGCCCGCGCTATCGCTTTGGCCTGATCGATCTTGGCAATCTGGCGCAGACCGGCGCGGATTTCGAAACCCTGCGCAAGGCGTTCGAGATCGAGAGCGGCGATTACGTCAGCGAGGATGCGATCGTCTTCGAACGCATCGACCTAGACGTTGCGCTGGGCGAAAACGGCTATGCCTTTGCCGAAGTCGGCGCGCCCGACCTGCTGGTCGATCATGCGCGCGACGAGGCGGACCTGAACCTGACGGTAGAGCCGGGCGGCAAGTATCGATTTGGTTCGGTCGTGTCGACAATGCCCGATTTCCTCTCGGGCAAGCACCTGTCAGAAATCGCCCGTTTCGATGCCGGCGATCTCTACAAGGAAAGCGATGTAGAGGACCTGCGCCGCGCGATCCTTGCCACCGGGCTGGTCTCCACGCTGTCCATCCAGCCGCGCGAAACCGCGCCGCCCGCGAATGGAGAACCGGGGACGGTCGAGCTCGACGTCGACCTGACCGAAGCGCCGCTGCGCACCATCGCCGGATCGCTGGGCTATGCCACCACCGACGGGTTCCGGGCCGAGGCGAGCTGGGAACACCGCAACTTCTTCCCGCCCGAAGGCATGCTGCGCGTCCGCGCCGTGGCCGGCACACAGGAACAGCTGCTGGGCGCGACATTCCGCCGCAACAACTGGCACGGGCGGGACCGGGTGCTCTCGCTCGACGTTTTTGCCAACACGATCGATCGCGATGCCTATGAGGCGCGGACGATTTCGGCCATCGGCAAGTTCGAGCGGCTTTCGACGCTGATCTTCCAGAAGGAATTTTCGTGGTCGGTCGGGCTGGAACTGGTCGCGACGCAGGAGCGCGAGGGCACGCTGGATGGCGACGTCGGCCCGCGCGAAACCTATTTCGTTGCCGCGCTGCCGGGCCGGGTGCTGTTTGACCAGAGCGATGACCTGCTGGACCCGACGAACGGCTGGCGGCTGGAGGCGTGGGTTTCGCCCGAGGTGTCGCGCAACAATGGCGCACAATCGTTCTATGCCCGCAACTCGCTGGAAGGCCGCTATTACCAGCCGTTCGGGGATAGCGTCGTGCTGGCTGGCCGCGCGAAATTCGGGACCATACAGGGCGCATCGCTGCGCGATATAGCGCCGTCGCGCAGGCTCTATGCCGGTGGCGGCGGATCGGTGCGCGGCTATGGCTATCAGCAGATCGGACCGCAGGACGATCTGGGTGACCCGACCGGCGGACGCTCTCTGGTCGAGGCTTCGCTGGAGGCGCGCGTGCGCACCGGCTTGTTCGACGGATCGCTTTCGGTCGTGCCGTTTATCGACGCGGGCGCGGTCGACACCACGACCACGCCGCGCCTGCGCGACCTGCAGTTCGGCGCGGGAGTCGGCATCCGCTATCACACCAACTTCGGCCCGCTGCGTGTTGACGTGGCGACGCCGCTGAATCCGCGTCCGGGCGACAGCCGCATCGGCGTGTATGTCGCTCTGGGGCAGGCGTTCTGATGGCCGAGGAGAAGCTCCCCGATACGCCGCCAGAGCGGCCCAGGCGCGACTGGGGCAAGTACTGGCGGCGGCGGTTTGCGGCGGCGGTGCTGGGCCTGATCGGCTTGCTGGGCGTCGGCGCGCTCTTGCTCGACAGTTCGATCGGGCATCGCTTCATCACCGACAGCATCGCATCCTACGCGCCCGCATCGGGCCTGCGTGTGAAGGTCGGGCGAATCGACGGTTCGGTCCTTTCACGCGCGACGCTGCATGACGTGGAGTTCAGCGACAAGCAGGGCACGTTCCTGACGGTGCCGGAGATCGACCTCGACTGGCGACCGCTGAAATGGTTCACCAGCGGGCTCGACGTGCGCAAACTGGTCCTGCGGCGCGGGACCCTGTCGCGCCTGCCGGAACTGGAGCCGGGCGATCCCGATGCGCCCTTGCTGCCCGATTTTCCGATCCGGATAGATCGACTGGAACTGGACCGGCTCTATGTCGACGAGGCCGTGGCAGGCATCGGGCGGACGGTGAACCTGCGTGCCAATGCGGACCTTGCGAACGGGCGGGCGAAGCTGAACGTGCTGGGCGAACTGGGCGGAGAGGATGAATTGTTCGTCCATCTCGACGCGTCGGAACGCAAGAACCTGCTCGACCTCGCTTTCCGCTACAAGGCGCCGAAGGGCGGCTTCCTCGCCGGACTGGTCGGGGCGGAGGACGATGTCAGCGCGATGATCCGCGGCGACGGCACGTGGGCGGACTGGACCGGCGGGCTTTATGTTACAGAGGGCGGCGAGAAATTCGCGGCCATGCGCCTGACCAAGCAGGACGCGGTCTATGGCGCATCGGGGCAGGTGTTCCCCGGCGACATCTTTATCGGTATCCCGGCCCGTGCCATTGGCGATGCACTGTCGGTAAAGCTGGCGACGACGTTCGAGGGCAGCGTTTTCGATGGCACCGCGATCGTTGTCGGCGATGGAGTCTGGGCACATGCCAAGGGCACGGTCGACCTAGCGGACAACCTGTTCGACGGGCTGACGCTGCGCAGCCGCGTGACCGATCCCGACCTGCTGGGCGTGCGGGCCGAGAACCTGCGCGCAAAGCTCGATCTCGATGGGTCGTTTCAGGATCTCGACATCGGTTATCGCGTGACGGGCAACCGAATTGCGGCGGGGACGAGCGAGTTGGCGGGCATCCTCGCCACCGGCGATGCGACGTGGGACGAGAACGGGCTGACCCTGCCGATCAACCTGCGCGCGGACAGGATCGAGACGGGCGTGGAACTGCTCGATCCGCGGCTGGTCGGCGCGGCGCTTACCGGAACGGTGACATGGCGCGACGGCGCAGTCGCTTCAGACGATCTGGTGCTGGCCGCGCCGGGTGTCGATGCGCGGATGCGGCTGGCGGGGAATACCGATGCGGGGCGCTATACGCTGACCGGGCCGGTCGCGATGCAGGGCGTGCAACTGGAAGGCATGGGTCGCGCCAATGTGCTGGCCGATATAGAGGCGGTGCTGGGCGGGGCGCAGGGCTGGTCGGTGCGCGCCGCACTGGATGGCAAGCTGACGCAGGTTTCGAATGCGACGCTGGCCAATCTGGCCGGGCCGCAGATCGCCGTGAAGGCGGACGTGACGACATCGGCCAATGCGCCGGTCCTGGTGCAGATGGCGCGGCTTTCGTCACGCAACTTGCGCATGATGATTTCGGGCACGCGCCGCACCGATGGTACCGTCACGCTGACGGGGCGGGGTGAGCAGGCGACCTATGGCCCGTTCACGGTGGACAGCACCATCGACGGTTCGGGACCACACGCGGTGCTGGTCTTTGCCAGCCCGCTACCCGCCGCGGGGCTGACAGACGTTCGTGTCGCCATCGACCCGACCGGCGATGGCTTTGCAATAGAGACCGAGGGCGGATCGACGCTGGGCCCGTTTGAGGGCGAGATGTTCCTCGTCATGCCGGCCGACGGGCCGACGCAGGTAAATATAGAGCGGCTGACCGTGTCCGACACGACCTTGGCCGGAACGCTGACGCTAGAAGATGGCGGCGCGAACGGCACCTTGGCGCTGAACGGCGGCGGGGTAGAGGGCATGGTCTCGCTCACACCGCAAGCGGCGGGGCAGGGCATCGATGCCGATGTGATCGTGCGCAACGCGCGGTTCGAGGGGCCGACCCCGATTACCGTTCGCGCGGCGCGATTGGCGGTGAACGGCGTCATCGGCGATTCAACGACCCTTACCGGCGCGGTGAACGCGCAGGGCGTCACACGCGGCAATATGTTCATCGGGCGGCTGGCGGCAGAGGGTGAACTGACCGACGGCGTTGGAACGTTCCGCGCCAATGTTGCCGGACGGCGCTCTGCGCGGTTCAACTTGCGCCTGATCGGCGATATTGCGCCGGATCGCATCTCGGTCGGTGCGCGCGGGCGCTATGCGGGGGAGCGGATCACGATGCCGCGCCGCGCGGTGCTTGTGAAAACCGGCGAGGACTGGACGCTCGAACGCTCGCAGATCAACTTCGCGGGCGGCGCGATCCAGGCCGAGGGCCGCTATGGCGAGGCGACGCAGATCACGGTGCGGATCGCCGACATGCCGCTGGACATCACGGACCTTGTAATGCCCGATCTTGGGCTGGGCGGTACGCTTTCAGGCGTGGTCGAATACAACAACGTACCGGGTACGCTGGCCACCGGCAGCGCGCGGTTGAAGTTCGATGACCTGACGCGGTCGGGCCTTGTCCTGACATCGCGCCCCATCGACATCGCGCTGGTCGCGGACTTGTCGACCAACGACCTTCAGGCGAAGGCCGTGTTCCGCGACGGGGCTTCGCAACACGGCCGGTTACAGGCACGGATTGGCGGATTGCCTGCGCGGGGTGGGCTGGTGGAGCGTTTGCGCGCCGGAAACCTCTTCGCGCAGATGCGTTATGACGGCCCGGCCGATGCCCTGTGGCGTCTGGCCGCGATCGAAACCTTCGACCTGACCGGACCGGTGCGCGTGGCGGGCAACGTGACCGGCACGCTGGATAATCCGCAAGTGCGCGGCACTCTGCGGGCGGACGACCTGCGGCTGCAATCGACGCTGACCGGCACCGACATCACCGGGCTGGACGCGCGCGGCAGTTTCGACGGATCGGTCCTGCGCATCTCGCGCTTTGCGGGTAAGGCTTCGAACGGCGGCGCGGTTTCGGGCAGCGGATCGATCGACCTGTCCGACATCGCCACCAGCGGTGTGGGCATGGACATCCGGATCGCCGCACGCAATGCGATGCTGCTCAACCGCGACGATATGTCGGCGGCGGTGACCGGGCCGCTGCGGATCGTGATGCGCGACAATGTCGGGACGATTGCCGGGCGGCTCGATCTGGTGCGCGGCAACTGGGTGCTGAACAATGCAGAGGTGGCCGCCGCGCTGCCCAATATCCCCCGCCGCGAAGTGAACACGCCGCCCGACCGCGTAGAACGCCTCGCGCCCAGCGCGCCGTGGCGCTACCTTGTCGATGTGCAGGCGAACAATCGCTTTACCGTGACCGGCATGGGTCTGGACAGCGAATGGGGTGCCAACATCCAGCTTCGCGGCACAACAGACGAGCCGCGTATTCTTGGCGAAGCGAACCTTGTGCGCGGTGGCTACGAATTCGCGGGCAAGCGGTTCGAACTGACGCGCGGGCGTATCCGCTTCTCTGGCTCCAACCCGCCCGCGCCGCGTCTGGACGTTGTGGCAGAGGCCGACATCAACGAAATCAATGCGCGCATCTCGATCACCGGCACCGCGCTCGCCCCGCAGATCGCGTTCAGCTCGATTCCGGCCTTGCCCGAAGAAGAAGTTCTGTCGCGTCTGCTGTTCGGCGATTCCATTGCCAACATCTCCGCGCCAGAGGCCTTGCAGTTGGGTGCGGCGCTGGCGTCGATGCAGGGCGGCGGTGGCGGCGGGCTGGACCCGATCAACAAGCTGCGCAGCGCCATCGGGCTGGACCGGCTGCGTGTCGTCGGTGCGGATGAGGCCTTGGGCCGGGGGACCAGCGTAGCTGTCGGCGAGTATCTTGGCCGCAATCTCTACGTCGAACTGGTGACCGACGGGCAGGGCTATTCCGCGACGGAGCTGGAATACCGCGTAACCGCATGGCTCTCTCTATTGGCGACGGTATCTTCGCTGGGTGGCAATGGCGTAGAGGCCGAGATCAGCAAGGATTACTGATACGAAAACGCCGGCCTAATCGGACCGGCGTTTCGTTGCTTGGCTAAGCGGGTGGGGATCAGGGCGCGCGGAGCACCGTGTCGATCGGCATTGCGGCGCCATTGCTGGCCAATACCGGCTCGCCGACGACACGCGCCGATGCCCCGTCCGGCCCACTGACCGTCAGCGTGTCGCCGTCCATTGCGAAGGTGACAGTGGTGTCGCCCATCGTCGTCATCTCGACTTTGCCGCCATTGCTCTCGATGGCTTTGGCGATGTCACTCTCACTCAGCGCGCCGGGCAGGACATGATCGCGCAAGACTTCGGCGAGCAGTGCCTTGTTCTCCGGCTTGTCCAGACCTTCGCTGGCGATCTTGTCGAACGCTTCGTCCGTCGGGGCGAGCAGTGTATAGCTGGCGGTCCCGTCGAAGACCTGCGCCAGTCCGCTGTCTTTCAATGCAGCGCTGGCCTTGTCCAGCGATCCGGCATCGGCCAGTTCGCTGGCCAAAGTGTCGTTGCTGACCGTCTCGCCGGTCGCAGCTTCTTCGGTACCAGAACATGCGGCCAGCGGCAGCGCAAAGGCAACCGATGCGGCGACCAATAAGGCACGGCGGTTTTTGATACGGTTCATGTCGTGCCTTCCTTTAGATCAGCAATTCGATCGCAGCGGCGACGAGCTGTGTGGTCGGGTCGATCTCGTACACATAGCCATCGCTGTAGCGATAATGGGCGTCAGGCGTGTCGTAGTACCGATCGCGATAGCCATAGGGAACGTTGTACACGTCATATCCCATCGGCATCGGCTGACCCACGGTGAAGCTGTCCCCGGTCAGCAGAGCGGCGACCGATGTGATCGCGGCGGTTTCGGGATCGACGCGATAGAGCACGTTGTCGGCATAGCGATAGCCACGCGGGCCAAGGCCGTAGAAGCTCTCATAATACGTCGGCACGGGTTCGTAGGCGAACCAGTCGGGCCACACATTGCCAGCCGCCAGCGCACCGCCAAGAAGCGGATAATAGCCGAGGATCGAACCTGTCGGCGACAAGCGCACAAGGTTGTTGTCGTAATAGCGATAACGCCCGTCGATCAGGCCGGGCAGGCCCCACCATCCCGACCGGTCGTAATTGTAATAGTCGCGCTTCACGAGGCCCGGAGGGTTGCAGCCGTTGTTCTTCTTGGCGAGGCCCGGGGGGCACCCATCGATCAGCCCATAGTCGCGGACGATCGAATTGCGGCGGTCGAACGAGAAAATGTCGCCCCGGTCGCGGACGCGCACGCCATCGCGGCGGTCGTCATAATCGACGCGCACGGCTTTACCGTTTCCGTTGCCATTGCCGTTTCCGACAGAGCGGATCTTGGCGTTACCGTTGCCATTTCCATTCCCGTTGCCTTGGGCCACGACCCGTTTGGGGGCGTTGTTCTTGGCATTGCCATTTCCCCCGCCATTACCGGGGTTGGACCGTGCAACCTTCGGCGCTTTGCCCCCGCCGTTTCCGGGGTTGCCGGCGTTGTGCTTCGCATTGCCGTTACCCTTGGCCTGTCCGCCGCCACCGTTGCCCTTGGCCGCAGCGGCGTTGCCGTTTCCTTTGCCATTACCGTTTCCGTTGCCGTTACCCGGCTGTGCGTAGGCCCCACTTGCGGCCAGCGCGACGGCGGCAATGCCCATCATCAGATTGCGCATGGTCTTGAACTCCTTTGGCCGTCCAACGGGTGGGGCGGCGCGGCGTTCCTTTGATAAGGCGAATCGAATCGCACGCCGGGGTAAATTGCCCCGACCCTGCGGCGGTCGGAGCCGCAGAATTCCGGGATTTATCAGGGGTTCAGCTTCGATCCTGCGTCAGGTCGAAGGTAACGATGCCGCGACATTTGCGGTCCCGCCCGGTCCAACGCACATCGCGCAGGCTGCGATGCGCGTCGGTGTGTCCGGCATTCCAATGTTCGTCGATGGTATATCGCGAGAACTCGTAGTCTTTCGAATGGCTATTGAAAATGTCGCTGCGGTTGATCAGGTGCATGATCGAAACGCCTTGATGCGAAGGGAGGTCGGCCAATAGCCGCGCGTCGGGATCGTCGCGCAAGTCGTCTGGCAGCTTCGCGGTCAGCCGCCGCGCCGCATCGCGGATTTTCTCCATCTGCTTATAGAGGTCGGTGTTGAGCCGCGTCCGGCTGGAATATCGGATGTCCTTTTCGCGCTGCAACGCATCGGGCAGGGTGCGCGGCACTGCGCCGCGCGCGCTGAACAGGTCGACCTGAAATACGGTCAGCCCGCCGGTGGGGCTGGAATCGAGCACGTATTGCAGCGGGGTGTTGGACACGAGACCGCCGTCCCAATAGGGTTGTCCATCGATGAATACCGGCGGAAATCCGGGCGGCAGCGCCCCGCTGGCCATGATGTGTTCGGGGCCGATCTCCCGCTCTCGATTGTCGAAGTAGGTGAAGTTTCCGGTGACGACGTTGACCGCACCGACGCTGAACCGGATGCCGCCCTTGGCGTTCAGATAGCCGAAGTCGACCAGGTCGAGCAGCGTCTTTTTGAGCGGCGATGTGTCGTAAAAGCTGACCGCTGCGGGATCGTCCTGCCAGAACACGGCGGGTGGCAGGATGCGCGGCATGAAGAAGCCGGGAATGCCGATGGCGGCGACCGTCGCGGCGGAAAATTCGTTGAACCAGCGACGGGCATCGCCATGCGGTTGCAGCGGTTCGGATGTGACACGCGAGCTGACAAGGTCCCAGAAAGCCCGCAACCGTTCCACGCGATATTCGGGCGGGTTGCCGGCGATGATCGCGGCATTGATCGCGCCGATCGAGATGCCCGCAACCCAGCCGGGGGCGGTGCCTTCCTCTGCCATCGCGGCGTAGACGCCCGCCTGATAGGATCCCAAGGCGCCGCCGCCTTGGAGGACGAGGACGGTGCCTTCATCGACGGTGTCGTGCTTGCTCCGCGCGGAGCGGGGGCCGGGTTGGGCATAGGCCATGCGCGCAATATGGGCGTTTCATGCTGCAATGCAACACGTGTTGTGATGGGTATGGGGCGTTGTCACGCGGAGGCAGCAAACGAAAAGAGCGCCCGGTTTCCCGGACGCCCTTTTCTGTTTCGATGATCCTGGGATCAGGCCGAAAGCGAGGCTCTGCCGTTAGGCAGAATAGTACAGGTCGTATTCGACTGGGCTCGGCGTCTGTTCGACGTTGTATACGTCTTCCCACTTCAGTTCCATGTAGGCGTCGATCTGGTCCTTGGTGAACACGCCGCCTTCCAACAGGAAGTCGTGATCGGCGGCCAGCGATTCCAGCGCCTCACGCAGCGAACCGCAGACGGTCGGAACCTCGGCCAGCTCTTCCGGCGGAAGATCGTAGAGGTTCTTGTCCATGGCGTCGCCCGGGTGGATCTTGTTCTTGATCCCGTCGATACCCGCCATCAGCAGCGCTGCGGTGGCGAGATAGGGGTTCGCCAGCGGATCGGGGAAGCGGAATTCGACGCGCTTCGCCTTTTCGCCCGCACCATAGGGGATGCGGCACGAAGCCGAACGGTTGCGGGCCGAATAGGCCAGCAGAACCGGGGCTTCGAAGCCCGGGACGAGGCGCTTGTAGCTGTTCGTCGTCGGGTTGGTGAAGGCATTGATCGCCTTGGCGTGCTTGATGACACCGCCGATGTAGTACAGGCAGGTTTCCGACAGGCCGGCATAGCCATTGCCCGCGAACGTGTTCTTCCCGTCCTTCCAGATCGACATGTGCGTGTGCATGCCCGAACCGTTATCCATGCGGATCGGCTTCGGCATGAAGGTCGCGGTCTTGCCATAGGCCTGCGCAACCATCTGCACGACGTACTTGTAGATCTGCACGCGGTCCGACGTGGTGGTCAGCGTGCCGAAAGTGATGCCAAGCTCGTGCTGGGCAGCGGCCACTTCGTGGTGGTGCTTGTCCATCGGCAGGCCCATTTCGACCAGCGTCGAGACCATCTCGCCGCGGATGTCCATGCAGCTGTCGACCGGCGGAACGGGGAAATAGCCGCCCTTGGCGCGCGGACGGTGGCCAAGGTTGCCGCCTTCGTATTCCTTGTTGGTGTTGCCGGGCAGCTCGATGTCGTCGATGCGGAAGCCCGAACCGTCGTAGCCGTCATAGAACTTCACGTCGTCGAACATGAAGAATTCCGGTTCCGGGCCGACATAGACGGTATCGCCTAGGCCGGTCGACTTCAGGAATTCCTCTGCACGCTTCGCGGTCGAACGCGGGTCGCGCGAATAGAGTTCGCCGGTCGACGGTTCGACGATGTCGCAGAACAGCACGAGCATCGGGGTTGCCGAGAACGGATCGACATAGCAGGCGTCAAGGTCGGGCTTGAGGATCATGTCCGATTCGTTGATGGCCTTCCAGCCTTCGATCGACGAACCGTCGAACATCAGGCCCTGCTCCAGCTCGTCCTCGCCCAGCGGCGCGGCCAGCATCTGAAGGTGCTGCCACTTGCCCTTCGGGTCGGTGAAGCGGAGATCGACCCACTCGATCTCTTCGTCCTTGATCCTTTTCAGGATGTCCTTTGCAGAGGCCATTTTCATCCCTTTCGAGTTATAAGTCCCGGCCTGTGCCGGGGGATGCGGGTTGTAGAACGGGGCCGATCCCTGGCCCCGAGAGGGTTCTGATCAGACGGCGTCCGCGTCGCGTTCGCCGGTGCGGATGCGGATCGCGGTTTCAATCGGCGACACGAAGATCTTGCCGTCGCCGATGCGCCCTGTCTGCGCCGCGCCGGCAATCGCCTCTATCACGCGTTCGGCCATGTCGGAGGTGACGACGACCTCCAGTTTCACCTTGGGCAGGAAATCGACGACGTATTCGGCGCCGCGATAAAGCTCGGTATGGCCCTTCTGGCGGCCAAAGCCCTTTGCCTCTGTAACGGTGATGCCGGTGACGCCCACTTCGTGCAGCGCCTCTTTCACTTCGTCCAGCTTGAACGGCTTGATGATCGCTTCGATCTTTTTCACGTCAGTCGTCTGATGCCCCCGTGCTACGATCCGTAGTGGTGTCATGTTCTGTTACGGGCCGCACGGCCCGGCGTTCGGATCGTTCGCGTGCGTCCCCCGTAGAGCGCGCGATCGGTCCTTTACCGGACATGCAAACAAGAATCGTGCCACCCGTTTGCTGCACCGCAGCCTAGGCGATGGCAGGGCCTTTCGAAAGGGGTAACAAAGGCGAAACGTTTGCTTTTTGCTGCGCGGCGAAAAGGTTTTGCGAAACGTTTGCCGCACTGCGATGCCACATAGGGCAATTTTTGCTCAAAAAACGGGCGGTGCCCAAATCTTGGGCACTAAAACGGCCGCTCCAGCCGAAGCCCGGTTTCGCCGGAAAGGCCGGCCATCAGGTTCAGATTCTGCAGCGCGGCACCGCTGGCACCCTTGCCCAGATTGTCGAGCACGGCGATCAGTCGTGCCTGCTCTCCACGCGCGCCGCCAAAGACGTGCAGGTCGATTCCGTCCCACGGCTCCATCGATGCGGGAAGCAGCAGTTCCGCCATGTCCGGCTGAGCGGGCATGACGGTGACGATAGGGCTGCCTTCGTAAAATGCGGACAGCGCATCGCGCAGGGCATCGGCGTCCGAACCCAGAAAGGCCGAGGCGGGCAGGGCGACTTCCACCACCATGCCGCGAAAAGCAGGGACAACGGCGGGCGAGAAGATCGGCTCACGCTGAAGCCCGCCATGCACCTTCATCTCGTTCAGGTGCTTGTGCCCGCCGTGCAGGCCATAAGCGCGGAAAGCCGGAGCGGGCGCGGCCTCGTACCGTTCGATCAGTGCCTTTCCGCCGCCCGAATAGCCGGAGACGGCGTGGCAGGCATAGGGCCAGTCGGCGGGGATCAGTCCGGCGCGGACCAGCGGCGCGACCAGCGCGAGGAAGCCGGTGGGATAGCAGCCGGGGTTGGCGACCATCTTTGCTTCTGCAACGGTCTGTTCCCCGATCAGTTCGGGAAAGCCATAGGCCCAGCCATCGGCAGTGCGGTGTGCTGTGCTGGCGTCGATCACGCGGGTATCGCCCCGGATCATCCCGACGGCGGCCACGGCGGCCTCGTCGGGCAGACACAGGATCGCGAAATCCGAATCGTTCAGCGCCTCTGCCCGCGCGGTATCGTCCTTGCGCGCGTGGTCGGGCAGGGTGACGACGGTAAATTCGCCGCGCTCGGCCAGCCGTTCGGCGATTTCAAGACCGGTGGTTCCGGCGGCACCGTCGATGAAGACTGTCGCGCTCATGCCTCGATCCGCTCGATCGCATCCAGCGCGACATAGCCGACCAATCCATCACCGGCGACTGCGCCCCAAGCCCACTTGCCCGCGATGTCGAGGACATCGAAAGCCGTGCCCGCATCGATCTGGGTAATGGTCGCGGCATCGGGTCGTGCGGCGGCGACAAGCTGCGTCGGCTGCGTCGTGCGATAGCCCAGCGGCACCGCGTAATGCGGTACGAAAACTTCGCCCGCCAACCGGATATGCGCCAGGTCTCCGCGCACCGGCAGACGTGCCTCGTCCACCTCTTTCGAGGGACCGGAAAGGGCAAAACTCGTGCCCGGCGCGATGATGGCGGCTGGATCGGCAGGCTGAATGGTCAAGGGCGTCGCTGGCTTTTTTCGGTTATGGTCAGTCGGTTAAACTCGGTCGCTTTCGGACGTGCATGCGCACTTGTCTTGCCCGAACCCGCGCGCTTAAACGGCGCGACGACGAAGGGCAAGGCGGCAGATGGTCGCAGGGGGTAACAGCCATGGGCGACGCAGCGGATCGCACCGCGATAGAGGCCCACGCGGGGCGGGATCGGCTAAACCTGATCGCCGGGTCCTATCGCCGCCTGACGGGGCGCAATCTGATTGATGGCGATGCGGTCAATGCCCTCTGGCACCTGCCTTCCGTCGTACTGGCACATGGGACGCAAAGCGATCCGCTGTTCTTCTACGCCAATCACGCTGGGTTGCGGCGGTTCGATCTGGATGCTGCGGGGCTGATTGGCATGCCTTCGCGCCTGTCGGCAGAGCCGATCGAACGGGCCGAGCGCGACCGGCTTTTCGTTCGCGTCTCGCGGCAAGGCTTTATCGACGACTACGCGGGCGTGCGCATCTCGGCGAGCGGACGCAGGTTCCGCATCACGCAGGCCACCGTCTGGAACCTGATCGACGAAGACGGCGAAATCCACGGACAGGCCGCGACGTTTGCCGACTGGATCGACCTTTAACCCCGGTATCGTTTTTCAAGCATGCCCCACGCCGCGCGCAGGCCCAACGCCGCGCCACCCTTCGACCGCCCCGGCTTTGCCGCCGGACGCCACGCGAAAGTGTCGAGGTGAACCCAGTCGATCTTGTCGCCCACGAACCGGTCGAGGAACAGCGCCGCCGTCGTCGCCCCGGCAAAACCGCCGCTTGCGGAATTCACCATGTCGGCAATGTCGCTCTTCAACATGTCGCGATAACCGTCGTGCAGCGGCAAGCGCCAGCACGGGTCATCGGTGGCATCGCCCGCAGCCAGTAGCGCATCTGCAGTCGCATCTTCCCGCGCAAACAGGCCGGGCAGGTCGGGGCCGAGCGCGACCCGCGCCGCGCCGGTCAGGGTGGCGAAGTCAAGGATCAGTTCCGCACCATCCTCGCTCGCCTTGGTCAGCGCATCGCCCAGCACCAGCCGTCCTTCGGCGTCGGTATTTGTGACCTCGACCGTCAGGCCCTTGCGTGATTTCAGCACGTCGCCGGGGCGAAAGGCATTGCCCGCGATGGCGTTCTCTACCGCCGGGATCAGCAGGTGGAGCCGCACCGGCAGGTTCCGCTCCATCACCAGCGAAGCGAGCGCCAGCGCGTGTGCGGCGCCGCCCATGTCTTTCTTCATCAGCGCCATGCCGCTGGTCGGCTTGATATCCAGCCCACCCGAATCGAAGCACACGCCTTTGCCGACGATCGCGATGCGCGGCGCGTCGGCCTTGCCCCATTCCAGTTCGATCAGGCGCGGCGCATGGCTGCGCGCGGCGGCGCGGCCCACGGCGTGGACCATCGGAAAGCCTTTTTCCAAGGCATCGCCGCGCGTGACGGTAAGGTGGGCGCTGAATTGCTTGGCAAGGCGATTGGCCTCTGCCTCCAGCGCCTCTGGCCCCATGTCCTCGGCAGGTGTGTTGACGAGGTCGCGGACCAGCATCGTCGCCTCTGCCTCGGCCATGACGGCGGGGATCGTGGCGGCATCCTTGGTCAGCAGGACGCGCGAACCTTCGACTGGGCTGTCCTCGTCCCTGGAGCGATAGCGGTCGAACCGGTATTGCGCGGTCAGCCAGCCGAACAGCGCGGGTCCGGGCGTACCCGATGCAAGCCGATAGGTCCCGGCGGGCAGGGTTGCTGCCAGCTTGGCCATGCACCAGCTGGACAGGTCGTCCGGATTGGCCACGCCGCCAACCGCGAACCAGTTGTCGCCGTCGGGCACGATGGCAGTTTGATACCCTTTGCCCGTGAACTTCTGCGCGGCCAGCGCGTTCCTTTGCGGGCCGGACAGTTTCTTTGCCCAATCGTCGAAACCGTCGGTGTCGACGAGTTGAATAGAGATAGCGTCCTGTCCGCGATCCGGCTGGATCAGTTCGTCTTTGTCAGTCATGAAATGCGCGTTAGCCCGTGGGAGTCTGATTGTGCGAGGAAAATGTTGTGTCCCGGTAACGGCCATGGCCGCCGCCCTGTTCCTGACCGCATGTCAGGACGCGCCAGAGGCGGAACCGGATGCCGCGCCGAGCACGGCGGTCGCGTCTGCCGAAACCGAAGTGCCGACCGATGAGCCGACTGCACCCGCAACCGCCTTTGTCGATGAACGGACAGTGGAAGACGGGGACGCCCAGTTTATTTTCAAATACACATGGCCCGCCAAGGCCAGCGCCATTCCCGAACTGCGCCCGTGGCTCGATGCCGACCGCGCCGACCGTTATGCGAGCGCAAAGGCGGATTGGGAATCGACGGTCGAATGGTGCCCCGATGGGGCAGTGTCGTGCCTGAACGCGGCGCTGCAAAAGGACTGGAAGGTGGTGACCGATTTGCCGCGGTTCCTGTCGTTGTCGGCTGAAGTCTACACCTACACCGGCGGCGCGCACGGCGGGACGGTGTTCGATGCCATCGTCTGGGACCGCGCGCAGGGTCGTGCAGTCAAGCCCATCGACATGTTCGTTTCGAACGAGGCGGTCGATCAGGCGACCACCACCGCGTTTTGCAACGAACTGGACAAGGCGCGGCAACGCAAGCGGGGCGGTCCGATCAAGCGTAGCGATGCGTGGTCCTACGATTGCATAGCGCCAGTGGCGAGCAGCACGGTGATCCTCGGATCTTCGGGCGGCGAGCGGTTCGACAAGATCGGCTTCCTGATCCCGCCCTACAAAGCAGGGTCTTATGCGGAAGGCGCTTACGAGGTGACCCTGCCGATTACCCCGGCGCTGATGGATGCGGTGCGGCCCGAATATCGCCGTGCGTTCATCGTACCCTGACTGTTGCGCGCCCCTCGCAATCGGGGTCCATGCGCGCTACATGGGGCGCATGACAGAATACCTGACCGTAGACGAACATGACATGCTGCCCCGCGACGGGGCGATCAAGCTGCACGGCGAAGCCGCGTTCGAGGGCATGCGCAAGGCCGGACGGCTGGCGGCGGAGATCCTCGACGCGATGGTCCCGCTGGTACGCCCCGGTGTGACGACGGGCGAGATTGACGACGAAGTGCGCCGCCTGACGCTTGAGGGCGGGGCCGTGCCCGCGACGCTGGGCTATCGCGGCTATGCGCATTCGTGCTGCATCTCGATCAATCACGTCGTTTGCCACGGTATTCCAGGGTCGAAGGCGCTGAAGGAAGGCGACATCCTGAATATCGATGTGACCCCGCTGCTTGACGGCTGGCACGGCGATACCAGCCGGATGTTCATCGTCGGCGATGCCCCGCTAAAGGCCAAGCGGCTGGTGGACGTGACGCACGAATGCCTGATGATCGGCATCGAACTGGCCAAGCCCGGCAACAGGCTGGGCGACATCGGTGCCGCGATCCAGAAACATGCCGAACGCCACCGCTATGGCGTGGTGCGCGATTTTTGCGGGCATGGCCTTGGCCGCCTGTTCCACGATGCACCCGAAGTGATCCACGCGGGCCGCGCGGGCACCGGGCCGGAGCTAAAGCCCGGAATGTTCTTCACGATCGAGCCTATGATCAACCTTGGCCGTCCGGCGGTAAAGCTGCTGGAAGACGGTTGGACGGCGGTAACGCGTGACCGGTCCCTATCGGCGCAGTTCGAGCATTCCATCGGCATTACCGAAGACGGTTGCGAGATTTTCACGCAAAGCCCCAAGGGCCTGGACAAGCCGCCGTATGCAGGCTGATTCGCCGGTTTTATCCGGCCCAAAAAGAAAGTGCCCCGGTGCTGCGCGGCACCGGGGCTACTCCTCTCCAAACTCGTTGGCCAGGGCGGCACGATGGCCGCCACTGTAATCGCCGGGATCAGTCTTCCGGAGCGATCGTCACCTTGATGCCGTCCAGATCCGCGTTGAGTGGAATCTGGCACGAAAGGCGGCTGGTTTCGTTGCGGTGGTCCGAACTGTCGAGCAGGTCGTCCTCGTCCTCGCTCAATTCCGGCAGCTTCGCGGCGAAGGCGGGGTCGACGTAAACGTGGCAGGTCGCGCAAGAACAGCACCCGCCGCACAGTGCGAGAAGTTCGTCAAACCCATTGTCGCGGATCGCTTCCATGACGGTCAGGCCGTCATCGGCCTCTACGGTCTTTTCGTTGCCTTCGCGGTCGACGACGATGATGTTCGGCATGCTTCGATCTGGTCCCTGATTGTGCCCGTCGTGTCGACAGGCGGGTAGGCGCGTTTGGCCGGGGCTGCTACTGGCCGACGGTCGGTTTGGCAAGACATTGCTGCATTAATGACCGCTTCTGCGTAGTGCCGATGCGACAAACCGAATGCCTGACGGGAATTTGCACGTGGGACTTACCAAGCAACAGTTGCACACCGGGCTGGACGCCATTGCCGCTATCGAACCGGCGATGGCGCGCGCATTGCAAAGGGTCGGTTATCCCGACGAACGGATTCGCGAACGCGGCTATCGCACGATGCTGCGTACGATCGTCGGCCAGCAGGTATCGGTGGCCGCTGCCGCCTCGGTCTGGCGCAAGCTGGAGGATCTGCTGGGTGAAACCATCCCGCCAGAGGAGTTGTTGGCCGCCGAATTCGACGCGCTGCGCGCTTGCGGGCTATCGCGGCAAAAACAGGGCTATGCACGGTCATTATGCGAACTGGTGTCGAGCGGAGAGGTGAATTTCGAAGAGTTGCCCGCCGACGACGAAGCCGCAATTGCCGAATTGACGCGAATCAAGGGCATCGGGCGCTGGTCGGCGGAAATCTACCTGCTGTTCGCCGAGGGGCGCGAAGATATCTGGCCCGCGGGCGATCTGGCCGTGCAGGTGGGCATGGGCAAGCTGCTCGGCCATGTGGAGCGGCCCGACGAAAAGCAGACGCGCGCGCTGGCCGAACCGTGGCGGCCGCATCGTGGGTCGGCCGCCGTGTTCATCTGGCACTACTACCAGAACGCTGCGTTATAACGCGGCAATCGCTTTCGCCATCGCCACGTCGCGTTCGGAAACGCCGCCTGCGTCGTGGGTGGTCAGGGTGATTTCCACCCGGTTGTAGACGTTGAACCATTCGGGATGGTGGTCGGCCTTTTCGGCCAGGATCGCGACGCGGGTCATAAATCCGAACGCCTCGACGAAATCGGCGAACTTGTAGGTGCGCTCGATAGCCAGCTGATCGCCGCGCAGTTCCCATCCGTCCAGATCGGCCACGGCGGCATGCAGCGCTTCTCCTTCTATGCGTTCGACCATCGTGCATTTCCTCTTTGCTTGGCAGGTTCGCCCTGATCCCATAGGGCAGCAATTCGATGAGTGCGACAGGCGATCCCATGCTTTTGCTGCATGCCACCGATCTTGCGTGCATGCGCGGTGACCGGCTGCTGTTTGCGCGCCTGTCGCTGACGCTGGGTGCGGGCGATGCGCTGCATCTGGCGGGGCCAAACGGGATCGGCAAGTCCAGCCTGATGCGTATCCTTGCCGGATTGCTGCGGCCCTTCGCCGGAACGGTAGAGCGAGAAGGTGCGGTCGCGCTGCTGGACGAGCGTCCGGCGCTGGACGCGCATCTGCCCCTGGGACGCGCGCTAGGGTTCTGGGCGCAGGTCGATGCGGCGGGCAATGTGTCGGCAGTGGCGGAACGGGTCATGCTCGCCGACCTGCTTGACGTGCCTGTGCGCTATCTATCTACCGGACAGCGCAAACGCGCGGCACTCGCCCGCGTGTTGCTGCAAGACGCACCAATCTGGCTGCTCGACGAACCGCTGAACGGCCTCGACACCGCATCTGTCGCAATGGTCGAGGCGCTGGTGGCGCAGCATTGCGCCAATGGTGGGATCGGCATCATTGCCTCGCACCAGCCGGTTGCTGTGCCGGGGCTGAAGCGGCTCGAACTGGCAAACCATGTGCCACGGGAAGAACGCGCATGATCCGCGCAATCCTGATACGCGACATCGCGCTGTTGCTCGGCGGTGGGCGGCGCGGTGGGGCGATCCTGCCGGTTCTGTTCTTTCTTGCGGTCGCGATGCTCTATCCGTTTGGCGTCGGACCCGATGCGCAATTGCTGGCGCGGACGGGCGGCGGTGTCGTCTGGGTCGCGGCGCTATTGGCGGCGATCCTGCCGCTGGACCGATTGATAGAGCCGGACCTTGAGGCGGGCGTGTTCGACCAACTGGCCTTGCGCGGTCTGGCGGAGGAATGGACCTGCGCCATCCGCATCGTCGCGCACTGGCTGACTTTCGCGATCCCGCTGATGCTGGCCACGCCGATTGCGGCAGTTTTGCTTGGGCTGTCGGGCGAGCAATTGCTGATTCTCGAACTCGGCTTGCTAGCCGGTACGCCAGGTCTCGCGGCTTTGGGTGTCGCGGTCGCGGCGGTCACGGCGGGGCTGCGCGGTGGCGCGGCGCTGGCGGGATTGCTGATTCTGCCGCTCGCCGTGCCCTTGCTTATATTCGGCGCGGGCAGTCTCTTGCCCGGCGGCGATGGCGGCATCGCGCTGACCGCTGCGGCCAGCCTCGTCCTCGTCGCGCTCGCCCCGTTTGCTGCGGGCGCCTCGATCCGCGCGGCCCGCGAATAAAGGGCCGAGAAATAGCTTCAAGCCGCCGCCGCCAAGCTTTTCTTCATTGCCCAGACAGGCTGCCGCGCCTACCTCTAACCGCGTCATGATTACCGTCCCCGATACCCTTTCGCTGATTGGCAACACCCCCCTTGTGCGGCTCGCGGGGCCGAGCGAGGCCGCAGGGTGCGAGATTTACGGCAAGTGCGAGTTTGCGAACCCCGGTGCCTCGGTAAAGGACCGTGCCGCGCTGTGGATCGTGCGCGACGCGGAAAAGCGCGGCATCCTGAAGCCGGGCGGCACGATTGTAGAGGGCACCGCGGGCAACACCGGCATCGGCATCGCGCTGGTCGCCAATGCGCTGGGCTACAAGACGGTGATCGTCATGCCCGAAACGCAAAGCCGCGAAAAGATGGACACGCTGCGCGCGCTCGGCGCGGAACTGGTGCTGGTTCCCGCCGCGCCGTTCTCCAACCCCGGCCATTTCGTGCACACCAGCCGCCGCATCGCCGAGGAGACCGAGAATGCGGTCTGGGCCAACCAGTTCGACAATGTCGCCAACCGCCGCGCGCACATCGAATCCACCGCGCCCGAGATCTGGGAGCAGATGGCCGGCAAGATCGACGGTTTTACCTGCGCCGTCGGCACCGGCGGCACGCTGGCGGGCGTGGGGCTGGGTCTGAAGGAAAAGGACGAGGCGGTGACCATCGCCCTGTCCGACCCGCACGGTGCGGCGCTCTATAACTATTACGCATGCGGCGAGCTGAAGGCCGAAGGATCTTCGGTCGCAGAAGGCATCGGGCAGGGGCGTATCACTGGCAACCTCGACGGGGCGCCGGTCGATACTCAGTACCGCATTTCCGATCAGGATGGCCTCGAATGGGTCCGTCGCCTGCTGGCCGACGAAGGCCTGTGCCTTGGCCTGTCGAGCGGGATCAATGTCGCGGGTGCGATCCTGCTGGGCCGTGAACTGAGCGGAAAGCTGGGCCGCCCGGCGCGGGTCGCGACGATCCTGTGCGACACCGGATTTCGCTATCTATCCAGTCTGTACAACGCCGAATGGCTGCGCGCGAAGGACCTGCCGGTCTTTCCGTGGCTGGAGTCCTGAGCATGGCAGGGCCACCGTCGGGCAGCATGGCAGGTCTGCACGGCACGCGGACAGAGGCGATGCAGCGCCTGAAAGTCGGCGTGGGTGGCTTGCTGGCGGTGTTGTTGGTCGTGGCGCTGGCCAGTTCGATCATGCAGAGCGCGCAGCAGGCGGAAGATACCGATCCCGCGGTTGTCGCGCAGGAGCAACAGGCCGAACCCGCCAACGATCCGCTGGTCGATATCGGTGTCGTCCCCGAATTGCCGGGTGAGGCGCAAGTCGTCCCCGATCTTCCCGCAGAGCAGATGCCTCCGGGCGCCGCACAAGAAAACATCGCACCGCCCACACCGAACGAATGATGCGTATCCCCACGATCCTGACCGCTTTCGCCGCACTGGCGCTGACCGCCTGTTCGGGCAACGGTGCCGAAGAGCCTGCCGATCCCGCGCCGACCGGAGGAGCAACGGTCACGCCCGCCAAGGACAAGCCCGACCTGCTGCTGTTCACCAGCCTGCCGATCGTCTGGGGCGAGGGCGGATTGAAAGACATCCTGAAATCGCAGGAAGAGCCGCACTGGGCCCGCACCGCGCTGGAAAGCCGGTATGATCTGACCCCGCTCGACACGCCCGTCGCACTCAAACCGCCGGGCCTGTTGCTGATGGCGCAGCCGCGTGCGCTCAGTGCGCAAGAGAACGTCGCACTGGATGATTTCGTGCGCGGGGGCGGGCTGGCTTTGCTGATCGTTGATCCGATGCTCGACGTCGAATCGAAATACGGGCTGGGCGATAAGCGTCGGCCAGAGGCGATTTCGATGCTCTCGCCGATCCTCGCGCGCTGGGGGCTGCGGTTGGTCGCGGACAAGGATCGCAATCCCCGCACAGCGCGGTGGAACGACAACAGCTTTACTGTTGAGGACCCGGGCCATTTCGAACCGATCGAGGGCGGCCACGAATCGACTTGCACCTTCGCGTCCGACAACCTGATCGCGACATGCAGCGTCGGGGCGGGCCGGGTGATGTTGCTGGGCGATGCGACCTTTCTGGCGGAAAGCCATGCGGAGCCTGCCGCAGAAACCGGCGAAAGCGGGGCCGGGGAAAATGCGGGAGAGCGGGGCGATACGCTGCTGTTCCGCCTTCTCGACACCTTGCAGACTGCGCCAAAGGCGGACTGAGCGCGCCGGCGGCGCAATTCACGGGAAATAACGGGACGGGCATGGGATGCGTGCCCGATTCTGGCGGGAAATCACGGGATTGGTCTTGATTCGCGGGGTGCGATGCCCGATTCTGCACCTGCCTGATGGGTCAGGGAGTGGCGCTAATCCCCGTAAAAGTGGGCTTTGCCGTATTTTCCCGTAATTTCCCCTTTCATCCCCGATAAACCCGGGGTATTACTGATTCTGTTCATGGAACGCGAATTTTGCCGCACCCGCAGGGGGTGTGCCGGGCAGCGCTAACGCGCGGCCGGGTGTGGGAAAGTCGTGTTCGTCGGGATCACACTTGGGAATTCGGGGACTTCGTGGCGCTACGGCCATTCAGCTACAGGGGACAGGGCTTTTCGCTTCGCGGCGAAAAGGGTCGCTTTGTGCTGCCTCCGGCATTCCGCAAGGTCGTGAAGGATAGCTCCTTCGACGCCAAGACCCTGTGCATCGCCAAGCATGACCGTTGGGACTGCCTGATCGGTTTCGGCCTTTCGCGCATGGAAGAGCTGGAAGAACAGCTGAACCGCGAGGAAGAGACCGCGATCCGCACCGGCAAGGACTTCGACCGCGATACGCGCAGTGCGCAGCTCTACGGTTTCATGGAAGTCCCTTTCGACGATTCGGGCCGCTTCATCATGCCCGAATACCTCGTCGAACTGGGCGGTCTGGAAGAGCAGGTCTATTTCCAGGGCGGCGGCGCGTTCTTTACGATCTGGAACCCGGCGAAGCTGGAAGAGATGGGCCCCGAATGGGCTGCTGCGAAGGCCGCGTGCAAGGCGCTCGCGGCAGAGGCCGACAAGCCGAAGCGGGGCCGCAAGTGAGCGGCTCCCCCCATATTCCCGTTCTCCTCGACGAAGTGATCGCCGCGCTAAACCCGAAACCGGGCAGCGTGATCATCGACGCGACCTTCGGTGCGGGCGGCTATTCGCGCGCCCTGCTGGATGCCGGTGCGACCGTGCACGGGTTCGACCGTGATCCCGATGCCATCGCCGCCGCGCGCCAATGGGAAGAGACCGCCGGGGAAAACCCGCGCCTCGTCCTCCACGCCCGTCGCTTTTCCGAAATGCTGGATGCAATGCAGGCGTCCGGCGTGGCGGCCGTAGATGGAGTCGTCATGGATATCGGCGTCTCCTCCATGCAGCTTGACCAGGCGGCGCGCGGCTTTGCGTTTTCGTCCGACGGCCCGCTCGACATGCGAATGAGCCAGTCGGGCGAGACTGCGGCCGATTTCCTGAATACCGCGAACGAGGCGACCATTGCCGACGTGCTCTATGAATATGGCGAGGAACGTCAGTCGCGCCGTGTCGCCCGCGCCATCGTCGCCGCGCGTCCGCTGGAAACGACCGGGCAACTGGCGACCGTGGTGCGCAAGGCGCTGGGCTATCACCCCGGCGCTCCGAAGGATCCGGCGACCCGCAGCTTTCAGGCAATCCGCATTCATGTGAACGGAGAACTGGACGAACTGGCCGCCGCGCTGTCGGCTTCTGAGGCTTTGCTTAAAGAAGGCGGCCGGCTCGCCGTCGTCAGCTTCCACAGCCTTGAAGATCGCATTGTGAAGCGGTTCATGCGCGATGCGGCCAACGCCGGTGCGGCACCGTCGCGCCATATGCCGAATATCGCGCCCACCCATGCGGCGACTTTCGCCAAGCCAATGAAGGCCGTGCGTCCCGGCAAGGTCGAACTCGCCCGCAATCCGCGCAGCCGTTCCGCCGTGCTGCGCGCCGCCGTCCGCACCGCCGCACCCGCCCGTCCCGAAACCGAAAGGCTTTCCGCATGACCCACGCCGCCCGCCTGCAATCGCTGCTCTGGACCGGTGCCGTCGTGCTGGCGACCGCGCTCAGTCTGGTCCTGATGCTGCAGGTCAAGGCCGTGAACAGCGAGATTGCCGAGACCGACAAGGCGATCATCGCGGCCAAGCAGCAGATCGCGGTGCTGGAAACCGAATTCCAGACCCGCGCGCGTCAGCAGCAGCTGGTCCGCTGGAACGAGGTAGACTTCGGCTATGTCGCGCCGCGTGCCGATCAGTTCCTTGACGGCCGCGCCGAACTGGCCGCGCTGGGCAAGCCGGTGCGGATTATCGAGGATGCGCCGGTCATGATGGCCGAAGCGGATAGCGAAGCCACTGCCGCCGCGCCGGTCCGCATGGCCGCTGCCGAAAAGGCAGAGACGGTGACGATGGGGCCGGTGCTAAAGGGCAAGCCCGAGGCAGTGAGCGACGCGCCGATCCGCCTTGCCGCCGCGCCCGCGCCGACAATGATGCGCCGCCTTGTCGCGCGCGATGACGCAAAGCTGCGCGCGGCGAAGGAAGAGACCAAGGTCAAGCCGGTCGCCCCGGCGAACTCGGCCCAGTCCTTTGCCGATCGCTTCGACATCGATTCCGTCGTCGGAAAGGCCAACTGATGGCATCCATCCCGCTCGGCACGGCCCAAGGGCTGACCGGGCCCGGCGCACGAAGCGCCGGTTTGCGCCATGCCCCGCCGCCAGCGCCCGCGCGCCGCGCGGGTTTGCGCGCGTCTACCCTGTCGCTGGCGCGCAAGCGGGTGGCGCTGATCGCTTTCGTTTTCACGCTGGCGACGGCGGTGCTGGTGCTGCGCGTCGCGATGATCGGCGTGTTCGGCGGGACGGGATCGCTCACCCCAGCCGGCGATGCGCTGTTGCCCGATCGCGGCACCATCGTCGACCGCAACGGCGTGCCGCTGGCGCGCGATTTCAAGTCCTATGCTCTGTGGTTCAACCCCAAAGCGATGGAAGGCGGCGACCCGCTGACCCGTTCTCCGCGTGAGGTCGCGCAGAAACTGGTCGCGATCTTCCCCGACATGGACGAGGCCGATCTTGAAAAGAAGCTGGCCAGCGGCAAGGGCCAGTACCTGCGCCGCCGCATCCTGCCCGAAGAAGCGAACCGCGTGTTCCAGATCGGCGAACCGGCGCTGTCGCCGCCTGCCGAGCCGAGCCGGTACTATCCCGAAGGCAACCTGGCCGCCCACGTGCTTGGCTATGTCGGTGCCGACGGCAAGGGCCGCGTCGGCATGGAAGAGGTCTATAATCAACAGCTGACCGACGCCGCCACGCGCGGCGGTGAGCAGGTGCTGGCCATCGATGCCCGCGTTCAGGCGGCATTGGAAGATGAACTGATGCGCGGGATGGGTCTGGCGCAGGCAGAGGGCGCAGGCGGCATCGTGCTGGATGTCGATACCGGCGAAGTCATCGCGCTGGCCTCTCTGCCCAGCTTCGACCCGAACCACATCGACGAAGCCGGCATGAAGCTGATGTTCAACCGCGTGACCAATCAGGTTTACGAGCTTGGCTCTACCTTCAAGCCGCTGACCGTTGCCGCAGCCATCGACGCGGGCACGATTACCAACCTTGGCCGCACCTACCCTGCGGGTCGCCCGCTGCAAGTCGGACGCTTCCGCATTCGTGACAGCCACACCATCGGCCAGAACATCAACGTTCCCGAAGTCCTCATCCATTCCTCCAACATCGGCACCGCGCAGATCGCGGACGAATTGGGCAGCAAGCGGATGAAGGCGAAGATGGAGCTGCTCGGCTTTAACGAGCGGCCCTATATCGAGCTGCCCGCGCGCGGTTTCCCGATCTGGCGCAGCGGCGAATGGCCGCGCCTGACGACGATGACGGTATCCTATGGCCACGGTATTGCCGTGACCCCGCTGCACCTTGCCAGCGCCTATGCCGCGATGGTCAACGGCGGCATCTGGCGTCCGGCGACCTTGCGCAAACTGTCCGAGGATCAGGTGCCCAAGGGACGCCGGGTGTTCAAGGAAGCGACCAGCGCGCGGATGCGCCAATTGCTGCGCATGATCGTGACCGACGGGACCGGCCGCAAGGCGGAGGCCCCCGGGTTCCGCATCGGCGGCAAGACAGGTTCGGCGGAAAAGCCGGTCGACGGCGGCTACAAGCGGACCGCGCTGGTCACGACGTTCGCCTCGGCCTTTCCGATGGACAACCCGCGCTATGTCGTCGTGACGATGTTTGACGAGCCGAAAGGCACGGCGGCCACCAGCTATCAGCGTACCGCCGCATGGAATGCGGCGGCGGCGGTGGGCCGGATCGTTCCGCGCATCGGCCCGATGCTGGGCGTGTACCCGGACGAGAACCGCGACATCGACCTGACCGATGTCCGCCCCCTGATCGAGCATGGGGGAGCCCACTGATGAAACTTTCCAACCTTGCGCAGAAGGCTGGACTT
The DNA here is from genome assembly GCF_001028705.1 of Croceicoccus naphthovorans. Classification (NCBI taxonomy): domain Bacteria; kingdom Pseudomonadati; phylum Pseudomonadota; class Alphaproteobacteria; order Sphingomonadales; family Erythrobacteraceae; genus Croceicoccus; species Croceicoccus naphthovorans. The sequence continues at coordinate 2,705,542 of NZ_CP011770.1, read as the reverse complement.
TCCATCAACGGAGACGCTGACGTCACGGGCTTTGCCATCGACAACCGCAAGGTTGCGCCCGGCACCGTTTTCGGCGCATTCGAAGGCGCGACCGTTAATGGCGAGGATTTTATTCCCGCCGCCGTTCAGGCCGGAGCAGTCGCGGTCGTCGCTCGCCCCGAAGCCAGCGTCGAAGGCGCGATCCACATCGCCGAAGCCAACCCGCGCCGCGCTTTTGCGCGCCTTGCCGCCGGGTTCTTCAAGCCGGTTCCGGCCACTATCGTCGCGGTTACGGGCACCAACGGCAAAACCAGCACGGTCGAGATGACTCGCCAGATCTGGCGCATGTGCGGGCGCTCTGCCGCGTCGATCGGTACACTGGGCGTTACTACTCCGGACGAAAGCGTTTCGACCGGATTGACCACGCCGGACATCGTCACCTTCCTGTCGAACATGACCGGCCTTGCCCGCGAAGGGGTGAGCCACGTCGCCTACGAGGCGTCGAGCCACGGGCTGTCGCAGTTCCGGAATGAAGGTCTGCCGGTCGCTGCCGGGGCTTTCACGAACCTCAGCCGCGATCACCTCGATTACCACGCGGACATGGACGAGTATTTCGCCGCGAAGATGCGGCTGTTCGACGAGGTTGTCTCGGAAGGCGGCACGGCGGTGATCTGGACCGACGATCCGCGCAGCGATGCGGTACGGAACCATGCGGCGGCACGCGGATTGCGCGTCTTTGCCGTGGGAGAGCAGGCGGATGCAGCGGAGGCCGGCATCCGCCTGCTCAACCGTACGCCGACCGAACTGGGTCAGGACCTGCTGCTCGGCCACGATGGCGCGGAATACAAGGTGCAGCTGCCGCTGATCGGGGCCTATCAGGCCGCAAATGCGCTGGTCGCGGCGGGCCTCGTGCTGGCAACCGCCGACAAGGACGGACCGGATGCGAAGGCAGTGTTCGACGCGATGGCGCGATTGCAGCCGGTGCGCGGCCGGCTGGAACGGGCCGCGATCAACCGCGCGGGCGCGCCGGTCTATGTCGATTATGCGCATACGCCCGACGCTCTGGAGGCGGCGATCTTCGCGCTGCGTCCGCATGTATCGGGCCGTCTGATCACGGTGTTCGGGGCGGGCGGCGACCGCGATACCGGCAAACGCGCGCCGATGGGCGACATTGCCGCAGCGCATTCGGACGTGGCCATCGTTACCGACGACAACCCGCGCGGCGAAGATCCCGCATCGATCCGCGCCGCAATCTTGGCGGGCGCGGAAGGCGCGGACAACATTACAGAGGTCGACGGACGGCGCGCCGCGATTGCCGCCGCGATCAAACAGGCCGGGAAGGGCGACATCGTCTTGATCGCCGGCAAGGGCCACGAACAAGGCCAGATTTATGGACGCGCGGAGGCCATGCGCGTCCACCCATTCGATGACGTTACCGTAGCCAGGGAGTGCGCAGCATGAGTGCCCAGCCAGTCGCGAACGACATGCCCGTTCCGAACGATACCCGCCGTGCCATCATCGAGGAGGCCGACGGTACAGCCTATCGAACACTCTGGAGGGCGCACACCGTGGCGCTGTCGGTCGGCGGCGCGGCGCATGGCGATTTCGCCGCGCATTCCATCGCCACCAGCCCGGCGGCGGTCGTGCCCGGTGCACTCTATTTCGCGCATGGTGAACTGGATGCGGCCGCGGCACTGGCACGCGGCGCGGTCGGCGTGGTTTCCACCCTTCCGGCGCGCGGCGCGCACGTTCTGGTCGACGATATCGACGAAGCGCTGGCAAAGCTGGCTCGCGCCGCCCGCAACCGCGCCCGCGCGACGATCATCGCAGAGGCGGGCTTCAGCTGCGGCTCCGCCCCGGCGGCGCTTTACGATGCGCTGGACCGTGCCAGCCGCGGCCTTGCCTATGCGCCGGATGTAGAGGAAGGCCTGCACGCCGGGATGGCGGGGCTTGCCGCCGACCGGAGCTACGCCCTTTTCGGCGTGTCGGCGGATGACAGCATCGAGAGCCTGCGCCCGCACCTCTTCGTAGGCGGCCGCGAGATGAGCCGGGCCGAGGGTATTCGCGCCGGTGCCGCCCTGCAACGCGGCGGCGCGGCGGTTCTGCCCGCCGATCACCCCGACTTTGCCTGCTGGCGCGCCGCCGCGCTGGACGTTGGCGCGCAGGTCTATGGCTATGGTCGCAAGGCGAGCAGCGACATCTGCCTTTTGGACGCGGTTCGGGGATCGGATGGCGGTTGGCTGGTCACCGCAGAGATGATGGGGCAGCGCATGTGCTATGCACTGGGCGATCATTTCGGCGATGCCTGCGCCTCGCTTGCCGTGCTGGGTGCGATGCGGGCCGCCGGGGCTTCGCTGGGCTGCGCGGCGCTGGCGCTTCAGCCCGCTTGCGACGAAGTGCCGGGCAAACGGGCCGCGGCGATGTAATGGCGGTTTCGCCGCCGGACATATTGGGCAAAAGCCCGCCCCGGATTGGGGAAAGCAACAGCGGCCCGCTTCACAAAGCGGGCCGCTTCGCGCATTGCTGGGGACCGGTTTTCGTGCCGTCCGCCGCGACCCCCGCCTACCGCTGTTTTCGCGCCTGAGGATCGTCGATGCTTTACCTGATCGCCCAGTTTTTCGAATTTGAAGGACTGGCCAACCTGATCCGTTACCAAAGCTTTCGGGCGGGGGCCTGCCTGTTGACGGCGCTCACCATCGGCATGGTGATCGGTCCGCGCTTTATCGACATGCTGCGCGTGCGGCAGGGCAAGGGCCAGCCGATCCGCGCCGACGGGCCGCAGACGCACCTTGCCAAGCGCGGCACGCCGACGATGGGCGGGTTGATGATCATCACTTCGGTGTTGATTTCGATGCTGTTGTGGATGGACCTTAACAGCTGGATGGTCTGGGCCTGCATCGCCGTCACCATCGGGTTTGGTGCGATCGGCTTCTTCGACGATTACGACAAGGTGACGAAGCGCAGCCACAAGGGCGTTTCGGGCAAGGTGCGCCTGATGTTCGAATTCGCGGTAGCGGGTCTCGCCGCCTGGCTGGTGGTGGATGATACCAACCTCTACCTGCCGTTCCTGACCTTCGGCATCCCGATGGGGCCGGTCTATTACGTCTTCGCGGCCTTCGTGATCGTCGGCGCGGGCAATGCGGTGAACCTGACCGACGGGCTGGACGGGCTGGCCATCATGCCGGTCATCATCGCCAGCGGCACCTTTGCGATCATCGCCTATCTGGTCGGCCGGGCCGACTATTCGGAATACCTTGGCATTCCCTATGTCGAGAACGCGGGCGAACTGGCGATCCTGTGTGCCGCGATCATCGGCGCGGGCCTGGCTTTCCTGTGGTTCAACGCACCGCCCGCTGCCGTGTTCATGGGCGATACCGGGTCGCTGGCCCTTGGCGGGGCGCTGGGCGTTATCGCGGTGGCCGCGCATCATGAAGTCGTGCTGGCCATCGTCGGCGGGCTCTTCGTGCTGGAAGCGGTGTCGGTCATCGTGCAGGTGTTCTGGTTCAAGCGGACCGGCAAGCGAATCTTTCGCATGGCACCGATCCACCACCACTTCGAACAAAAGGGCTGGGCCGAAAGCACGGTTGTCATCCGGTTCTGGATCGTCGCCATCGTGTTGGCGGTCATCGGCCTTGCCACGCTGAAAGTGCGGTGAGCGACCAAAGCGCCTTGGGTGGGCCCGCCTCGATCCTGCCAGAGGCGGTTTTCGCCGGAAGCAGATATGCCGTGCTGGGCCTTGCCCGCAGCGGCCTTGCTACCGTGCGCGCGCTGTGCGCCGCCGGGGCGTCGGTGATCGCGTGGGACCGTAGCGAGGATGCGCGCAATGTCGCCAAGGCGGCACTGGCCCATGCGGGAGAGCAATGCGTGATCGGCGAATTGACGGCCGAGAGCGTTAAGGGCGCGCAGGGTATCGTCGTTTCCCCCGGCGTGCCGATCAATCGCCATCCCATCGCCGATGTCGCGCGCAGCGCCAACGTGCCGCTGATCGGCGATATCGAACTGTTCGCATTGGCGCGCAGGTCGCTGCCGCCGCACCGCGTGGTCGGGATCACCGGCACCAACGGCAAGTCGACCACGACCGCGCTGATCCACCACCTGCTGGAAAGCAGCGGGCGGCTTGCGCGGCTGGGCGGCAATATCGGCATTCCGATCCTCAGCACCGAGCCGTTGGCCGCTGGCGGGGCTTATGTGCTCGAACTGTCGAGCTATCAGATCGATCTGACCCGCACGCTGGAATGCGATGTGGCGATCCTGCTCAACGTCTCGCCCGATCACCTCGATCGCTATGACGAGGGCTTCCCCGGCTATGCCGCCAGCAAGGCGCGGCTGTTCGAAATGCAGCATGGGCACGGCCTTGCCATCGTTGACCGCCATTCGCTGCACGAAATTCGCCCGGTGGGCCGCGCGCTGGATGGGCGCGCGCCTGTCGTGATCGAGGATGTGACGCTGCCGGGTGACCAATCTGAATGGCCCGCGTTGCAAGGGCCGCACAATCTCGGCAACGCCGCTGCCGCCGTGGCGACCGCGCGCAAGCTGGGGCTGAGCGATGCGGAAATCGCCGCGGGGCTGAAAAGCTTCAAGGGCCTGCCGCACCGGATGGAATACGTGACGTCGATAGGCGGCGTCGCCTTTGTCAACGATTCCAAGGCGACCAACCCCGCCTCTGCCGCGCCCGCCATTGCCGCCTATCCGCCCAGCGATCATCCGCGCGTGCACTGGATCGTCGGCGGCTTGCCCAAAGGCGACAACCTTGGCGAGATCGAGCCGCACCTCGGCAACGTCGCCGCCGCCTATACCATCGGCGAATCCGGCCAGATGTTCGCCCGCCTGCTGGAAGGCCGGGTGCCGTATATCGAACGTGCCGAATTGCTGGCAGAGGCGGTCCGCGCCGCCGCCGCCGCCGCACAGCCGGGCGATGTCGTCCTGCTCAGCCCGGCGTGCGCCAGTTTCGACCAGTTCCGCGATTACGAAAAGCGTGGCGAGGCCTTTGTCAGTATGGTGCGCTCGCTTGCCAATGGAGGTTCGCAATGACCGCGACACCGCAGTTCGATGGCGGCAGCTTTCAGCCCGGTGCGGGTGGGGTCCATATCGTGCGTAAGCCGCCGCCGCGCCGCAAGGGCCGCTGGCACGAACTGGCGGTTTGGTGGCGAGAGATAGACAAGGTGCTGCTGTCCATCGTTGCCGCGCTGATGATGGTCGGCGTGATCGGTGTAGCGGCGGGCAGCGCAGCCAGCGCGCATCGCCTGTCGACCGCGGAAACGCAGCTGTCGGACCTGCACTTCTTCTGGATGCACATCGCCTATCTGGTGCTGGGTATCGGGGCGATGTTCGCGGCCTCTATCCTTCCGCGCACATCAGCGCGTCGTTTTGCCATCCTGCTGAGCGCAGTGATGTTCGTCCTGCTGCTGGCGGTGCCCTTCGTGGGGGCAGAGATCAACGGCGCGCGGCGCTGGATACGGCTGGGCGCATCGTTTCAACCTTCGGAGTTCTACAAGCCTGCATTCGCCGTGTTGACCGCGTGGATCATGTCGTGGCGGGTGCGCGATCCGCAACTGCCGGTGATGGTGCTGTCTGGCGCGTTGCTGGCGGTTTCCTGCGCGCTGCTGATGTTGCAGCCGGACTTCGGCACGGCGATTCTGCTTTGCGGTGTCTGGTTCGTGCTGGCCATCACATCGGGCATGCCGATGAAGCTGATCGGATGGGGCGCGGGCGGGATTGTCGGCCTCGTCGTCGGCGCGTACTTTTTCTACGACAATGCCCGGCACCGCATCGATGCGTTTCTTGGCGGGGCAGAGGCCTATAGCCAGGTCGATCTTGCCAACAAGACGCTGACCAGCGGCGGCTGGTTCGGGCGCGGGCTGTGGATGGGCGAGCGCAAGAAAATCCTGCCCGAGGCGCATACCGACTATATCCTTTCAGTGATCGGAGAGGAATTCGGCCTGATTGCGGTTGCGGGCATTGCCATGCTGTTCTGCGCGCTGGTGGTGCGGGTGCTGTGGCGTCTGGCGGGGGAAGACGACTTGTTCACGCTGCTGGCTGGTACTGGATTGGCCACGCTGTTGGGCGGTCAGGCGTTCATCAACATGGCGGTGAACCTTCAGCTTTTTCCGTCGAAGGGCATGACCCTGCCGTTGATCTCCTACGGCGGTTCCTCGATGATCGCGCTGTGCCTGACGGTCGGCCTGTTGCTGGCGGTCACGCGGCGCAACCCCTATCTGACGCGCGACGGCCTGCCCAAGGGGCCGAGAAGGAAATGAACTGAGCGATGAGCGTCTATCGCCATTACGTACTCGCCGCCGGGGGCACCGGCGGACACATGATCCCCGCCTTTGCACTGGCGCGGGAATTGATCGAACGCGGCCACCGCGTGGCCCTTGTCACCGATAGCCGGGGCGAGGCGATACCGGGCGTGCCCGATGGGCTCGAGGTCAACGTGCTGCCCGCCGGGCGCATGGATGGCGGGATCGTCGGCAAGATCAAGGGCCTGATCGCGATCTGGAAGGGCCGGAAGCAGGCGCTGCGCCTGATGCGCGAATTCGAGCCGAGCGCGGTCGTCGGCTTCGGCGGCTATCCGTCGATGCCCGGCCTGCTGGCGGCGCGCGCGGCTGGCGTGCCTGCGGTGATCCACGAACAGAACGCGGTGCTGGGCCGGGTGAACCGATTGCTGGCGGGAAGTGCGGCGGCGATCGTCACCGCCTATGACCGGGTGGAGCGGCTACCCGCCAAGGCCTTGGCCCGCGTCCACAAGCTGGGCAATCCGGTGCGGACCGAGGTGCTGGCCCTGCGCGACAAGCCTTATCCGCCGTTCAGCGCCGATGGCCTGCTGCGCGTGCTGGTAACGGGCGGCAGTCAGGGGGCGTCGATCCTGTCGAAAGTCGTGCCCGACGGCCTCGCCATGCTGCCCGAAAGCATCCGGCACCGCTTGCAAGTCACGCAGCAATGCCGCGCCGCCGACATCGAGGGCGTGCGCGCCGCCTATCAGGCGCATGAGATTCCGGCAGAACTGGGCACCTATTTCGAGGACATGGCCGAACGCCTTGCCGATGCGCACCTGTTCATCGGGCGCGCGGGCGCATCGACCATTGCCGAACTGACCGCCGTGGGCCGCCCCGCGATCCTGATTCCTCTGCCCGGCGCGATGGACGATCATCAGAGCGTGAACGCTGCCGAAATGGTCGCCGCTGGCGGTGCCCGTGCGATCCGGCAGGACAGCTTTACGCCAGAGCAGCTGTCTCGCCAGATCGAAGCGATGGCCGCCGATCCCGAAACGCTTGGCAATGCCGCGCACATGGCGTGGAACTGCGGCCGCCCGGATGCGGCGAAGGATCTGGCCGACCTTGTCGAAAGCTTTGGCGGAGAGCCGCTTATGGACGTGATCCGCATCGGCAAGGGCAAGCCCGAGGCCAGCGGCGAAGTCGTGGGAGCGGGCGCATGAAGGGTGTCGGCACCGACATTGGCACGATCCACTTTGCAGGGATCGGCGGCATCGGCATGTCCGGCATTGCCGAGGTGATGCACAACCTCGGCTACTCGGTGCAGGGCAGCGACATCAACGAGAGCTACGTCGTCGAAGGGCTGCGCGAAAAGGGCATCCCGGTGATGATCGGGCAAAAGGCGGAGAACCTTGACGGTGTCGCCGTCCTGGTCACGTCCACTGCCGTGAAGCGCACCAATCCCGAAGTCGTCGCCGCGCTGGAAAACCGCATCCCCGTGGTGCGCCGCGCCGAGATGCTGGCCGAACTGATGCGGCTGAAACGCACGGTCGCGGTGGCGGGTACGCATGGCAAGACGACGACGACCAGCATGATCGCCGCGCTGCTCGATGCAGGCGGGGTGGACCCGACGGTTATCAACGGCGGCATCATCAATTCCTATGGCAGCAATGCGCGCGTGGGTGAAAGCGACTGGATGGTCGTTGAGGCGGACGAGAGCGATGGTTCTTTCCTGCGTCTCGACGGGCAGATCGCAGTCGTCACCAACATCGATCCCGAACACCTCGACCATTACGGCAGCTTCGATGCGGTGAAAGATGCTTTCGTCGAATTCATCGAGAACGTGCCGTTCTACGGCGCGGCGGTGCTGTGCATCGACCACCCCGAGGTGCAGGCGATCCTGCCCAAGATCCGCGACCGCCGCGTGGTGACCTACGGCTTTTCCGCACAAGCCGACGTGCGGGGCGAGAATGTCCAGCCTTATCCCGGCGGCAACACGTTCGACGTGACGATCCGCCACCGCGACGGGCATATCGACAAGATCGAAGGCGTCGACCTGCCGATGGCGGGGCGGCACAACGTGCAGAACTCGCTGGCGGCGATTGCCGTGGCGCTGGAAATGCAGTGCCCGCACGCGACCATCTCCGAAGGCTTCTCGCGCTTTTCCGGCGTCAAGCGCCGCTTCACCAAGGTGGGCGAAATTGCGACTGGCGGGGATCCGGCACTGGTCATCGACGATTACGGCCACCACCCGGTCGAAATCCGCGCCGTGCTGTCCGCCGCCCGCGAAGGTGCGCGCGGCAGGGTGATCGCCGTGGCCCAGCCGCACCGTTTCACGCGCCTGCGCGATCACATGGGCGACTTTCAGCAGGCCTTCAACGACGCCGATGTCGTCTATGTCACCCCGGTCTATCCGGCGGGCGAGCAGCCGATAGAGGGCGTGGATGCAGGGGCGCTGGTCGCAGGCCTGAAGGATCGTGGCCACCGCACCGTAAGCGTCGTCGAAAGCGCCGACGCGCTGGCCAAAGTGCTGTCCGAAACCATCGAACCGAACGATCAGGTCGTGTGCCTTGGCGCGGGCGACATCACCAAGTGGGCGGCTGGGCTTGCCGATGCCGTCAATGCGAAACGGTCGGGCTGATGGCGCATATCGTTTGCCACGACGATACGCTGGAGATTACGCTGGAGAGCGGCACCTTTACCGTGCCTGCCCCGCGCGGCACGCTGACCGCCGAGGCGCCGTTGGCGAAGCTGACGTGGTTCAAGACCGGCGGGCCCGCCGAACTTTTGTTTGAACCCGAAGATACCGCAGACCTGTCCGAATTCCTCGCCGCGCTGCCCGCCGATGTGCCGGTCATGGGCCTCGGCCTCGGTTCCAACATGATCGTCCGCGATGGCGGCGTGCCCGGCGTGGTTGTGCGGTTGGGCAAGCCGTTTTTCGATTGCACAGACCTAGGCGACAGCACCTTGCGCTTTGGCGGCGGAACGCCTGGCGTCCTGGCCAGCTCTACCGCACAAAAAGCCGGCGTGGCGGGCCTCGAATTCCTCAAGTCCATTCCCGGCACCGTCGGTGGCTTCGTGCGCATGAACGGCGGCGCCTATGGGCGCGAGGTCAAGGACGTGCTGACCCAGTGCGACGTCGTGCTGCGCGATGGCACAGTGAAGACGCTCGGCCTTGCCGACATGGGCTATACCTATCGCCATTCGGACCTGCCCGACGGGGCCATCGTCGTATCCGCCACGATGCGTGGTGAACCGGGCGATCCCGCCACGATTCAGGCCGAGATGGACCGCATCACCGAAGCGCGCGAAGCATCGCAGCCGTTGCGCACCAAGACCGGCGGTTCGACTTTCAAGAACCCCGAAGGGACATCGGCGTGGAAGCTGGTGGACGAGGCGGGGTGCCGGGGCCTGACGCTGGGCGATGCGCAAGTCAGCGAAAAGCACACCAATTTCCTGATCAACCGCGGCGAGGCGACGAGCGCCGATATCGAGGCGCTGGGCGAGGAGGTGCGCCGACGCGTCCGTGCCAAGTCGGGCGTGACGCTGGAATGGGAAATCCGCCGCGTCGGCAATTTCGGCAAAGTGACCGTGGAACCCTCGCTATGAGCAGCACCACGATCAAGCGCGGCGGCAAGGGCGTAAGGCGCGCCGCTGCCAGCAAGGGCAAGAAGCGCGCCGTCGCCGATGCGCGGGCGCGGACTGGCGGATTGCTGAACGGGCTGGTTGGTGCGCTCGGCCTGTCGGAAAAGGCGCTGCAACGGCTGTTTACCGCGGTGATCGCACTGGTCGTGATTACGGCGGCAGGGGCGCTGGCGGTCGTGTCGGGCCTGCCCGGATTTGCTGACGAGAAGATCGGTAATTTCGCGCGCGATGCTGGGTTCGCGGTCAAGCAGGTCGAGGTCCACGGCGTAAAGCGCATGGACAGCCAGGAAATCTACCGCCGAGCCATCGCCGCGCAGACGCAGCCGATGACCCGGCTGGACGTAGCGGCCCTGCGTGAAGAACTGGTCGCGCTGCCGTGGGTGCGCGATGCGCGCGTGTCGCGGCAATTGCCCGACAAGCTGGTGATCGACGTGATCGAACGCACCCCCCACGCGGTGTTGCAGCAGGGTGAGAACTTCGTTCTGATCGATCCTGCGGGCCATCAGCTGGAGCCGGTTGCCCCGGCCAAGGCGCAGAAGATGCTGGTGTTGAAAGGCGACGGCGCCGCCGAACGCGCTGGCGATCTGGCGCTGCTGCTCGATTCCGCGCCCGCATTGAAGAAACAGGTGCGCGGGGCCGAATGGATCGGCCATCGCCGGTGGAACATCACCTTTGCCACCGGACAGGTCGTGGCCCTGCCCGAAGGCGAGGCGGAGGCGAGCGAGGCCTTGGTGGCGTTCGCGCAGATGGACGGCATGAACCGCCTGCTGGGCGGCAGCGTCGCAGTGTTCGACATGCGCGACCCGTCCAAGGTTTATATGCGCGTGCCGGGCCGCGCGGCGGAAGAGGCAGAGGCGCGGGCCGAGGCGAAACGGCTGGCCGCGAAGGCAGAGACACAGGCAGGGGGCGATTGATGGCGAACCTACGGATCGAAAAGGTGTTCGGCGCGATCAACATCGGGTCGTTCCGCATTTCCGCGATGATCGCGGGGCTGACGGGCGATGGCGAGATGATCGTGCTCGGTTCCGGCCACCGCGCGGCGGACGGCATCCGGCGCGGCTATGTCACCGACATGGACGCGGCCACGCACGCCATTCGCGACGCCATCGAACGCGCCGAACGCGCCGCCGATACGCAAGTGTCGAGCGTGTGGATCGGTTGCGCCAACGCAGGCCTGATGAGCGAGATCCGCGAGGTCGATATCGAGATCGGCGGTCGCCGGATCGATCAGGACGACGTCGAATACCTCTTGGCCGAAGCGCGGGAACGCATCGTGCCGCAAGTGGGCGAGCCCAAGGTCGTACTCCATGCTCAGCCCGCGCATTACGTGCTGGACGGCGCGCAGGGCGTGTCGAACCCGCGCGGGCTTCATGCCCAGCGGCTGGCCGTTGCGGTCCACGTGATGGAGGCCGAGGCGGGCCCCTTACGCAACCTGATGGAAGCGGTGCAGAGCGCGCATCTTGAAGTTGAGGGCGTTGTCGGCGCGGCGGTCGCAAGCGGCCATGCCTGTTTGACAGAGGAAGAGCGCGAACTGGGCGTTGCGGTCGTCGATTTCGGCGCGGAAGTCACCCACGTTTCGGTCCACGTCGGCGGGATGCTGGTGGGCGTGACGGTCCTACCCTACGGCTCCAATGACCTGACCGACAGCGTGGCCGGGGCCTTCGGCGTGCGCCGCGCGCAGGCAGAGCGGCTCAAATGCGTCTACGGCAGCGCCATCGCCAGCCCGACCGACCATCGCGAGAAAATCCCCCTCACCGATGGCGGTGAGGAAATTCCCCGCGCCGACCTGATCAGCACGATCAACGGCCAGCTTTCGCGTTGGACCGAGGACGTGGCCAAGGCGCTGAAAGGGCTGGGATTCGTGACCGGGCGCGGCGGCAACGGGCGGCAGATCGTGCTGACTGGCGGCGGCGCGGAACTGGCGGGCCTTGCCGATTATGTGCAGCAGGCGCTGGCCAAACCGGTCCGCACCGGGCGCCCCCCGGCGATGAAGGGTCTGCCCGAAGCGCACGCGACACCGGGCTTTGCCGCGCTGGCGGGGCTGGTAATCTACGCCGCGGCGGACCCGATCGACATTCGCACCCACGGATCGACATGGCAGACGACGGCGCGGTTCGGGCGGATGAACCTGCCCGCGCGGGTGATGCGGGCGATACGGGAGTATTTTTGACGATCAAGCCAAAGTGGTACTTTGGCTTGGTGGCTTGAGCGCCTGAATGTCCGCAATGGGGTGGTTAGCCGACCTGAAGCTGCTAAGCCTGTTGAATGAAATGGCCCTTCCGCAAATCAAACAATCGACCCGCGTGGGACCAAGCTTTTGCTAAAGAACTTTGTGGCGCGACTGTCATTGTCGGCATCACCTATGAAGAGCCAGCAGGCGACCGACTGGAGCAGATGTTCGGCACGGTTATGGACGCGGACCCTGCTCGCGGAATCAGGCTGCGCTTGGAAGGCAGCCGGCTTGGAGAAACCTACACCCTTCCGCCAGACTTGAGAGCATTCTTCGCCGCTAAGTCGGGTTCTTATCGATTGAGGAGCACAGGGGAAATGGTCGTGGACCCCGACTACACGGCCAGTTGGACGATTACCCCGCCCGCAAATTGAATGTGCGCAATCGGGTTGTTAGTCTATCACTCACCGCCGCCACTTCCGCCCCGGCCAGTGCTCCGGGCTGAACCAGTCGCAGGCGATGTCGGGCCGCGCGTCGGCCAGTGCCATGAAGCCCTCGAAGGTCGAGACCGATTTGGCGCAGCGCAGTTTCTTCAGGTTGCGGCAGGTGATCAGCGGGGACAGGTCCTTGTCCTTCACCGTCGTCGTCACCAGCCACAGTTCCTCGAACGCGAAACCGTCCAGCGGGTCGAGGCTTTCCAGCTTTTGCGTCGTGTTGATCGACCCGTCGAGGTTCAGCTTGACCAGCCGATCTTTCAAAGGGCGAATCCAGCGCAAGTCATAGAGATGCTTGGCATTCTCGATATCGAGGTGGGTCAGCCGGGGCATTCGCGTTAGCGGGGTGAAATCGGTGATGTTGCGCGGGGAATCGAGTCGCAGCTTCTTCAGGTTCTTGAGCCGCGCCAGCCCCTCGATCGTTTCGGCGGTGACCGGCCATTCGAGGCGTAGCTCTTCCAGTTGGTCCAACTCGCAAATCTCGTCGAAGAAGTCCTGGTTCACCGCGCTGGCGGTCAGGAACCGCAACTTCTTGCGCGTTGAAATCCCGCGAAACGAGTTCTTCTCGCGGTGGTGCACGCCCATGTCGGACTCTGGCCCGATGCCCAGTGCCTCGCTGAATTCGTCCTTTTCCATGCCCTTAGCCTACCCTTTCCCGGCCAACTGTCGATATGTCGCCCTGCCAGCCCGATGACAGGTGTGGAAATCCCCGTATTTGCTTTGCCCCGGCGAATCGTTCTGTGCCAATATCAGGGTTAAATCGGGGCACGCCCGAAACGGCGACTTTGCGGAGATTTCCATGAGCATCAACATCGGTCCACCGGCAGTCGAGGAGCTTCGGCCGCGCATCACCGTGATCGGTGTCGGCGGGGCGGGCGGCAACGCCATCGCCAACATGATCCAGGCCGAGATCGAGGGCGTCGATTTCGTCGTCGCCAATACCGACGCGCAGGCGTTGAACAACGCAGTGGCCGAAGATCGCATTCAGCTTGGCCCCGAAATCACGCAGGGCCTTGGCGCCGGATCGCGGCCCGAAGTCGGGCGCGCGGCGGCAGAGGAAACGTTGCACGAGATCGACCGGATGCTGGATGGCGTCCACATGTGCTTCATCGCCGCGGGCATGGGCGGCGGTACCGGCACCGGTGCAGCCCCCGTCATCGCCAAGGCCGCGCGCGACAAGGGCGTGCTGACGGTAGGCGTCGTGACCAAGCCTTTCATGTTCGAAGGTTCGCGCCGGATGCGCAGTGCCGAGGCGGGGATCGAGGAGCTGCAGAAGCATGTCGATACCCTGATCGTCATCCCGAACCAGAACCTGTTCCTTGTCGCCAGCCCCGACACGACGTTCAAGGAAGCCTTCGGGCTCGCAGACGAAGTGCTTCAGCAAGGCGTGCGCTCGATCACCGACCTGATGGTCATGCCGGGCCTCATCAACCTCGACTTTGCCGACGTGCGTTCGGTGATGGGCGAGATGGGCAAGGCAATGATGGGCACCGGCGAAGCGGACGGCGACAACCGCGCGCTGGAGGCTGCCGAAAAGGCCATTGCCAATCCGCTGCTCGACGGTGTGTCGATGGCGGGCGCGAAGGGCGTCATCGTCTCGATCATCGGCGGCGAAGACATGCGCCTGATGGAAGTGGACGAGGCCGCGAACCACATCCGCGAACTGGTCGATCCCGATGCGAACATCATCTGGGGTTCGGCGTTCAACCCCGATCTGGCAGGCAAGATCCGCGTCTCGGTCGTCGCCACCGGCATCGACCAGTCGGCAGAACAGATTCAGGCCGTGCAGAGCCCGCAGAGCTTCTCGCTGGGTTCGGGCCGCGCGCCGATGCGTGCCGGGGTGGTCACTCCGGCTGCCGCGCCGCAAGCCGCACCGGCACAGCCCGTGCCGCAGGAAGATCCGCTCGACCTTTCGCTGGAATTGAGCGACGAGGTGGAGGCCGCGGCCCAGCAGCCCAACGGCGGCGGTTCGGACGAACTGCTGCTGGGCGGCGATTTCGAGCAACAGAACGAGCGTCCCGCCGTCGGTGGCGGATGGCCGCAACCGCAAGCCTATGAAGCGCCCGCGCCGCGTCCGGTTGCGCCGCAGCCCGCACCCGCGCCCGCCCCGCAGCAGTCGACCCCAGCGCCGAGCAGCGGCGGCAGCACTCTGTTCGAACGGATGACGAGCCTGTCGCGCCCGTCCTCGCCCGAACCGACCCGCTATGACGACGATGACGACGACGATGGTGCAGCGCTTAACATTCCGCGCTTCCTTGGTCGCAACAACCGTTAAGCGGCTGACAGGCAATTGGTGGCGCCGCCGCGACCGGTTCGCGGCGGCGCTTCTGCTTGCGGGCGTGGCGGCGAGCCTGTCCGCCGTGCCCGCCCATGCGCAGTTTCGCACGCCGCCCGGCACGAACGAGCGGGCGTTGGAGAACGCGCAGGAACGGTTGAAGACCAACGGGTCGGACGTATCGGCGCTGCGCGATGCGATTCGTGCGGCGATGCGGCTGGGCAACCTGGACACGGCGGCGACTTATGCGCGGCGGGCGCAGCAGCTTGCACCCAACGATCCGATCATTGTGGCCGCGAACGGAGCGATAGAAATACACCGCGCCCGCCCGCGGGAGGGGCTGGCATTGTTCTCTATGGCCGACAAGCTGGGCGCTCCGCTCGATGCTTTCGCTGCGGATCGCGCGCTGGGCTACGACCTGATCGGCGACCAGCCCTCGGCCCAGTTCTATTACGCCCGCGCGCACCGCAGCGCGCCCGATGACGAGGTGCTGCGACGCTATGCTCTCAGCCTGTCGATCAGCGGGGAGTACGAGACGGGTGAGGCGATGCTGAAGCCGCTGCTTCACGTACAGGATGCGGCAGCATGGCGGATGCAGGCGTTTATGCTCGCCATCAACGGGCGCCCGGCAGAGGCGCGCGAAGTGCTGGGGCGGATATTGCCGTCCGATTTGGCCGGATCGATCGGACCATACATGGACGTCTTGCCCAATCTTTCGCGCGCGCAGCAGGCGGCGGCGGCCCATCTGGGACTGTTCCCGTCGGTCCTGCCTCCCATGTCGGCGAACCGGGCGGTGCAGGCAGAACGCGCACCGCGCCGCCGGATCGGCGCGGGTTGGCTGGACGACGGCGACGACTGACGCTGGCCACTGACGCTTTGGGAGCTTGTCCACAACGTACGCACAGCTCGTTGTAGTTTTGCCCAGCGCACGGTGGGCAACGCATTGTGCACAGGATGGGTTCCGATTCATCAGGGCACGTGAGAGGCAACCCCCAACGCGATTGGACACGCGCATGAGAGCAGACCGGCACGAAGCAGAACGCGCGGACGACGAAGCGCCCGTCGACACGCTCGTCTCGCTGTTCGAAGCGCGGGGCTGGCCCTATGAAATGATCGGCGAGGACGAGGTTTCGGGCGAAGTCCAAGGCGCCTGGGCGAAGTATCAGTTCCGCGCGATCTGGCGGCGCGAGGATCATGTCCTGCAGCTGCTCTGCCTGCCCGAAATCCGCGTTGGTGACGACAAGCGGACGCAGATGTTCGAGCTGATGAGTCTCGTCAACGAACAGCTCTGGCTGGGGCATTTCGACTTGTGGTCGCAGGGGTCGGTGCTACTGTACCGCCACGGTTTGATGGTGGGCGACGAAGGCCTGCTCAGCATTGGACAGGCGCAGATGGCGGTGGAACATGCGGTCGAGGAATGTGACCGGTTCTATCCCGCGTTTCAGTTCGTCCTGTGGGGCGGACGCAGCCCGGCGGAGGCGCTGGCCGGTGCCTTGATCGACGCAGCGGGAGAGGCCTGAGCCGATGACTTTGCCCCGCAAGATGCTGTTGATCGGGTGTGGCAACATGGGCGGCGCGATGCTGGCCGGATGGCTGCGTGGCGGTGTTGCGCCCGAGACGTTTACCGTTGTCGATCCCTATCTGGAAACCGTTGCCGACGGCGTCACGCTATTGCGCGAAGTGCCCGAAGGCGAGTTCGACGCGGTGCAGCTGGCGATCAAGCCGCAGGGGCTGGCCGATGCCGTGCCGGGAATCGAGCCAGTAATGGGGCCCAATACCGTCCTGCTTTCGTTGCTCGCAGGGGTGGAGTGGGAGACGCTGGCGCAGCGGTTTCCGCGTGCGGGCGGCATCGTTCGCATTATGCCGAACCTGTCGGCGGCACTCGGCAAATCGCCGATCGCCTTGGCGGGCGAGGGGCTGAGCGACGCCCAGACCGCGATGGTCGAGGCGCTGACCGCACCGCTGGGGCAGGGCGAGTGGATCGATGAAGGGCACTTCGACCTCGTGACCGCTTTGGCGGGATCGGGGCCGGCTTTCGTCTATCGCTTTATCGATGCCTTGGGCGCTGCAGCGACGTCACTTGGCTTGCCCGAGGAACAGGCGCAGCGGCTTGCACTCGCCACGGTCGAAGGCGCGTCGGCGCTTGCCGCGCAGAGCGATGTTTCGCCCGGTGACCTGGCACGCCGCGTCGCTTCGCCCGGTGGGACGACGCAGGCCGGGCTGGACACGCTGGATGCCAATAATCGGCTGCTCGATCTGATCACCGATACCCTGCGCGCCGCCGCGCGGCGCGGGGCTGAAATGGCGGAAGAAGCGCGTCGCGGAGGCTAGGATTCGGGCTTGCCATAAGGTTAATGCGCTGTTTTCCTTGATATTCAGGGCTTTGCGATACATCTCGATACACCGGTTTTACTTGAAATATCGCCGTGGAATGGCGATATTGTCGGGACACGGCCCCGTCTTGTGAGGGCCGGAACAGGAGTTTTTGGATAAAATGGCAAACTGGAACGACCCCCAGCCCACACGACAGGGCTTCGGCGCGTCCCCGAGCCTGAACGCAAGCGTGCCGGGCACGCGGGCCGGCTTCGATGCGGGCCTGCGCAAGTACATGCTGTCCATCTACAACTATATGGCATCGGGCGTGCTGCTTTCCGGCATCGTTGCGATCGCCATGGCGAACACAGCTTTCGGTATCGCACTCATTCAGTCGCCCGCGATGTGGCTGATCGTGCTGGCGCCGTTGGCGATCGTTTTCGCGATGAGCTTTGGCGCGAACCGCTTTTCTCAGGGCACGCTGCAGGCACTGTTCTGGGGCTTCGCGGTCCTGATGGGTATGAGCCTCTCGACGATCTTCCTCGTATATACGGGCGGATCGATCGCGGCGACGTTCTTCGCAACGGCCGGTGCTTTCGCGGGTCTCTCGCTGTTCGGCTATACGACGAAGAAAGACCTGTCGGGCTTCGGCAGCTTCCTGATCATGGGCGTGATCGGCCTGATCATTGCGTCGGTCATCAATATCTTCCTGCAGAGCTCTGCGCTTTACTGGGCGATCAGCTTTATCGGCGTGGCGATCTTCGCCGGTCTGACCGCCTATGACACGCAGCGGCTGAAGGCGCAGTACTATCACCTTGCTGGAACCGAGTTCCTCGGCAAGGCGGTGATCCTTGGTGCGCTGTCGCTCTATCTGGACTTCATCAACATGTTCCAGTTCCTGCTTGCCTTCATGGGCCAGCGCGACTGAGTTCATTATCGACGGCGGGCCGCGTGCCCGCCTGACCAGACGCCCGGCCGGTCCCGCACCGCGCCGGGCGTTTGTGCGTTCACGGTCCGTCGGGCCGGACAGTCGCCTCATCCCAATTGCTTGTGGATGGCGCCAAGGGGGTTGATGCGCGGCGCGGCGCATCGGCGCATGAAAGCGTCGCCCTGTCGGCAATCGTCTTAATCCTGCCGCAAGCCGGGATCATGCACACTGGCAGGATAGTTGAATTTCTGCGGATAGAGGATCGGGACGGTGGCAATGAAGATCGTGAAGATCGTGAAACTGGGTGCAATGGCGGGGATCGCCGGCCTTTCGGGCTGTACCCCGCCGCCGCCGCCATCACCCCCGCCACCGCCACCGGCAGTGCAGGCCGCGTTCCCCGCCCGCCCGATGGCTCCCGGCTATGCGCAGGACGGGCTGACCGTGCCCACCGTGGATGCACTGGGCGTGCGCCAGACGGTGAACGCGGGGCTGACTTCGGCGCAGACGACATGGAACCTGCGATCCGCCTATAACGTCGCAGCGCTGAACTGCACCGATCCACAGCATCTGGCGATGGCCGAACGCTATGGCGAATTCCTGAAAACCCACGCGCGCGAATTGTCCGCCACGAACCGCGCGCTGGATAGCGAGTTCCGCCAGAAATATGGTCCGGGATACAAGGACGTGCGTGATCGCTACATGACGCAGGTCTACAACTATTTCGCGATGCCGCCAGTGCTGGACCGGTTCTGCGCCGCGGCTTTCAATGTCAGCACCGATTTGATGACTGTGGGCAAGGGCGATCTGGATGTCGCCGCCGCGACACTGCTGCCGCAGCTGGAGACGGTGTTCCTGAACTTCTTTACCGAATACGAAGCGTACAGCGTCGCCGCCGCCGCGTGGGATGCCAGCTATCTGGCGACTTATGGCAAGCCCTATGTCCGCCCGCGCGCCAACCCGCTCTCTCCCGCAGCGACGGTGCCATATGGCCCGGATGCGCCGGTTGTCGTGCTGCCCGAACCGGCGGCGAATACGACCGATACGGGCGGCTGAACAAAAACCGAGGCGGGCGCGATTCCCTCTTTGACTCGCGCTCCACGCCTGCTAACAGCGCGCCTCTCCCGCCTTGGCGGGATCGGAACTGGAACGGGGCCGTAGCTCAGTTGGGAGAGCGCGTCGTTCGCAATGACGAGGTCAGGGGTTCGATTCCCCTCGGCTCCACCACCCAGTCCTAGGTATCGAGGCGTCGAGAGACGCCTTGACCACCTTCCCAAATTATCCCCGCATTTCCGGCGCTTTGCGCAGACGGACTGTGCTGTCGCGTGGTCAAGAGACGCGCTGACCGCGCCGTTCTGCCGAGAATACGGGCTGGTTCTCAGATGTCCGTTTTGGTGACCACGCTTTGGAATGCTGGATGTCAGTTAGTGGCAAAGCCAAGCGCGAACTTCTGTTCGTGCCAGGCGGTGGGCAGGGTGCCGATCCGCCAGAGTTTGCGCGAAGTAAGGTCGCGAGGCTGGGTACCATCGATGATGGGCCTGATGATCGCAGGATCGAGATAGCTGATCCGCGCGATGCGCCGAAGGTGACGGATCTCAGTGGCAGAGGTGGACGAGACATGGACTTCATCCATCGCCAGAAGCTGGCGCCGGGCGCCGAAGGCGTGAGCCAGCAGATCGAGCAGTGGCTAGTCGGGTCTGGCTTGATCAGACCGCAGGAGATCGAGCCGTAGGCGTTGCTCCTGACCCTAGGTCTCAAAAGTGCATGGAATTTCGATCGGTATGCGATGTCCGTCGTCAGCGTCGATGTTCGCACGCTGAAGCAACGCCGGTCGGCAGATCGAAGCGGTCACTCTGTTCCGGTGTATGATGACATTCAATTTCAACACCTCAACGACTTCCCGCATCTCGGCTGGTGATGCTTCGGTCACGCGTGCGCCGAGTTGGTTTGCATGATTGATCAATGCAGCGAGTTGGTGAGTGGGAAGATGATAGGGCAAGCGTGTCGCAACCCCGGGAATAACATCGCCGGGCCTAATTACCTAGTAGCGGTATCGCCGGACATGATTACGAGTAGGCTTCGGCACCATAGGCTTGCCGGCTTGTCGGAAAGCATGCCGGCCAGCACGCTGATAATACGATGACGCGTGGACTGGACCCGGGTACGCGGCTGGCTTGTAAGCTTCGCTTGGACCTGATCGAACAGGTCCTGATCGAAGGTGGCCTCGTGTTCGCCGGGGGAGCTGGCTCCCCGTGGACGATCTCGCCGATGTAGATACGGTTCTACAGCAAGCTAATGAGCTCGCCACGCCATAAAGTTTGGGAAGTTTTTTTGCGCCTCCTGCAAGTGCGGCACGATAACGCCTGCATCGTCCGCAAGGGAGAGCTCGGCGTTGATGTTCTTTTGCATCATCATGGTGATGCGATCGTGCCATATCGCTTCTTCCGCACTGTCATTGCCGTTTCCCGGACGCGATGCGAATAGAAGCGGCCCGCCGACGCTAGCGGAGCTTTCCTTGAACAAGCTCTTGATCTGGGCTGGGTTAAGGCCGACGGCTTTTGCCAACTCGGCGCCCTCTTTCCCGATCGTTTGCGTAGCGATCAGGATCCGTTGTCTACAATCTTGACGATCATCCCCGTGCCGGGTTGCCCCATGTGCGATACGATTCGGGGAAAGCAATCGAATGCCGGTGCGGAGCGGGCGAAATCTTCATCGCCAGCGCCGACCAGACAAATTAGAGCCTGTTTTCGAGCATCATGCGATCCCCGATAACCCCGCAATCGACGAGGGCTGCTCCATGGCCTTCCGCCTTTGTCCGAAGCCAGGCAAGATCGTCCAATGCCAGCGTTGCTACGACAACGAAGACGAGACCCACGTATTATGCCAGCAACCCATCCGGTCCCGCCTGATGTCGGATACCGCGTTCAGAGCACCATGATGGTCGACGAGTGCCATAATGGCAGAGCCGATTTCGCCAAGCCCGATGACGCCGATCCTCAGATCCGGCATGGCGTTGACCATGCCGAAGCGAGGCCGTGCAAAGGAGCTTGACGCGTCACGATCCGCAAGCCGTTCAATGGCGAAGCATCACAGTCTTCGTCTGGGTAAACGCCTCCAGCGAATCCGGTCCGAGCTCACGCCCCATGCCGGACTGTTTGTATCCTCCGAACGGCACCATCGGATCGAATTCGAAGATGGTATTCACCCAGACCATGCCGGCCTGAACCGAGTCACTGACGATCTGGGCATTTGTCAGGTTGTCGGTCCAGATTGATGCCGAAAGACCATAGGTCACGTCGTTGGCAAGACGAATTGCCTCTTCAGTGTCTTTGAACGGAAGAATTCCCGCGACCGGTCCGAAAATTTCCTCTTGCATGACCCGCATGTCGTTGGTGACCCCGGTCATTAGCGTCGGCTTCATGAAGAAACCCTTGTCGCCATAGGTCTCGCCGCCGGTGGCGATCGTTGCCCCTTCCTTGCGGCCTATGTCGACATAGTTGTTGATCTTGTCGAGCTGTTCGCGCGAGATAATGGGGGTGATCTGCGTATCGGCGTCGAAAGGGCTGCCGATTTTCATGTCCTGGACCGCCGCCGCGATCTGGCTGGCGACATCGTCATAAACGCTTTCATGCACGAGGATGCGCGTTCCGCATACACAGCCCTGACCGGCCCCAGAGGTGAAGCCCATCACTGCGGTGGGGATAGCGCGGGCCATGTCGGCGTCGGGAAAGATGATCGTCGGCGACTTGCCACCCAGTTCCACGGTTACCTTTTTCATCGTCTTCGCGCCTTCGGCGATGATCCTCTGTCCGGTTTCGACCGATCCCGTGAAGCTGATCTTGGCAATGCCCGGATGTGCGACCATTGCCGCCCCGGTTGCACCGTCACCGGTCACGATGTTCAGGACGCCTTCCGGCAAACCGGCTTCCTCAAACAGTTCGGCCAGACGCAGCGGCACCAAGGGCGCCTGTTCCGCCGGTTTGAACACGATGGTGTTGCCGCAGGCCAGCGCAGGCGCAATTTTCCAGACTGCGGCAAGGATCGGGCCGTTCCAGGGGATGATCGCACCAACTACGCCAAGTGGTTCGCGCTTTGTATAGAAAATGCCATTTCCATCCTGCGGGAAGGTGTTGCCAAAGATCTTGGTGGTCCAGCCTGCGTAATAGCGCATGACGTCGGCCATGCTGGCGACCATGTACTGTGAGAATGGATACATCAGACCCATATCGTGCGATTGCAGGGTGGCCAGTTCTTCCACGTTGGCTTCCAGCACATCGGCCAGCTTTAACAGCAGTCGCGTGCGCTCGTGCGGTGACATTGTCCGCCAGGCGGGGTTGTCAAAAGCCTTGCGCGCGGCAGCGACCGCCTTGTCCACGTCAGCCGCCGAACCATGGGCAACTGTGGCGAGTGTCTGGCCTGTAGCCGGGTCGATCGAATCAAACGTGCGTCCACCTTCACCATCGATCCACTGACCACCGATGAACAGCTTTTTGGCGCCCGACTTCAGATATGTCTCGACAAGGGGGTGCTGGATACGGTTGGCTTCCAGAGCTTCGCTCATGGTCAATGTCCTCGATCTATTGATTTGCCATGCGGCAGAATGATTATCCCACGTAAGTTAGCAGGGCAGCTGATAGCATGCTTGAGCTTGTGGTTGTCAGATCCGAGCATGATGTCGTCAATGCGCTCGTCTGCGCCAAATCAGTTCACGATCAACCTTCTGCATTCAGGCATTTAGTTCGCATTTCGATCACGCAGTCTTGTCATCGGACACGGCTGGCTTATTCCTGCGGGACTACCATGGGCAAATACGCTGCCACTCATACCGAGGAGGAGGCGGAACTGCCAACGGCCGCATTGGCGGACGAGATGCTGCTGGACAGTGAGGGAAGAATCTGAGCGCTTTTTGTGATCGTCGGAAATCCTCCTAGCGCATTTCCCGATCAGACGAAGACCGCCTCAGCGCTGAACGGGCTCGATCACTTGCTAACGGTCAAACCCTTCCCGACGAAGATTGCCCTGCTGGCAGGCTATGCGATCCCGCCAAAGTTTATGTACGAAAGCGCGCACGTACCGATCTTGTTCGGACAGGGAACGCGGGATCCCGTGCCCTTCGCGCAGGATGCAGAAGCGGTCGTGTCGCAGCCACAGGGATCCCAGCTTGTAGACGAACGGCAATTCGTATGGAGCCTTGCGCGCAGATTGGGGCTGCCCTTGGATATCGGCGGAACGAAACTGGACACGGACGACATTCCGGACGGGGAGACGATATTCGATCTCGTCACCGCCGGCGGGCAAGTGTTGCTCGACGATGTGCGCCAGCATCCGCATGGCGTGATCCTGCCCCAGAAGGCAGGTTGTGGAAGCGGCGCTGAGCGGAGATTCGGCACGATTCGACGTTATGCCAGATGACGTCGCAACGTGCCGCAAATGTATGCCGCGCGCGCTTTAGTAGAGGCCGTGGGCGGCAATTACCTCACTGTGCGAGGCATGCGGCAGGCGATGAACAGTCATGTTGGGGCTCCACAGGAACTCGACCCGAAAAAGCGATTCAACCCGGCATTTCTCCAATCGGGGACTATGGCTGATCTTGGGCTGAAATCAGGGCAGTTCGTGCGGATCGCGTCGCGCGCCGGATCGCGTCGCGCGCCGGATCGGTCGTCGCCCAAGTCGAAGCCGATAAAGGGCTGTGTGCATACGTGGTTTCGATGTCGCGTTGTTGGGGCGGATTGCCCGACGGTCCCGACGAGAAAAGCATCGACTGCGCGGCGGCGTATCCGGCACAACTTGTCGATCTTCTGGATGCAGATGACATCAACGCAGTGCCGCAAATCACCGGCATACCTTTGACGATCAGACAGCTATCTGCGCATCGTTGACGCGGTACGCGAATAGCGGCGATTTTCGGGCGGTCGGTTCGAGCAGTGCTTGCGGAATGGCGCAGCCATGCGGCTTGGAGATGCGGAGACGCATAAGTTGCTTGAAATGGTGATCCATTTTCATGCCCGGGGCGTCGTCGCGGTGATAAGCGCCTTCATTGAAACGCATTGCAATCTTGGTGCCTGCATTCGCGTCGGCTAGTTCGCAAAATCGGTACGGCGGAGAACCTTTCGAGGGACGCCCTTGCCGTCAAATCTTCTGCAATTCCGTTTATAATCCGCTCCGCGCCAGCGGAACAGCGAGCAGGCGCGAGTTGTTCACCAAGCGAACGATGGCGAGAAGTCGCATCGCTTCATGGGCCGAACCCGCCATTATGGTTCGTGAAACGCTGGACTCGCATTCAGGACGCAGTCGGTTCCATCCGGCTGCACGACCGCGACAGGGCATAAATAGAAAAAGGGCGCATCCTGTGCGCTACGTATCACGAGGATTGCAATGACTATCGAAAGCAAGGCCGCCGTCGCATTGGCCAAGAACGAGCGCATGATCATCGAGACGATCAACGTCGCCCCCCCGCAAGAGGGGGAGGTTCTGGTCGAGATAAAAGCAACCGGATTGTGCCATTCGGATCTGCACGGCATGGACGGGTCGTGGGATTTCTCCACCGGTTTTCCCGGCCTTTTCGGGCACGAAGGGGCAGGTATCGTTCGCGAGATTGGCCCTGGCGTCAGCTCATTTAAGCCAGGTGACCATGTTCTGACTTTTATTCCGCATTGCGGCCACTGTCCGCTGTGCTCAACGGGGAAGACGAACTTGTGCTATGCCAGCTTCGTCGATTTTTTAGAGACCAGCCGAGTAGATTTCGACGGTCAGAAACTTTACCCGTTTCTTGGCCTCGGCACTTTTACCAATTTCAACGTCTTTCGCGAGATGAGCTTGGTGAAAGTACGTGACGACGCGCCATTTGACGAACTGTGCTATTTCAGTTGCGGCGCGACCACGGGCATGGGTGCCGCGTTGCACACGGCGAAGGTGGAGGCAGGATCCACAGTTATTGTTTTCGGGCTGGGCGGAGTCGGCCTGAATGTCGTTCAGGGCGCGCGGCTTGCGGGCGCCACGCAAATAATCGCCGTCGACACTAACCCGGCGAAAGAAGCGATCGCGCGCAAGATGGGCGCTACAGAATTCGTCAATCCGAAAACGGTTGAAGGCGATCTTGCCGGGCACCTCAACGAAATTAGCGGCGGAGGCGCCGACTTTACATTCGAAGTGGTGGGCAACACGCAGCTGATGCAACTAGCCTTCGAATGTACAAAAATCGGTTGGGGGAAATGTACGATTGTCGGAATCGCCCCAGACGAAGCCCGACTTGAAGTACCGCCCACCATGCTGGTTCAGGGAAAATCGCTGATTGGATCGCCGATGGGCGGGGTTACCGGAAGCCAGATACCCGCGATGGTGGACCTGATGATGGACGGCAAAATCGACGTGGCAAGCCTGATTACCGATCGTTTGCCGATCGACCAAATCAACGAAGGCTATGACAAGATGAAGCGTGGTGAAGGAATCCGGTCGGTCGTGATGTTCGATTGAATCCGTTCACGACGTCGAAAAGGAATTCCCGATGAGAGCGGCGGAAGACAAGGCGACGGGCCTTGTTGGCAAATCCATCATCATCACCGGCGGTGCATCGGGCATAGGCGCGGCTGCCGCCGTGCGCGCGGGGGCGCGCGGGGCGAACGTGGTTGTCGCGGACCTTGACGAGGAAAAAGGGCAGGCCATCGTCGCCGAGATTACCGACGACCAGGATGTCGAACGACCCAAGCTTTTCCACAGTGGCGGCTATCGCCGACTCAAACGCGGATGCATCGCTGATGTCGAGTTTCACGTATGGCATTCCAAGAGCGCCGGCGGCTTTTGCCACGCTATCCTCGTCAATGTCGGCAAGCATCACCTTGGCGCCTTCCGCCACGAAACGCCGAGCGATCGCTTCGCCGATGCCGGCTCCCGCGCCGGTCACCAGAACGGCCTTGTCAGTCAGATTGCGCATCTTCGTCCTCGAAATATTATTGTCCAGTGCAGGATGATAGTGCGGCAAATTGAGTGCGCCAGTCTGGCAGGCCGATACGACCGGAATGGCAAACCAATGATCGCTGACGTTGAGTTTTGTCTATGAATATTTGAAGCCGATCACGGCGTTAGGGAAAGACTCTATCTTGGTTTCCAACCCGGGTTCGTCAAAAAGTGACAATTCCGAAAAATCGTATGCTGATGGCGTTGGATTTTTTCAGCCTGTGACGTGACCCCCTGATTTTCCTCCAATTTGGATTAGAGTCCGGCCCTTACAGAAGGACGGACGAGATGAAGAGAACGAGGTTTTCCGAAGAGCAGATCATCGGTGTGCTGAAGGAGGCTGAGGCGGGTGCGAAGACCGCTGACCTGGCCCGGCGACACGGAGTGTCGGAAGCGACGATCTACAACTGGAAGTCGAAGTATGGCGGGCTGGAGGTGTCCGATGCCCGCCGACTGAAGGAGCTCGAGAGCGAGAACGCGAAGCTGAAGCGGTTGCTCGCCGATGCCATGTTGGACCAGGCCGCGTTGAAGGATCTTCTGGCAAAAAAGTTCTGACGCCCGCCGCCAAGCGGGAAGCTGTCGCTCATCTCCAGGCCTGCCACGGGATGAGCGAGCGGCGGGCGTGCCGTGTCATCGATGCTGATCGCAAGAGCGTGCGTTACCGTTCCACCCGGGACGATGACGCCGATCTGCGTGAGAAGCTGCGCGAGCTGGCCAACCAGCGTCGGCGGTTCGGCTATCGCCGTCTGCACATCCTGCTGCGCCGGGAGGGGATCATGATCAACCGGAAGAAGACCCAGAGGCTCTACCGTGAGGAAGGGTTGGCGGTCAGACGACGACGCAGTCGCAGGCGTGCTGTGGGCACGAGAGCACCTGCTCCGGTGCTGGCGCTGCCGAACCAGCGCTGGAGCCTGGACTTTGTTCACGACCAGATGGCTTCGGGAAGACGATTCCGGGTGCTCAACGTGGTCGATGATGTGACGAGGGAGTGCCTGGCAGCGGTGCCGGATACGTCGATCTCCGGGCGCCGTGTCGTGCGCGAACTGACTGAGCTGATCGCGCAGCGTGGCAAGCCCGGCATGATCGTCAGCGACAATGGCACCGAGCTCACCAGCAATGCGGTGCTGGCATGGTGTGGGGAGATCGGTGTGGAGTGGCATTACATCGCACCGGGAAGGCCAATGCAAAACGCTTACGTCGAGAGCTTTAATGGCCGCATGCGGGACGAACTGCTCAATGAGACTTTGTTCCTCAGCATGGCTCACGCCCGCGTCGAGATCGCTGCCTGGGTGGAGGACTACAACCGGGAGAGGCCGCATTCTTCCCTCGACTACGACACCCCGGCGGCGTTCGCCGCCAAACTGGATAAGCAATGGCCAGCTTCGCTACGCCCTACGGGCTCCGCTACGCAGCCCATTGCTTCAACCGCGCTCATGCGCAACAACGCGGTCCGGCTCTAATCCCAGCTGGGGGAAAGCTGGGGGTCACGTCAGACGCCGAAGCGGGGGACATAACGACGATGCGATAGTCGTCTAAGCGCGATGCCGTAATCTACACGCCGCAGCGATGGTAAATAGCCGAGGCTCGCTTTCTTGTTGCCTACTTGTTAGTTAATTCTTGGAAATAATAAGTTTCTCATTCAGTTCGCTCATTAGTTTCAAATTTTGTGCGAGAGGCTGGAAGGAATAAGTTATCAAGCTTAAAGTATGAGGCAAATCAAAAATCGGGAGCGAAAATGGAATATCTGACCGTTGCGGAGGCACGTGAACGGACAGGCTTGCGCCTGGTTTTGTCGGCACATGTTCCCGGCCCCTGGGGCGAATCGGCAAAATATATATTTGCGATGCGAGGTGTTGACTACCAGCCGGTCGCGCAGGAAGTATTTGGAGCCAACGATGCGCTGCACTCTTGGACAGGGCATAGAAATGCGCCCATTGCAATGCTCGACAAAGAACCGCCGATTAGCGGCTGGCTCGACCTCCTCATGCTCGCCGAACGATTGGGGCAGGGGCCCTCGCTGCTTCCTCAGAAATCGGAAGACAGGGCGCTGGCGTTGGGATTATCCGCTGAAGTTTGTGCGCCCTACGGTCTCGGTTGGGAACGCCGATTGCTGATGCTCGGTGACCGGTTCGGGATGTCGGATCCTCCGTCAGACACGCCTGCACTGCTGCTCGCGATCTGTAGGCGCTATGGTTATACCGCCACGGCAGCCGCAGTTGCAGCGGAACGTGTTGCCGACATTCTCCGCACGCTCGCCCTCAAGTTGGAGGCGTCGGGAAACTCTCCCTATCTGGTCGGCGACCGTTTAAGCGTGGTCGATATCTACTGGGCGTGCTTCTCAAATATGCTTGCACCATTGAGCCATGACGTTTCGCCGATGCCTGACGGAGTGCGAGAGGCATGGCAAGCGATTCCGCCAGTCGTAATAGCGGCATTGGCTCCAGCGCTGCTGAGGCACAGAGACTTTATCTACGAGCGCCACATCGGCCTGCCACTGGACTATTAGTCATGATAGAATTCTATACCTATCCGACCCCTAATACTTGGAAAGTCGGTATCACGCTGGAGGAGTGCGGCCTACGTACGAGGTTCGGGTTATTGACATCACCCATGGAGAGCAGTTCGCTCCCGGTCACAACATCAGACTTCAGAACCAGTCTCTCCCAGCGGGTTCGTTCACCCACCCTAATCGCTGACACCTCGAGGCGATCGCAATTGCCGAGAATACGCTAGAGCAGAAGAGGCGCCCGGTCAGCGATCCAGTACACGCCGCACAATGCTATTACCGCCCCCAAAGCCGGTCTGATCAAGGGCGATCTTGGAAGGCGCATGCTGACAATATAGAGCGGCACGATGACCGTCAGGATGGCCAGTTGCACTGCCTCGATGCCCAAATTGAAACCCGCCAAAGTCGCCAGATTTCGTGACACCTGAAGATCGGCTTCAGCAAGCAGGGTGGCGAATGCCAGCCCATGAATGAGGCCAAAGGAGAACGCTACCAACGTTTCGCGACCGGGGAAGATCGGTCGCACGGCATGAAGCGCGGTAAGGACGACCGAACCGGCAATGGCAAGTTCGACCGGTGCCGAAGGCAATTGCCAGTTTCCCAGGCCCGCCCCGATCAGCGTGACCGAATGCCCCACGGTGAAACCGGTGACGATCCGCAACAAGCGGATGGCCGTCTCTCGGGAGCCGCGCCGTTTTGCCCAACGACCATCCACGGCAACGAACGGCGCTACGAGAAGTAGCGCCATCAGGAAAAGCAAATGATCATAGCCAGAAATGATGTGTATCGCGCCCAGCCTTGCGGCATTTGCCATCGCCGATAAGGATGAGGACTGCCGTTCGACAACGATGGTCGAGCTTGCCTGACGGACTGCGCCGATCGTTCGGGTCACACTGCCCTCGCGCAAATTCACCAGCGCGAAATGGTCGGGTTGTTCCGCGGTGACAACGGTCCAGTGCAAGTTGACCGGCCCTGCTGCACTGTCCTCGGGCGCAACGAACCGGATCCGCGCCAGCAAGTCTTCGGGGCCCGAAACCGTCGCGAAGCGAAGCTGGCTAAGTTCGGCAGACCAACGGCTGGCATCCGGCCCATAGACCTGCACTCGATTGAGGAGATAGCGTTGCGCAGCCCTGAGAGAGGCGGACTCATTGCTTGCCTCGTTTCCGCTGGCGAAGCTGTATTCGGCCGCGGGGACGACGATATCCGCAGAAATGCCACCCTTCTCGAAAGACAGCGTAACTTCGCTGTTCGGCGTGAGGTGGGCAAATGCCGCCGGAGAGAAAGCAAGCGATATGCAGGCCAACAGATATGCAAACGCCCTATCCATGCGCGAACCAGACCAGCATCCGTTCGCCATCGAAGATGCGCGGGTTGAGCGCCTCCGCCTTGTTTCGAGCCTGCTCTGCCGCATCGATCTTGCCGAGCATCGCGTTGGCTTGCGCCAAAGCCGCATACATCGGCGCGCTGCGCCAGCCGCTGTCTTCGGCGCGACGCAAATGTGTCACGGCTTCTTCGGGACGGCCGTTGGCCATCAGGGCATTGGCCAAAAGAATCCGCGCCTCCGCATAGGGGCGGCTACGCAATTCCTGCTGGGCAAGGGCAAGCGCCTGCGTGGCTTCACCAAAGGCCAGCGCATGCTCCGCCATGTGGAACCGCGCCGCGCTGGGTACCAAATGCATGCGGCGTTCCCAAATTTCGCTCGCCCGGTCCGACCAGGCGCTGCTTCGCTCTCGGTTGCCTTGTGCACGATAGAGCATGGCGAGCGCGTCCATGGCTTCGGGCCATCGGTAGCGGTCGGCCACGCCTTCCATCGCCTTGGCCGCGCCGGAAATATCTCCGGCCAAGGCCTGCGCTTCCGCCCTGTACAATGCGATTAGAGGATGGCCGGGCAGCAATCGTTCGGCCACATCGTACCAAAGGCGCGCGGCGTCGTATCGACCTCTGGCGCTTTCGGTCGCGCCCAATTGCAACGCGATGTGTGCTTGTGCCAGCGGCGTGCCGGAGCCTTCCCGCGCGGCTTGCCCAAACAGTGCGATGGCATCGTCGAACCGCCCCTGCATTCTGGCCAGCATCGCCTGTCGAAACGCGGTGGAGCCGGCCTGCAATCGGGTGGCTTCTGCGTAATGCCCTGCCGCACGGTCCATGTCGCCGCGATAGAGCGCCATGTCGCCGCGCATCGCGATGATCTCCGCGCGATCTCCGGCAGGCAATGGGACTGCAGACTGCAAGGCATTGTCGATCGCCAGCCGTGCCGCGTCGAGATCGTGCACGGTCATCGCGAAGGCCGCCTCGCGAAGCCACGGCCCCGAACCGGCAATCGCATCGGCCCGCGCCTCTCGGAGGACGTCTCCCGCTTCGGCAAGCGTCGCATAATCGCCACTCAGTGAAAATTCGGCCATCAGGGCGGCGGCAAGCGATTCCCCCCGCAGCCATTCGTCGGGCGCATGACGCACGCGTTCGCGTCCCAGAGCGACTTGGTCAGCCGTCTCTGCCCGAGCGTCGGCATAGTTCTTTGGGCCGTAAGCTGTTGCCGCAAGGTCGGCGGGCTCTGGCTGCGCCCGTAAAGGTGCCTCGGCCCGTTGTGGAGCGAGGGACCTTTCAACAACAACCGCAGCCAGGACCATGGCAACGGGGGCGAGCAGAAGGAACCAGAGCGAGCGAGGGAATCCTGCCCGGCACCACCACTCGCCCCCAACCTGCGGCCTGCCCCCGGCCGCAAGCGGCGCAGGACCCATGGGTCGCGGTCCTGCACCGGGCGCGATCATCCCGCAGGAGTCGCGCAAGGGGTTAGTCCCAGTCCGACCAGATCGTCGGCCAATGCATTCGTCAGGCCGGTCAATTGCTCGGTCAGTTCGGGCACGAAGTCGCCGTTGGCATCGTCCACCGGATCGGCATCGTTATAGGCCGTCTTCTGGTCCGATCCGATCAGTGCGGTTGCCACGGCGGGCATGCCCATTCGGTCCACGCGTATGTAGGCCGATGGCGCATCCGTGCGGAAATCGAACGATGTTGCACCCGTTGTCGGCAACGGCGGACTGCCTTGTGCCGAAGCCAGATAGGGGAACACAGGCTGGTACTGCACATCGTTGCCGGGCGGGTTCACCGGCACCTCGGCCAGCGTCGTCGGACCATGCACGCTGAGGTCCAAAAAGATCACCGCCAATGTCACGTCGATCACCGGATCGGGCAATTGCCGTCCGTTGGGGAAACCCGATGCCGCTGCCAGATTCAGCGTCAGCGTATCGGGCACGACAAGGTCTGCCACCGATACCCCCGGCGCGACTTCCTGCGTAAGGCAGGCCGTAACGTCATAGGCGGTGGGCGTCGGCGTTGCGGTGGGCGAAGGTGACGGGGACGGACTTGGCATCATGACCGGGTCGTCCTTGCCGTCCCCATCGCCGCCACAGGCAGTCAGAAGAACTGCGGCGAGAGTTGCCGGCGCGATCCTTGCGGCCTTGCGCAGCGCGCTTTTGCAGGAATGGGTCATCACAGCTGTCCTCCGAAACGTGCGGTGGTCGCCCAGACGTCCACCGGGTTGTCGCCGTTGGCGATGCGATCCTTGGGGATTTCGATCACGACGCCCGTCAGGTTCTGACCCGCGAAGAAATCGCGGGTGGCGTCAAAGCTGAGCGTGCCGGTCGCGGCAGTGTCCTTGAACCCTTGCAGATCGAAGAAGAACGGATCGTCGAACAGGCCCGCACGCGCGGTGACGCCATCTTTCGTCAGGTTGGTCTCGACTGCACCCGACAGCGAACCGCTGACACCGGGAATGCCACCTATGCTCACACCGTAACTTCCTGCGACATTGCCCGGACCGAACCGGACCCGGATCGGAATGTCCGCCGTCGTGCGCGGGTCAGCATTGGACAGGTTGATCGTGTAGAGGACGTCGCGGTCATAGGTGCCGGGCTGGCTGGTTGCCTGCGGGCCCGCGAAGGTAAGCGCAAGGATCACCGAAGTATCGGTATGCCATGCGTAGAGATCGGCAATATCCGCCGCGCGGTCCGGAGTTGGATCGACCGAGGGGTCGGTTCGCGCCGGCGGATCAAGGTGGTCGGCGGCCAGCGTAGAGAGCCCGGGTACGAGCAATGCCGCCCCGGCGGCCATCGCCAGTCCCCCTCCCGCTAGCGTGACTTTTTTCCAATGTTGCATCGCTTTGCTCCCATGGCTCGTTCGACTGGGCGCGAGAGGCAACAGAGCTTTGGACTGCCCGGTGTTCCTACCCCTTCGCGACGCAGCGCATAGCGCGTGCGCAAGGGCAGCTACGGCGCGAAGGTGTGATCGGATGCACAGTTGCAGGAAAATTTTTTTGCTACTGTCGATCGTTTCCTCTGACTGGATGGGTGGCCGATATTGGGGGCATGTAATTTGCGGTGACTGCTCTCCACCCCAAGCTGGTCAATTAATGCAGTTCGGCACGTGCCTCAAAGCCGCTGACCGAAATGGTATGCCGCCCGCCTGAGCCGATTCCGGCCCGTCCGGTCTCGATCCGAAAGCAAAGTGCTATACGAAGTCGCGAAATCGACAGTCGACAATGGTAAGCAACTTGACCGTCCTCCGCCCCACTTCGCGACATTGGTAATGCCAAACGTAGACGTTAAGAGTAGGCGAGAGCGCATTAAGGCAATTCAGGCAGACCAATGGCTCGCAAGCATTCCAGACACGATCCCTACGAAGATCCACAAGATGAAGACGCCGCAGAGCCCATAGCCCCTTGTTGGCTTTGCGGCAGGCCGACCGGTCAGAGCATCGTCTGGCATCACCCCGTCCCCAAAAGCAGGGGCGGGAAGGACGTGGTGCCCATGCACCCCATCTGCCAGCAAACGTTGATCGCCAATTTCACCAATTCCGAGCTGCAACGCTATGGAATGGACGTGGAGGGTCTGCTGGCCAACCCGGCCATACGAAAGTTCGTCGACTGGGTGGCCAACAAGGACCCGGATTTCACCGCGACCACCGCCAAGAAAAAGCGCTGAGCAGGATTCGTCCATTCAAGCATTGGGGCCGCCGCGCACTGCTGCTATGGGCCGCGCATGCTTACCATCGACGGCATCACCGTCCGGCTTGGCGGCCGGCCCATTCTCGAACGCGCGAGTGCAACGATCCCGCAGGGCGCGCGGGTCGGGCTGATCGGTCGTAACGGGGCCGGCAAATCGACTCTGATGAAAGCCGTCATCGGCGACATCGAGCCGGACGATGGCCAGATTGGCAAACCGTCGCGGGCGCGGATCGGCTATATCGCGCAAGAAGCGCCCGATGGCTCGATCACGCCAGAGGAAGCGGTTCTGGCGGCCGATGTCGAACGCGCGCGGCTGCTGGAAGAAGCGGAAACCTGCACCGACATCGATCGCCTTGGCGATGTGCACGAACGTCTGCTTGCCATCGACGCCTATAGTGCCCCCGCGCGGGCGGCCAAGATCCTGAACGGCCTTGGTTTCGACGAGGATATGCAGCGCCGACCGCTATCCAGTTTCTCGGGCGGCTGGAAAATGCGGGTGGCACTGGGTGCGCTGCTTTTTTCCGAGCCCGACATTCTGCTGCTCGACGAGCCTTCGAACCATCTCGACCTCGAGGCAACGCTGTGGCTTGAAAATTTCCTGAAGTCCTATCCCGCAACGCTGCTCGTCATCAGTCACGAGCGCGATCTGCTCAACAACGTCGTCGACCACATTCTGCATCTGCAAGGCGGTCAGCTCACGCTCTATGCCGGCGGCTATGACGCCTTCGAGAAGCAGCGTGCCGAACGGGCCGCGCAACTGGCGTCGGCCAAGGCAGCGCAAGATGCCCAGCGGGCACGCCTGCAGGACTATGTGGCTCGGAACAGCGCGCGCGCCTCTACCGCCAAGCAAGCTCAAGCCCGTGCCAAGATGCTGGCCAAGATGCAGCCGATCGTCGCGCTGATGGAAGATCCCTCGCTCAGCTTCGAGTTTCCATCGCCGGGGGAACTGCGCTCACCGATGATCTCGCTCGACGGGGCGGCGGTGGCCTATGGCGATGCGCCGCCCATTCTGCGCCGGTTGAACATGCGGATCGATGCGGATGACAGGATCGCGCTGCTGGGCCGCAACGGCAACGGCAAGACCACGCTGGCCCGGCTGTTGTCGGCGCAACTCCTACCCGTCGAAGGCGGCATGGCAGCGCCGGGCAAGCTGAAAGTGGGTTATTTCACCCAATACCAGGTGGAGGAGCTGGCAAGCGAGGCAACGCCGGTCGAACTGATGAGCCGCGCGATGGAAGGCAAGACACCCGCAGCGGTGCGAGCGCAGCTTGGACGCTTCGGATTTTCCGGCCCGCGCGCCACGACGCAGGTCGAAAAGCTTTCGGGCGGGGAACGCGCCCGGCTCGCCCTTGCGCTCATCACCCGCGATGCACCGCACCTGCTGATCCTTGATGAACCTACCAACCACCTTGACGTCGATGCACGCGAAGCGCTGGTTCAGGCGCTGAACGACTATTCGGGCGCCGTGATCCTGATCAGCCACGACCGGCACATGGTGGAACTGACGGCGGACCGGCTGGTGCTGGTCGATGGGGGGACCGCGCGCGAATATACTGGCAGCATGGACGATTACATCGACTTCGTGCTGGGTCGGAGCAAGCCGAAGAAAGAGACTAAGTCAGGTTCGGCAAAGGCGGCTACGACCGACTCTACCAAGACTCGCGCCAAGGTTCGTTTCCTCAAGTTAGAATTGGCCGCGGCAGAAAAGGCCATGAACCGCCTGCAGGACAGTCTGAACGAAATCGATCAGGCGATGTATGAACCGGCAAAGGCGCCGGCCAGTCTGGTCAATACTTCGATGAGCGACCTGCTTGCCCGACGAGCAGAGGTCAGCGATCAACTGGCAAGGGCCGAAGCGGAATGGCTGGCACTGGGTGAACAGCTGGAAATGTTGGAACCCGCGTAGACTTGTGATCGGCGAAGGCGCTGATGCGCCCTGGCAAGGTAAAGACAATCGTCACCGACGGCCGCAAATCCTACCCGGCTGCGATGAAGGAACTCGGCATTCCGGACCGTCGTGAGATGGGACGGTGGCTTAACAATCGCGCCGAGAGGTACTGTCAAAGCAAATAGGCCCGACCCGATTTGCGCCTCGATGACCTGTCGACACCAAGATCAGAATTGCAGCTTCGCGCCAATCCAAGAAGTTGCCACATGGCCAAACGACGCTCATTTGCCTTCAAGTGCTTTTGGTCTGACAGCACCGCCCTAACCTGTCCCCATCGCGAGAATCAGCGGCTTTCTACGTGCTCATCGATCCATTTGATGATGAGATTTGCCACCTCGATGTTGTTCTTGTCCTGCATGAACATGTGCGTGTTGCCGTGGAGACCGGCTTCCGGAAGCGAGACGAAGGTTATGTCACCTCCAGCCGCCTTGATCTGCTCGATTTCCTTGTCGCAGCTCGCGCTGGGGTTCTGGCCAAGATAGTCGCCGACCATGAACAGGATCGGAATTTTTGCGAGCAGCTCTACCTGCTGCGGGGTGAGGTTGGAAAAACAGCCGGTCTCAAGCTGGATGAGGCCTTTGATGCCGCCCTTCTCCTTAAGGACGGCCTGCGTGGGAAATCCCGCCGATTGCGAGTGGCCGACAAGAATCGCGCCGTCGAGCTTGCTAGCCAGTTCGGCGACATTTTCGACAGTCGGGTTGTTTGTCGTCGGCGAACCCAGCTCGTTGAGCAAGCTCGGGACCTGAGTCTCGAACATGTCCGGTATTATCTGCTTGTATAATTCCTGTACGTGCTCGAGCGGAAATTGTTGCCCCGGATAGGCTTCGCCCTCCTCTGGTCCGAAGCGGAACATCTTCCACGCCATGTCGGATGTGCCCAGATAGACCCGCGGCTGCTTTGACGGTGGCACCTTGCCACGGCTGACCTGGTTGAAGATGGAGCCGTTAAATCCCGACCTTGCACGCCCGGACTGCTCGGCCATGTAGGTTGGAAAGCCCTGCCGGGTGAAATGCTCGAACCATCCCATTCGTCCGTCCGGCGTGGTTTCCCATTGCTTTGACGATAACAGGCCACCGTGCATGAACACGATCGGCGTGTGCGTCGCGCCGACGGGCACTTGGAATTGCACGTACATCTGATCGACGAGGACATTCCCAGCCTCGAAAGATTCGCCGAATACGGGCTCCATATTGCCCCACCCGGCATCCTCGGTCTTGATGGTCCTCCCCCCGACGAACACGCTGCCCTGTTTCTGGAGCACAAGCGGTTTGTCCGAACCGGCCAGATCGGAAAGCGACTGAGCCGACGCCATCACCGGTGCCACTGTGAGGCCAACGAACAGCGCCGCGTGAGAGAGTAAACGCATGGAATCCTGATCCTTTAAATCCCGGCCATGTCCGAAGCGGCCGCACTGGCGTAAAATTCTTCACCAGAAAGAGCTTGCTGATATTACCGAGGCTTCGACCGCTTTTGGAACTCAACAAACGCGCACACCGATTGTGGGAAAACGCACCATGGATCATTGGGCCGAGATTCGTATGTTTCTTGCCGTTGCCGAGGGCGGAACGGTGCGAGCGGCTGCGAATGCGTTATCCGTCAACCATGCAACCGTCATTCGCGGGGTTGCCCGACTCGAAGAACGCCTCGGCTCAACGCTTTTCGATAAGATGCCCTCTGGCTACCGACTGACGGAAGCTGGCGCTGAAATCGTTGAGCAAGCGCGGATGATGGAATCAGCCGCTTCCCGGATTGAAGCGAAGGCATTCGGACACGATCAGAAAGTCTCGGGTGTAGTGCGGCTAACACTCCCCGCCTCTTTTGCTACCGACCTTCTGATGCCTTCGCTTGCAATGTTCAAAGCCGCTTTTCCCGACATAGCACTGGAGGTCATCGCCTCGTTAGAGCTGGCCAATCTAGGGAACAGGGAGGCGGACGTCGCTTTGCGTGTGGTGGTCAGCGAGGACGCGCTGCCAGAAACGCTCTACGGCTCACGTTTATGCGGATTCTACAGCGCTTATTATTGTCACCGCCTGTTTTTGCAGGGCCACACTACCCCGGCAGCATGGTTGCTTTGGCATGACGCGCCAGCCCCCACGAGCTGGCAACCATCCGGTGGAATCAACGTGTCGCAGACCCCGGTCCGCTTTACGGAAACGCGATCCCAATTCGAAGCTGCACGGGCCGGCATGGGAATAACGATCGCCCCTTGCTTTCTCGGTGATGCCGACCCTCTCCTTACCCGCGTTCCAGGAGGTCCGGTGTCGCACCACGGCGACATTTGGCTGCTGACCCATGAAGATACGCGGCGAACAAAGCGCGTCCGCCTTCTGTGTGATCATCTTCGCGGCGCCATACTTGGCTTGGCGCCGCGCCTAGAAGGGCGCGGGGTGAGAGATCCTCTGGGCATTGGCAAAGCAAACGCACCTGATTGAAATGTGATCAGGTCGGGCGAGGCGAGCGCCATTCCTCGACCTCGCAAACCAGTCAGCCCCTCCCGCAATATTCACTCATTTCCCGACATCATTCGCATGGTGGTGATGTTGTACGTGCGGTATCCTCTGTCGCTATGGAACGCCCAGGACCTGCTCTTCGAACGCGGCTATGATTTGTGCCACGAGACGGTGCGTTTGTGGTGCAACCGCTTCGGTCCGATGTTCGCGGCTGAAATCCCAGGGCGCCGTGTCAACCACATGCGTTGGTTTCGACACTGGCGCGCCGGAACCTTGACGAGATGTTCGTGAAGATGAACGGCGCGATGGTCTATCTATGGCGGGCCATCGACCACGAGGATGAAGTTCTCGAGCCCTACCTTATGAAGAGGCGGGACCAATCTGCTGTGTTAAACGATTGCACCGTGAGCTAGGCCAACTGCTCGTCGATGGATCGAGTCCGATCTATGACGACATCGCCAGTATGCTTAGTGCTCACTGTCTCGATGAGCACTATCCAACACTCATCGTCTGCGATGGGATTATGCATAACGCCCTTAGGCACCACGAAAAATTCGCCTGGGCCCAGACAAACAGTGTCCTGCCCCTCGATCTCAATCTTCAGTCGCCCCTTCGTGACAAGGAACAGCTCGTCTTCGTTGTCATGTTTGTGCCAGGTCAGGCTGCCCTGGACTCTCGCTGCCTTCACGTACTGATCGTTGACGCGGCCCAGGACCTTGGGCGACCAGAGATCTTCAATCGCCTCCTGCGCTTTTGCGATATTGATAGCTTGAGACATTACAACTTCCAACAACCACCCTTTATCGAACGATATGCCTGACACGCACCACTGCCTAATACGGCGATGTGGCATTGTCACGTTCACTGCCTGTGAGTGAGTGAAGCCTCGAGCTTGAGATCTTATGCCGCGGCGGCGGACGCAGCGATCCATTCCGCAAGTGCGCGGTCTCCGAAAAATCGCATGGTGTTTCGGGAGATCATGGGGCGCTGGTGTTGAGCGTGTTGTAGATTGCTGAGCGGGTAGAGACGAAGTGTTGAGCCTGACCTCAAGACTTGAAGCGCTGCATTTTCCGCTCTCGACGTCGCGCAGGCTCAGAGTGAAGCGATAATAGAGCCAGGCACCGAGCCGGATGACGTCCGCTGGAAAGCGATGACGTTTGAATGAAATGTGTTCCATGTCGGTTTCACTAAACGGCGATGCGATCAGGTGGAGACCGTTTAGCGATAGATTGACTGTACTCAGGTCACCGATCGGACCGCTGTTCGGAGCTAAGTTGGCGGCGCGGAATTGTCGGTCGACTACGTGATTGTGGCAAAGGATCGTCCAAGCTCCGATCGGTGCATGCCCTTGAGGAGAAACGATGCCCCACAACTTCGCCAGCATCCCTGTTCTGCGGGCACGACGCATTTCAAATCACTGACAATTCATTCAAAATAATTGGTCCTACCAATCATTTTGAATGAATCTGGCCAATAGGCCCCAAATTGGTTGACTCAATTGGCATTACTAAAATACACGCCGACCTTAGAGCGAAAGCGACAACTAAAAGAGGGTGAGGTGTTTTGTGATGACATATCGGGGTGAAGGCTTAGCGCGCGTCTGCAAGGCATTGATGACGGGGACTGCATTGGCGGCGATTGCGCTGCCTGCGGTCGTTCAGGCCCAGGCATCAGAGGGAGATATCGATCCCGAGGCGGGCGAGCCAATCGTTGTCACCGGCATTCGTGAATCGTTACAAAGCGCGCTTAATCGGCAGCGCAACGCCGACAGCCTCGTCGAAGTCATCGAAGCGGAAGATATCGGCAAACTGCCCGATCAGAACCTGGCCGAAGTTCTTGAAAACGTAACGGGAATTCAGATCACGCGCAGCGCGGGCGTTGGAACCGGGGTTCAGATCCGCGGCACCAACGATAACCGTATCGAGATAAACGGCGTATCCACCGTTGGTTCGGGGACGGGGCGTGGCGGAATCAGCTTTGAGGACATCAACGCGGCCATCATCGCATCGGTCGAAGTTATCAAGGCGCCCGAGGCGAAGACTATCGAGGGGTCGGTCGGCGGTACCGTAAACCTGCGCACCATTCGCCCGCTCGACCTCCGCGAGCGTATCGTCAGCGCTCGCGTTCAAGGCGAGTACAGTGAATTGTCAGGCAATGTGAAGCCTCGTCTATCGGCAAGTTTTGGCGATAATTGGTCAACCAGTATCGGTGAAATTGGCATAGTCTTCTCGGGAAGCTATGCCGAGCAGGAAGCGACGTCGTTCCGGCCGCGCGTTGATCGAGATAGCCTGGTCCCGGCAGGGAGCTCGGTCACGGCCGATGGCCAACCCGGTCCCGATTTTCCGTTTCTTGGCGTTGGCTTCGTCAATCAGGTGCTTGAGAATTTCGAGTACGAGACAACGAACTTCGCGGGTTCGCTCGAATGGAAACCGGCGGACAACATCAAGCTGTATTTCGATGCGATCGTAAACGATCAGCAACGCACGCAGGACAGTTCGAGGGTCAGCTCGTCCGGTTTAACTTCGGTCCTTCGCAACAATGTTCCTGACGAGTTCGAGACGATCGATTTCGGATCGCTTGACGGTGTCGATCTCGGCTCGATCCAGGCCGCGCTGGTGGGGACATACCAACCCAATCTCGACGTTGACGACGACGATCCGAACTTTCGCATCTCAAGCGATACTGGCGCCCGTATAACCAAGAGCCGTATCTACAGGCTTGGTACGGAATTTGAAACGGGACGTTTTCGTGGGCGGGTCGAAGCGTCTACATCGCGTTCGGGCTCGCGCAATCCCAACTTGAGCACTGCGATCAATTTCATCAATCCCAATCCGCTGACCCCGCTGGACGGCACAAGCAACGATAACAGCGTCCCCTTCCGCTATGACCTTCGGGGCGGAACGCTGGCGTTCGGGATCGACTTCGATTCGCCCTATGCGCCGACCGTCGCGCAGCTTCTCGATGCGAACAACTACGTTCTCGACGCGATTGCCATCGGCGACAACAGGACCAAAAACCGCGAAGACGCCTTCCGTCTCGACGGTTCGCTCGACCTGGATGGGCTGACGCCGTTTTTCACTTCGTTCGATGTCGGGTATCGTTACAACGACACCTCCAACCGTTTCGATCTGATCCGGTCCATTTTCGACACCGGCATCATCGCGGAAAGCCCCAACGGCGCTCTTTTTGAAGAGCTTCTGGTGGCCGGGCCGGACAATTTCGGCGATTTCGACAATCGCGATCTGGCCTTCCGCGATTTTCTGATCATCGATCCCAACAGGTCGTTTTCCGACCCGGAAGGTACGCTTGCGATTTTGCGTGACGCGCTGGCCACGACGGCCGGATCGATCGGCGATCCCGTGGCAGATCCTTCGGGCTTTTTCAGGATCAAGGAAGCAACCCATTCGGTTTACGGTCAGCTAAACTTTGAAACGGGCCCGTTTCGCGGCAATGCCGGCGTACGCTGGGTTTCCACGAAGATTTCGTCCTTCGGCAACAATGTCGCTGGCGGTGTCGTTACCCCAATCACGGCTGGGGGAGGGTATGAAGCGTGGCTACCCCGGGTCAACGTGGCGGCGGACCTGACGAACGATCTGGTCTTTCGCGCCAGCTATGGGGAAGACATCAACCGACCCAAATTCGATGATCTGTCGCTGTCGGTTAATTTCCCGACCGGGCCCAACAATGCGGTGTCGATCGGCAACCCCAATCTCGCCCCCGAGAATGTATCGTCCTACGATGCCTCGCTTTCATGGTACTTCGCACCGGCCTCCCTCCTCAGCGTGGGTGTTTTCCATAAAAAGCGCACCAATCTGTTCGTAACGCAAGTCGAGGATGTCGAGGTCGACGAGAACGGCTACCGCGACATCACGCCGCCTTGCGAGGGCGGGGGTATCTACAACCCGCTGCCTGATCGCAACGTGTTGTCGCCCACTGTCGGAAACGGCCTTTGCGTTCCGATCCAGACGATCATCAACGATACGGGAAGCACCACGCAGACCGGCATCGAAGTCGCTTTCCAGTACGATCTTTCGCAGTTCGAGGACGTTCTCGGGTTTGCGTCGGGCTTTGGCGTTCTGGCCAATTACACGTATCAGAAGTTCGGCGGTGGAGAGGCAACCAACAGTTCCTCTACGCGCGGTTCGGACATCTTTGCGGCGGCAAGTCCGGGAATC
This sequence comes from Croceicoccus naphthovorans, assembly GCF_001028705.1. Classification (NCBI taxonomy): domain Bacteria; kingdom Pseudomonadati; phylum Pseudomonadota; class Alphaproteobacteria; order Sphingomonadales; family Erythrobacteraceae; genus Croceicoccus; species Croceicoccus naphthovorans. Next base: position 2,663,498 of record NZ_CP011770.1, on the reverse strand, counting down.
TCGGTACCGGTTACGGCGGTTCAGGGCCTGCTCGATTTTTCCAAGCATGCCTATAACGTGACGCTCTATTACGAAAAGTTCGGCCTGTCGGCACGGGCGCGCTATACTTGGCGCGATGCGTTTCGCACGCTTGACACTGCGGGTGGCGCAACCCTGAACAGCACGTATGGCTTCCCCGTGGTGACTGCGGCCCGCGGTCAGTTGAACGGCAGCATCAATTACGACCTTACGCCGTGGATGAACATCGGGGTGGAAGGCGTGAACCTGACCAAGTCGAAGATCACGCAATACTGCGTGAACGAAAGCGCGATCGTGTGTTTTCAGGGGATGCCCGACCGCCGCATCACCTTCGGCGCGACCATGAAGCTTTAGGTTGCGCTGGCAGGCACAGGTCGCCATCCCGCGTTCGGTGCGGGATGGCGACCGTGTCCTGGCGGTTCTCCGATCTGGGCCTGCGAACTTGCCAGTTTATCGATTGCCTTCATCGACGGTCGTCGCCTTGGTTCCGTGCCGGGGTCGGGGGGGTTTGTGGGTCATTATCCTTCGCGGATCAGGCCGCCAAGGCGTTCGATCCCTTCGCGCGCGGCGGCGGCGGGGATCATGGAGAAGCTTAGACGAAACGTATTCGGCTTTGGCACGATGTTGGTCGCATTGGCCGGATAGAACGCCGACCCCGAAATGATCGAAACCGATCGTTCCAGCAGCGCTCGTGCCGCCAACGCCGCGCCATCGATACCGTCCGGCAATTCCGCCCAGACATAGAGGCCGCCCTGCGGCCTCGTCCACGAAACGCCGTGCGGCATGAACTCCTCCATCGCATCGAGCATTGATCGGCAACGGTCGCGATAGACGCTTCGGGCAATCCTGGTCGAAGTATCGAGGTGATCTCTTACGACATCGAGAAGAAGCATCTGGTTCAGCGCGCTCGTCGCTAGATCGCTCGCTTGCTTGATCAGGACCAACCGCCGGATGACGTCGCGCGGACCGGCAATCCACCCTACCCGAAGCGAAGGCGCGATCGTCTTCGAAAAGGTGCCGGTATGCAGCACCGGTGATCGCTCGATGCTGCCGTATCGCTCGGCGGCCAGCGCCGCGACCGAGGCGATGTCCTCGCCTTCGTAGCGAAGCTGTTCGTAGCATCCGTCTTCAATGATCGCCATGCCGGTATCGTCGGCAAGATCGAGCAGGGCGAGCCGATCCTTGCGCGACATGCAGGTGCCGGTTGGATTGCGGAAATCCGGCCCGACATAGCAGAACTTGGCCCCCGCCAAATCCGTAGGGTTCCAGTCGGCGCTGTCTTCGGGAAGGCCCAGATATTGCGGTTCGTAGGCATCGAACGCACGCAACGCGCCGATGAAACTGGGAATTTCGACCAGTGCCTTGTCGCCCGGCGACAGCAGCAGTTTTGCCAGAAAATCGAGGCCCTGCTGCGATCCATTGGTGATAATCACGTTGTCGGCTTCGCAAGCCGTGCCCTGCCGGGTCATGTAGCCCGCAATCCATTCCCGCAGCGGCAGGTATCCCTCGCTGGGCGCGTATTGCAGCGCGGTTTGCGCCCGCGCGCGATCGGCCCACAATCGCGCCGATGCGTCCGACAAAGGCTCGTAGGGAAAGATCGCAGGGTCGGGCAGGCCGCCGCCCAGATGGATGATTTCCGCCCGGTCGAGCAGCTTCATCTTCTCGCGTATGTCGGAAGGCATCACGCCCTTCATCCGCCGGGCATAGAGCGCCCCCCAGTCAGTCACCGGCCATTCTCCCTAATCGTTGCTTTCGGCAGGGCAAATGCGACCACATGGTCGCCTCGTTTCGTGCGTAGCGAGCCATGACCGCCGGCCACGATGGCAACCATCTGCCTGCCATCCCTTCCCGCGTAGGTCACCGGACTTGCTTGCCCACCGGCAGGCAAGTCCGCCCGCCATAATTCTTGGCCGGTGGCCGTATCGAAGGCCCGCATATAGCCGTCGGTTGCCGCTCCGATAAACGTCACTCCGCCCGCCGTGCTGACCGACCCGCCCAGGTTGAAGAGCCCCATCGGCAGATCGATGCCGAACGGGTCTAGGCCGCGGCTGGTGCCGAAAGGACGGGTCCATGCCAATTCACGCGTTGCAAGGTCGATGGCCGATATCCTGCCCCATGGCGGGGCGGTGCACGGAAAATAGATCGGAGAGAGGAACGGCTTCAGGTAAAGTCCGAACGGCGTGCCTGCCATCGCCATGGGGGGAGGCATGGTCTTGCCGACCGTCTGACTTCTGCTCATCGTCCGGGCATCGAATGGCCTCGCCCCCAATGCATCCGCCCTGTCGCGCGGCACCAGCTGCCCAACGAAAGGCATGTCGGAATTGTTGACGATCATCAGACCCCGACTGCGATCAACCGAGACCCCGCCCCAGTTGATCGCGCCAAACGTGCCGGGCGACATCAAGAAAGGATCTGTCGAAGGGGGGGTGAAATCACCATCGTACTTCAGTTGCCGGAACCTCAGACGGCAAAGCATCTGATCGATCGGTGTCGCACCCCATAGCGATTTCTCGTTGACCGGTTTCGCATGGAACGAGGGCATTCCCACCGAATATGGCTGCGTTGGCGAAGCGCGCTCGCCCGCAATCCCGGATGCCGGAACGGGTCGCTCTTCTACGGGCGCAAGCGGCTTGCCGGTTTGTCGATCGAGAACAAAAATCTGACCGGTCTTGGTTGCGGCAGCCACAGCGGGCACCATTTTGCCGTCGACGGGAAAGTCGATCAGCGCCGGTTGCGCGGGCATGTCATAGTCCCAAAGATCGTGGTGAACGGCCTGAAACGACCAGACGACCTTCCCGCTGTGCGACTCCAGCGCCACAATCGATGTACCATATCGGTCCGCCGCCTGAGACCGTAGCCCGCCGAAGAAGTCGGGCGAACTGTTGCCGGTCGGAATGAAGACGAGGTCGCGTTCAGGATCGGCCGAGAACACGGCCCACGCATTCGGGTTGCCCGACGAAAAAAGCTGTCCGTGCAGCGAACTATCGGCGCGCCCGGCATCCCATGTCCAGCGCAGTTCGCCAGTCACTGCATCGTAGCCGCGAATGACACTACGCGCAGGATCCAGTCGTTGATTGTCGATCACATATCCACCGACGACCGCGATGTCGTCGATGATGGCTGGGGGCGACGTGACATAGTAATACCCGTCAAATTCGCGAGCCACCCCCTCGACCAAGTTGACTGCACCGGATGTGCCGAAACGGCTGCACGGGCGCCCCGTGGCGGCATCGACGGCAATTAGCCGCGCGTCCAGCGTCCCTTCGAGAATGCGCGCCGCACATTCGCCAGCTCTTTCACTCTGATGGTAAGAGACACCGCGACACACGATCGAAAATGCCTTGGTCGAATCGACCTTGGGATCGTGCCGCCATTTTTCCGACCCAGTCGTTGCATCCAACGCGATGAGGCGATTCAAGGGGTCGCAAAGATAGAGCGTGTCATCAATCGCGATAGGCGTAGCAGTGAACCGGCTGTTATTTCCAAGATCGTCGAGGCCGCCCAGACGAACGGACCACGCGGTTTCCACCAAGCCAGCGTTATCGGGCGTAATCTGATCAAGGGGTGAATAGCGATCCGATTGCCAATCGCCGCCATAGGATGGCCAATCCCTGACATCCGCGCTCGCCACCGATGTCGTCGCGGGGCCTGAAGGCGAAAACCGATCGCTTAATGCCCACCATGATGCGGCAAGCGCCGCGACCTGAATGACTGCAAAGGAAACAAGATGCCATTTTGCAATGCGCCCTCTTTCACTAGACGCGGGGGGTAGCCAGATTGCGAGTAAGGTGAGAATCACAAGCAGGACCAGCGGCGCCAGCAACCGCGCCATTAGGCCCCACTTGTCTGCCCCGATTTCCCAAAAAGCCCAGACGATCGTTGCAAGAACCGTAAAGAGGTAAAGCCAGTATCCGCGGCGGTCCCGTTTTCCGAAGAGCCAAGCGCAGACCGCAAGGCTCAGTCCCGAAAGCAGATAGTATGGAGAGCCTTTCAACCAGGCCAGTTGCGCCCCGAACACGATCAGGGTCAGAGAGATGATCGTGAGCGCGAGCGCAGCAAGCAGGCTGGGAAAACGATGCAGAACGCGAGGCATCTATGCTCCGGGTTTTTGCCCGAACGTGGCGGCCGTGACCGCCACGTTCGGGCGATCAGAATGAATACCGCAGGCTTGCGCCGTACATGCGCGGTTCGTTGTAAATGCGCTGGTTGATGCCAAGGCTGGAATTGATCAGCGACGCCCCGCCGACTTTGTAGGTCGTGTCGGTCAGATTGGTGACGTAAAGAGCGAGATCGAGCGGGCTTCCTGAAACCGATTTCCAGTCAATCCGCGCGTCGATCGTATCGGTCGGACCCTGCCTGCTCTCGCCGTCGAAAACATTCTCGCCGCTGGGCAATGTCACAAACGGAACGAGACCCAGAATGATTGAGCTCTTGTGGGCCCAGTTCATGGACGCCTGCACGCGCCCGACACTCTCATCAAGAGGCAGCGTCAACGTCGCCCCGACGTTAAGCTTATGCTTCGGTGTGAACGGAAAGATTCGTCCACCCTGCAGCGTGGGCGCGTTGGTTTCCGGATCTCGCCGCGAATAATCCAGAAAATCGCCGTATTTCGCATCGGTATAGGCGTAGGAAACCATCAGATTGAAGGCTTTGGACGGCTCGATCGTAACGTCCGTTTCGAACCCCTTGATCTTTGCCGACGCGGCATTGACCAACGCGCTGACATTTGCCGTGCCGACTCCGAACGTCTGGTTGATCTGTGCGTCCTTCAACCATTGGTAATAAGCGGCCAGGTTTGTCCGCATCGACCATGTACCGATCTGGAAATCCGATTTCAGACCGATTTCCAGATCGCGAAGAACCTCCGGCTGATAGGAAAACAGCGACAAGGCATCAGGGATCGGCGGGTCGGCCACCAGCACGGGTGCGGCAAGCGGGTTGGTGCCGCCTGCGCGATAGCTTTGCCGATGCGCGACATAGACCATCGTTTCGGGGGTGATCTTGTAGTCCAGACCAACGGTATAGGCATCGCTGTTCGCCTTGGCGGTGAAATCCGCGCGGCAGTCGTCTGCTTGCGCGGGGTCATCCACCACGGTGCCGGTTTCGCCCGTAACGCATTTGCCGCTTGTCACCTGGTAAAGTGTCAGCGATCGGCGATCATGGGTCCAGCGATAGCCGGCGGTTGCAGTCAGGCCTTCCAGGCCACCACCGAACGCATAGCTGACGTTGGCGAAGACTGCGCGCGATATGTCGTCCACATATTGGTTCGCATCGGTTACCGATCCGAATACGGACGAAGTATGGTTGTAATTGGCCGATGGGGTCTTCAAATTGGCCCCGAACACGCCAACGATATACTTCAGCCGATTGTCAAGCGCCTGACCTTGAAGCTGTAGCTCTTCCGAGATCTGCCGTATATTCAGCGTCCACGGTGAATCCGGATCGCGCGGATTGCAGCTTGCCTCGGTTTCGCAGGCATCGAAGTGCAGGATCGTCAGCGCCGATCCGTCATAGTCGAAACGATTCAACTGCCGAAACCGGCGGTAGCCGAAGACATTCTTGATCGTCAGGTTGTCGGAAACATCAAACGTAGTCACGTTGGAGACACCGAAGGCCCGTTTGCGATCCACCCCATTCACGTTGCTGAAGGTCTTCCGCGGCCCTGCCTCTTCTTGTTGTTCAAGCGCAGCTTGGACGACACCGCCAAACAGGAACGGTATCAGGGCATTGGGATTGACCGCCGCCAATATGTTGGAACTGCCGTTGGTATTCGATCGAAAGACATCTGCGACGAGCACGTTGCTAAAAGCCGTCGACGGCTCCCAAAGCAGCGCGAGACGGCCACTCGCAAAATTGCGGTCGTCCTGATATTCGTCGTTGGTCACATTGAAGGTAAAACCGTCTCGCTTCAATATCTTGCCCGCTACGCGTAGAGCAAGCGTACTGCCCAGTGGCAAGTTCAGCGCCCCTTCGAGCCCCCGGTTATCGTAATTGCCGTACTCTGCGATTACGTAGCCGCCGAACTCCATTTTGGGCCGCTGCGGTTCGAATAAAACCGCACCGCCCGTCGAATTGCGACCGAACAATGTGCCTTGCGGCCCCTTAAGCACCTGAACATTCTGCAGGTCGTAATAATATCCTGGCCCGCCACCGTCACCGATCGGCAGGGGAACCTCTGCGAAATAGGCAGGTACAGTCACCTGTTGGCCAGAAATGGATGCGCCCGATCCGGATTGCCCGCGAATTACATAATTCTCTTCATCGCGGCTGCTCTGTGCCGAGGTGAGGGCGGGCACGATTTTCGACAGGTCGACAGCGTTCTGGATCCGCTTTTCCTGCAGATCCTCGCCCGAAAAGGCTTGTACGGCGAGCGGAATGTCCTGCACAGCCTCCTCGCGCCGGCGCGCTGTAACGATGATATCGCCGATCCCGTCTTGCCCAACCTCCTGTTGCGAGCTGGCGGTTTGCTGTGCGAATGATGGCATTGCGAATGCGTTGAGTGCGACGACGCCGCTCAGCAGAATATGCTTGTTACCCATTTCCCCATCCTCTCTGTCGGGCGCCCTTATTCGTTGTTTCGGCAGAGGCGCTTGACTGCCGTCTTTCGTTGTCTCGCGATTACTCGTTCAGACGCGGCGCGATCAGGCCCCCATCGACTGGAATGGCAGCGCCCGATATGTACGAGGCGTCATCTGAAAGCAGGAAGGCGATCGCCTTCCCGAATTCCTCGAGCCGGCCCACCCGGTCGAAATGCGACATCTTGTCGAGGTACGCCTGTCGGTCCGGCGTCCGGGATGGATGTGGCGGGTTGCCCAGCACTACAGCGTTTACGTTAACGCCAAATCGGGCCACTTCCTTCGAGACCGAGCTGACCAAGGCGTGCAGTGCAAGTTTACCCGATGCGTAGGCGCTTCCCGATTCCTGACCCAGCACGGCCGAGATCGAGCTGACGCAGACGACCTTGCCGTATCCGCGTTCGATCATGCCCGGGAGCAGGGCATGCAGCAGCATGGCCTGCGTAAAAAAGTTCATCTCGAAGATGGCACGAAAATGCGCAAACTCGGACTTTGCAAACTCTGCCCACGGCGTCATCGGAGGGCCGCCTCCGGCATTGTTGGCTAGCAGGTCGATCTTACCGTGCTCGTCCGTCGCCTCTGCGACGAAACGGTCGATAAAATCGCTTTCCATGACCGAGCCGAGATGCGTGGTCACTTTCACGCCCTGCGCACGAAGCGCTGCCGCGCTCTCGTTCAGGCGGTCTGCGTCGACATCGTTGAGCGCCAGCGCGCATCCACCCTTCGCCAATTCCATTGCGGTGGCCGCGCCGATGCCCCGCCCCGCACCGGTTACCAGTGCGGCCCTTCCTTCAAACCGGCTCACGACGCTTTCCTTGCGCGCGGATCGGAGAACATCGGGTTGGCGGCGTTGTTGGTCCATATCTGGTGGCGGGTGAAGCGCCACTGGCCGGTCGCCTTGCTGAAGGTAAATAAATAGGTGCCTTCATGCAGCCCGTGCTGCCATTCGCCATCTTCTTGGCCGACAAGGGCCATCTGATAATGGCACAGCGCCCACGCAGCCTGATTGTCGTCGGACACGCGAACCATTTGTGTGCCGATGAGATGGCGAATTTCCAGACCATCGATCTTCGACAGGTCGCGCGGCGGAGCCACGACCCCCTCACGACGCGGCAGAGCGGGCTTCGCGTGCAGGCCGATCAGATTGGCTCGGCCCCGTACCGTCTCGTCGAGCGTGCCTTTCATGACGCGCTCGATATCCTCGTCATAGAGACTTTCGAGCACATCCCACCCGCGACTGTCGCAGGCGAATGCATATTCATTGATCATTTCCTGAATACGGATCTTGTCGGTCAGGAACTGGACCTGCTCTTCAAGACCGCTGCGTTCGCGCTCGATTGCAGGGGTTAATTCCCGCCAAGTGGTGTAGGCATCGTATAGCACAGGCAACTCCTTGTTATTTGTATCTTTTTAGAAAGATCGGCGATCAGACAGGCCCAGCCCGGCCGCCCGCGACATTGATCAGCTCGCCGTTGATAAAGGCGGCATCCTCGCTGCACAGAAAGGCGGCGGTGCCGGCGATCTCCTCTGGCTTGCCAAGTCGGCCGACCAGCGAAAGCTTCGACATGAAGGCGATTTCCTGCTCGGTCCGGTTCCGCTGCATCAGCGGCGTAAGGATGGGGCCTGGCGCAATCACGTTGGCCCGGATGGACTGATCCGCATGGTCGATGGCCAGCGATCTGGTCAGCGCAATCACGCCGCCCTTTGCGGCAACATAGGCCGGGTTGCGCCCCATGCCGGTTACCCCCGCACCGGATGCAATATTAACGATGGATCCGCCGCCGGACTGCCCGATCACAGGGATCGCCGCACGGCACATGAGGAAGGTGGAAGTCAGATTCAGGCGAACCCAGAAATCCCACTCTTCCTCATCCAGATCGACCACCGTCTTGCCCGGCCGGCTGCCGCCGACCACGTTGATCAGGAAGTGCAATCCACCAAGATCGCGCTGCGCTTGCTGAACCGCGGCACGGCAGTCGTCCATGCTGGTGGCATCGGCCGCGACGGTCGTAATGCCTGCATATCCCTCGGCAGTCTCTGCCAAACCGGACGCATCGATATCTGTCGCCAGCACGCGCGCACCGCGTTGGGCGAACAACCGAGCCGTTGCCTGGCCGATCCCTGCGGCGGCACCCGTCACCAGCGCGACCTTACCTTCGTGTTGCATAAATTTTAGCTCCCCCGATTTATTGAAATGTGGCTGCGTGGCCTCCACCCGGCGCGAGGCAATCAGGTTGGCACTGGCACCCCTGAACGAAGCTTTCGTGCCAGTTGAATGATTGCGACGACGGCGATGATCGCGGATGCCAGCACAAAGGTGCTGTGCAGTCCGACCACCATCCTGATCGGCGTGACCAGAAGCGGATTGAGGAAGTCCGCGATGTAGAGCACGGTGAATTCCAGACCGACTGCGCGCGCGCGAATTTCTGGCGGCACGCGATTGAGTAGAATTCCGCCGATGTGCGGCGGGATCATCCCGCCACCGCCACCAGACAGGATGGCACCGGCGAAAAGCATTTCGAGGCTGCTGGAAATGCCGATCAACATCAGCCCCGCGGCCAACATCATCATCAACATGAATTGCACACCGCGTTCGCCGAGCAGCGCATAGAAGCGGCCATAGAAACCGCCGCAAATGCCGCCCGTCAACACGCCCGCGGCAATAACGAACGAGCGAGTCAGCGGACTGGAGTAGCCATCTTCCGCCAGCAGGAATGACAGCTGAATCGAAGTCATGAAGTAGTTCACGAAAAGGAACATCGCTAGGCAATAGACCGGCCAAAGCTTTACGAGGCCGCGCAGCGAGGGTCTTTCTTTTTCGGGCGCGCGTTTGGCCACGCCATTCGGCAGGAACGATATTACCAGCGCCAGTACGAAAAAAGCTGCGCTGTAAAGAAGGAATGGCGTCTGCCAGCTTCCGATTTCGGCCAGGGCCCCGGACAGAAGCAATCCCGAGACGGCAAAAACGCCTGCGACTGCACTCTGGTAGCCAAGCATACGGGCTCTTGCGACGCCCTCGAACCAACCGCCTACGATCGTACCGAAGGCAGTGCCCACTTGCGCGACGCAGAAGCCGAGCAGGAATCGTGAAATGAGAAGGGCCGTCAGATTATCGACAAAGAAGCCAAGAACGCCGCAAATCCCGTACGACATCAATGTTGCGAGCAAGACGGGCTTTGGACCCCAACGCTCCACAGTCAGGCCACCGATGATCCCGCCGATGATCACGCCAATAGCGGGCATCGTAAGGATCATCTGGGCAGCAAACGCACCTTGCGTTCCGCCCCCGTAGTGATCGGCAATGGAAGGCAGCACAGGCCCGAGTGCCGCAAACATCAGCGCCATTAGAGGCGCCCCACCCATTAACGTCACTTTGGCAAATCGACCACGCATCCCCAGAGGAATGCCAGGACCCGCGGATACAAGCTCTGCCACGTCCCCCCTCTCCCAAAGTCTAGAAGATTGTTATTTTTATAATATTAGGGCACACTAAGCTCACGCACTCTTTGCCAGAAATGCCGAATAATCATTGGTATATTGCGATAAATAGATCGGTGCTCGAACCGGATTAATTATTAAAGCATAAACGTTGGTGATTACTGACACGTGGTGCTGGCGCCGGTCACGGATGGACAGCTCCATCTCTGCAAAGTGACCTTCGCTCATTCCGGGATGCGGTCATCTTTCCGGCCGGTGCTGTCAGTCGGATGCGAACTGTTCTGCACTTGGCAAAGCAGCTCCTGCCCTGACGTCGCTTCAACCCATGAGTCTTTGCCACTCAGCTAAGGCAGCTGAGCGGCGGGGTCTTGTAGGCTTGCCTCTTGATGCCATTCGGAGTTGAAGTGATTGTGGATTGAGGCGTGAACTGAGGCGAACTTTTGCATGCCGGCCGCGACGTTCGGCATGGCCGTATGAACGGGCGTTGCGTTTGCCAACCCGCGACACGAGCAAGCAGATATAGCACCATTCACATTGTTATGTGCGGGGTAAGGCTAAGGGCGACGTGCGGACGCTTGCCGTTCGGCGCGAGTTCCGCAAGAAGCGCGCGCGATGCCTTTTCTCGATCCCTTCCTGGAACAGGCCCTTGGCAGGGCGGATGCGCGCGGACTGCGCAGGCGTTTGCGCACAGCGAAATTGCGCGATGGCGGGCGGATCGTGCGCGACGGGCGCGAGATGATCGATTTTTCGAGCAACGATTATCTCGGTCTCAGTCGGCATTCGCTGTTGATCGAACGCGCCCGCGAATGGGCTGAACGATACGGGGCGGGGGCCGGTGCGTCGCGGCTGGTAACCGGCACCAGCGAGGCGCATCTGGCGGTCGAGGCGAAGGTTGCCGCCTTCAAGGGAACGGAGGCCGCGCTGATCTTTGGATCGGGGTGGCAAGCGAACGCGGCGGTAATCCCGGCGCTGGTCGCAGCCATGCCGGGGGTGAAGGTTTTCACCGACCGCCTGAACCACGCCAGCATGCACCACGGCTGCGCGGCGGCGGGTGTACGGCAGGTGCGGTATCACCACAGCGATCTGAATGCGCTGGCGGCGGCTTTGGCGAAGCACGCCGATGCCCCGGCGCGGCTGATCTTGACCGAGTCCGTTTTCAGCATGGATGGCGACCGCAGTGATATGGTCCGCCTGTCCGATATCGCAAAACGCCATGACGCTGTGCTTTACGTGGACGAGGCCCATGCGACCGGGGTGCTCGGCCCGCGCGGGGCGGGGTTGTCGGCCACGGTAATAGGCGGGGTCGAGGTGGCGATGGGTACGTTCAGCAAGGCGCTGGGCGGGTTCGGCGCCTACGTCGCGGGGTCGCGATTGCTGTGCGACTATCTGGTGAACGCCAGCGGTGGCTTCATCTACGCCACCGCGCCGCCGCCTGCGGTGCTGGGCGCGATCGACGCGGCGTTGGACCTTGTGCCGGGCATGGATGCGGAGCGGGCGAAGCTGACCGGTCTGGCCGACCGGTTGCGGGCCGGACTGATTGCTAACGGCTATGACGTCGGCGAATCGTCGACGCAGATCGTTCCGGCAGTTGTGGGGGAAGCCGACGATGCGATGGCGCTGGCGGCGCGGTTGGAGGCAGCGGGCATGCTGGCCGCCGCGATCCGCCCGCCGACGGTGCCCGCGGGAACGAGCCGGTTGCGGCTTGCCCTGCGCGCGACGCATGACGAGGCGGATATCGACCGGTTGATCGCGGCAATCGGGCCGAAGCCGTGACCCTGTCGCTGCTGTTTCTGCATGGCTGGGCGTTCGACGGGTCGATCTGGGACGATGTCATCTCGCGGCTGGGGCGGTTCCGGTGCCTTGTCGATGACCGGGGCTATTTCGGGGCGCCTGTTTCCGCGCTTACCGATGGGCCGGTCTTGTTGGTCACGCACAGTTTTGGGACGATGCGCGCATTGGGGGCGCTGCCGGCTCAATGCCGGGGTTTGGTCGCGATCAACGGGTTTGATTGCTTCGGCGCGCGGACTGATTTTCCCGGCGTTCCACCGCGTCTGATCGACCGAATGCTGGGGCGATTGGCGGGCGATGCAGAAGCGGTTGTTGCTGACTTTCGCGCCCGCTGCGGTGCCCCGCCAGCACAGGGTGAGATCAATCGCGAGCCATTGGAGCACGACCTGATCGCGATGCGCGATGGCGATGCGCGACAGGCGGGGGGCAGCCTGCCGATACTTTCGATACAGGGCGGCGCTGATCCAATCATGCCGCCCGCGATGCGCGCCGCCGTCTTTGCGGGGGCTGCGCAGGTCGAGCGTATCGAACGCACCGATGGCGGGCATTTGCTTCCGGTGACCGATCCGGACTACTGCGCCGTCATGATCGAACGCTTTGCGGACAATCTGGCATGAGCATGGTCGAACGCGGCCGGATCGGCGCGGCCTTCGGGCAGGCGCGCGATTACGATCGACATGCCCGCGTGCAAAGGAAAGTGGCGGAGGCGCTGGCCGACCGGATCGCGGCGCTGACCCTGCCGCAACGCCCGCGCATTCTGGAGATCGGATGCGGCACGGGTTTTCTGACGCAAGCGATGATGGACCGCGGGATTGATGGCGACTGGCTGATCACCGACATCGCCCCGGCAATGGTCGAACGCTGTCGCGAACGGCTGGGTGAGGGGCCGGACCGGCGTTTCGCGGTGCTGGATGGTGAGTACGATATTCCGGCGGACGGAGGTTTCGACCTGATCTGCTCCAGCCTTGCGATGCAGTGGTTCGATCACCACGCCGAAGGCCTGTCGCGTATGCTGGACGCGCTTGCGCAGGGCGGACATTGCCTGTTCGCCACCTTGGGGCAGGGTACGTTCGCCGAATGGCAAGCCGCGCACGAAGCGGAAGGCTTGCCGGTTGGCACCCGTCAGTTCCCGCCGGTTGCGGAGCTGGGGGCAGCGCTGCCCGACCGGCAGGCCGGACCCGTCGAGATTGAGCATCACGTCGAACACCACGCCAGCGCGATCGACTTCCTGCGCGCGCTGAAGGCAATCGGCGCGCGGACGCCCTCGACCGGGCACGCCCCGCTCAGCGCCGCGCAGATGCGGCGGGTGATGGCGCACTTCGATGCGTCCGGACCGGCGGTTACTTACGAGGTCGTGTTCGGCCATTATCAGAGGCCCGAATAGTGAGTGCGCCCCGCATCGTCGTAACCGGCACCGATACCGATATCGGCAAGACCGTCTTCGCCGCTGCGCTGACCGGCGCGCTGCGTGCGTCGTACTGGAAGCCGGTGCAGGCCGGGACCGACGGGCAGGGACGGACCGATCAGGACCGGGTCGCAGCCCTGTCAGGCGCGACGCCAGACCGGCTTTTGCCCGAAGTCTATTCGCTGGCCACACCCGCATCGCCGCACTACGCGGCAGAGGTCGATGGACTTGAAATCGACCCTGCGCGCCTTGCGGTCCCGGATTGCGACGGTCCGCTGGTGATCGAGGGGGCGGGCGGCGTGCTCGTGCCGCTGACCCGGCGCTGGCTCTATGCCGACCAGTTCGCAGAGTGGGCCCTGCCTGTTGTACTGGTGGCACGCACCGCATTGGGCACGATCAATCACACGCTGCTGTCGATAGAAGCGCTGCAGGCGCGGAATGTGCCGATCCTTGGCATTGCATTCGTGGGTGAGGGCAATGCCGACAGCGAGGGCGTGATCGCCGAGATTTCGGGCGTAAAGCGGCTCGGCTGCCTGCCGCCGGTCGATCCGCTGAATGCCGAGACGCTGGCCGCCGCCTTCGCCGCCAATTTCCGCGTTGAGGACTTCGCCGCATGAGCTCGATCTGGCATCCGTTTACCCAACATGGGCTGGAAGAACCGATCCCCGTGGTTGAGCGGGGGAACGGTGCGATCCTCTATACCGCCGACGGACGAGAGGTGATCGACGGCATCTCGTCATGGTGGGTCACGACCCACGGCCACGGAAACCCGCGCATTGCGGCGGCGATTGCCGAGCAGGCGAAAAAGCTGGACCAAGTGATCTTCGCTGGCTGGACCCACGAACCGGCGGAAGTAGTCGCGGCGGGGCTTCGCGACATCATGCCCGATGCGCTGACGCGGGTCTTCTTCTCCGATTCCGGCTCAACCAGTGTCGAAGTCGCGCTGAAAATGGCGCTTGGCTATTGGCGGCGGCACAATCCGGCGCGGCAGCAGATCGTGGTGATGGAGCACAGCTATCACGGCGACACCATCGGCGCGATGTCGGTGGGCGCACGCGGCGTGTTCAACCGCGCGTATGAGCCTTTGTTGTTCGACGTCGTCACCGTGCCGTTCCCGCATGCCGGGGCCGAGCAGGGAACGCTCGACGCCCTGACCGCAGCGTGTCGCAACCATGCCGCTGCCTTTATCGTTGAGCCGCTGGTGCTGGGCGCAGGGGGCATGCTGTTCTATCCGCCCGACGTTCTGGCCGAGATGGCCGAAATTTGCGCGCGGCATGGTGTGCTGTTCATCGCGGACGAGGTCATGACCGGCTGGGGCCGCACCGGTGCGCTGCTGGCTTGCGAACAGGCGGGCGTGGTGCCCGATGTTCTTTGCCTGTCGAAAGGTTTGACCGGCGGGGCGATCCCGCTGGCCGTGACAATGGCGCAGGAGGCGATCTACGAAGCGCATTACTCGACCGACCGGGCCGACATGTTCTTCCATTCGTCCAGCTATACCGCCAACCCCATCGCCTGCGCGGCGGCGGCGGCGAACCTTTCGATCTGGCGCGAAGAGCCGGTGCGGGGTCGGATCGCGGCTTTGGGCGAGAAACAGCAGGAGCGGCTGGACCGACTGGCTGCCGCGCTACCGATCCGCAACGTCCGCCGTTGCGGCACCATCGCTGCGTTCGATGTGCCTGGCGAGGACGGATACCTCGCCAACGCGGCGCCACGCCTGATGGCGTATTTCCGCGAAAACGACGTGCTGTTGCGCCCGCTGGGCAACACGGTCTACGTCATGCCGCCCTATTGCATCACCGATGCCCAGCTGGACCGGGTCTATGCGGTGATCGAAGCGGGCGTCCGCTCGCTGGGTTAGGCGGTTTCGCGCACCGCGCAGGCTTTCGCCTCGGCAGCGGGCATCGCCTTGATGCCAAGCCGTTCGAACATCGCCGCATCGCTGTCGTCGCCCGCGTTGGGTGCGGTGAGCAGCTTGTCGCCGGTGAAGATCGAGTTCGCGCCCGCAAGGAAGCACATCGCCTGCGTCCCCTCGCTCATCGATTCGCGCCCCGCCGACAGGCGCACCATGCTGGCGGGCATGACGATGCGGGCGACCGCGATGGTGCGGACGAATTCGATGTCGTCGATCTTGGCTAGCGGCGTATCGGCCAGCATGTCGCCAAGCGGCGTGCCCTTTACCGGCACCAGCGCGTTGACCGGCACCGAACCGGGATGTTCGGGCAGGGTGGCCAGCGTGTGGATGAAGCCGACGCGATCCGCCCGCGTTTCGCCCATGCCGACGATGCCGCCCGAACAGACGTTGATGCCCGCGGTGCGCACGTTGTCCAGCGTGTTCAGCCGATCCTCGAAGCTGCGCGTGCTGATGATGTTGTCGTAGTTTTCGGGCGAGGTGTCGATGTTGTGGTTGTAGTAATCGAGGCCCGCCTCGGCCAGCGTGTCGGACTGGTCCTTGGTCAGCATGCCCAGCGTCATGCAGGTTTCCATGCCCATCTCGCGCACGCCTTTGATCATCTCGACGATGGCGGGCATGTCGCGCTCTTTCGGGTTGCGCCATGCCGCGCCCATGCAGAACCGGGTGCTGCCCTGATCTGCCGCCTGAGCCGCAGCCTGCAGCACGGCGCGCACGTCCATCAGCTTCGTCGCCTTTACGCCGCTGTCGGCGCTTGCCGATTGAGAGCAATAGCCGCAGTCTTCGGGGCAACCGCCGGTCTTGATCGAAAGCAGGGTCGACATCTGCACTTCGTTCGCCGGGTGATTGGCGCGGTGCACTTCGGCGGCGCGAAAGACCAGTTCGGTGAACGGCAGGTCGAACAGGGCCGCGATTTCTTCGCGGGTCCAGTCGTTGCGCGGGGGGGCGCTGGCTTCGGTCACGGTCATGGTCCTTCCTGTCGGGCCGGAAAAACGGCCTGCTTTGCGCCAGCCGATACCCTTGCGGCGCGAAATTGCAAGCCGCTGAGGGCGTAGTGGGCGCCGCCCTCAACCCGTCGCAAGCGCGGAAAAAGGCGAATCTTCAAGGTTCACAGGGCGGTTGCAGTTTGTTAGGCGGGCCCGTTCCAACATATCAAGGCAGGTGATCCGGCGTTTGGCCGGCAGGAAAGACAGGGCATCTTAAAAGCAATCCGGCAAAGACCGAGGGAGCCGCTGACGGCTTGCGATCAATCCGGACCTTCGCGGTCGGCGCGGCGGGCAGTCGCCCCTGTCCGATGGTTGGCGGCCCTGTTCTCGATCTCGTTGTTCCCCGCGCTTGCGATGGCGGCCCCCGCATTTACCGATCCCGGCCCGGTCTTCACCGATAGCGGTCAGGTGCAGATCGAATGGACCAGCGATGAGCCGGTGACGCTGACCCTGACTCCCGAAGGCGGCGCGGCGCGTGATGTCTATCGCGGCGATGGCGGAGCGGTGTTCCTGTCCGGTCTGGCCGAGGGCGATTACCGGATGGAGCTGACTGGCGATAGCGGCGCGGTTTCTGAAGCCCTCGCGGTCGAGGTTGGGCATCAGTCACTGACGCTTGCCCTGTGGCTGGCCGCTGTCGGGGCGCTCGTCTTCATGTCGACCATCGTCGTGATCGTGCGCGGTGCGCGGGATGGGGAGGACGCGGCATGACGACCGACAAGGTTTTTCTCGATCCCACCGTGGGCTGGATTCTGCTCGCGCTGTTCAGTGTGCTTTGGGTTGGTCTGGGCATCTATTGGGGCCGCCGGAACAAGAGTTTCGAGGATCACGCGCTGGCCGGTCGCAACATCGGCCTCGCGCTGGGTACCGCGACGGCGGCGGCGACGTGGATTACGTCGAACACGACGATGCTGGCCCCGCAGTTCGCGCTGCAACTGGGCGTCTGGGGCATGCTTGCCTATTCGACGGCCGCTTTCGGCCTGATCCTGTTTGCGCCGATGGCCAAACGTATCCGTGAACTAATGCCCCACGGTTATACCAGCGGCGACTTTTTCCGGCTGCGCTATGGCAAGCTGGCGTGGGGCATCTTCCTTATCTTCACGCTGTTCTATTCGCTGACATGGCTGGTCAGCATGGCAATGGCGGGCGGCATCCTGCTGGAGGCGCTGGCGGGCATCGATTACGCCTGGGGGATGAGCGTCATCCTTGGCGTTTGCGTCATCTACACGATGCGCGGCGGGCTGGCGGCGGTGATCGGCACCGACTTTATCCAATCGCTGATCATCATCGTCGGCATCGTGGTCGTGGGCTTTTCGGTCCTGCAAAACGTGTCGGTGGAGCAGATTCACGCGAACCTTTCGGCGACCAAGCCCGCGCTGCTCGACGTGCTGTTCCCCGCCGCGATCATGGCGATTTTCAATAACCTGCTGTTCGGGCTGGGCGAGGTGTTTCACAACAACGTGTGGTGGAGCCGCGCCTTCGCCTTCCGCAAGGGCGTGGCGGGCAAGGCGTTCCTGATAGGCGGGCTTGTCTGGCTGCCGATCCCGGTTGCCGCCGGATTCATCGCGCTGGCATCGGGCGCATTGGGCGTTGCGGTGCCCAGCGCCGACATGGTGGGACCGCTGGTCGTGGCGCAAGTGCTGGGCAGCGTTGGCGCGATCGGCGTGTTCATCATCGTGTTCTGCTCGCTCGCCTCCAGCATCGACAGCTTGCTGGCCGCAACGTCCGACCTTGTCACCGAAGACATCTGGCGCAAACTGCTGAAGCGGGGCGGTGACAGCCCCAGCCTGAAACGCACGGCCCAGATGGTCACGCTGGGCCTTGGCGTGCTGACGTGGCTGGTATGTCTGCCGCGTATCGGCACGCTGGCGACGGTGCTGTTCTTCGCCGGGCCGCTGGTGGGCGCGATGATCTGGCCTATCGTAACTGGCCTCTACTGGCGGAGCGCCAATGCCCTGTCTGCGGTGGGTGCCATGGTTCTGGGTGCAGGCGTCGGCCTTATCTGTTACTTTGCCATCGCATGGTACGTCGCGACGCTGATCGCGACGGCGGTGTCGATGGTCTGGGTGTTGGTTGTCTGTGCCCTAAGCTCTAGCCGGTTCGACTGGACCCGGCTGAAGGAGACCGCATGACCTTTTCCGCCGGATTCCTGGAAATCCTGATCTACGGTTCGCTGATCTGGTGCGGCGTGTCCGCGCTGGCGCTGGCCGCGATGCTGGTGCGCGACGGCAAGGCGGGGGACATCTGGTGAGCATCCTTTCCGCGAAACAGGTCGATCATTCGGCCGATCCCCTGCGCCGCGATGGGCGGCTGGGCAATTGCCCCGATCCGCAGACGATGCTGGACCATTCGCCCAAGCTGGATTTGACGCAGCTGGATCGGCTGCACGATCAGTCGATCCTGTCCGCCGCACAGTTTGACCTCCCGCTGATGCGAGAGATCATGAAGCTGGCCGCTTATATGCAGCTGCGCAAGTTCGAGTCCGGGCACGCGCTGGAGGACAAGATCCTTGCCGCTGCGTTTTTCGAACCCAGCACGCGCACCCGCCTTTCGTTCGAAAGCGCGATGCTTCACGTCGGCGGCAAGACGCTGAGCGTGGCCGACGCCAAGACGACCGGCGTGGCCAAGGGCGAATCGATGCGCGACATCGGGCAGATGTTCAATTCCTATGCCGATGTCGTCGTCATGCGGCACACGGCGCAGGAATCGGTGCAGGACCTGTGCGAATACCTGCGCATACCGCTGATCAACGGCGGCAACGGTTCGGACGAACACCCGACGCAGGCGCTGGCCGACTGGTATGCGCTGATGAAGTGGCGGCCCGAGATCGCGTTCGGGAAATTGCCCGAGAAGTTCCGGTTGAACATCGGCATCATCGGCACGCCGGGCAACATGCGCACGGTGAAAAGCTTTCTGACGCTGGCCTTGCTGTTTCACGAAAACATCAATCACATCACGATTTTCTCGGAAATGGCCGACCCGCTTGGCGATGAGATCCGCGAAATGACGAACAGCAGCCCGATCACCATCGATTTCAGCCGAAATCTCGAACAGAGCCTCGAATATCTCGACGTGATCTACATGAACGCCATTGCGTTTCTGGGCGACGGATACCGGTTTCTGGGCGATGCGTTTTCGCTTTCGAATCAGAGCCAGTTGAAGCCGGACACCGTGATCCTGCATCCGCTGGCGCGCGGGCCAGAGCTTTCGACCGACCTCGATGCGACCCAGCACAACCTCTATTTCAATCAGGCCGATGGCGCGGTCTGGCTGCGCCAGGCGCTGCTGATCGCGATATTCGGCCGGGTGCGGCATGTCGTACCCAGAGAATTCATCGCCTGATTTACAAGATCAGCCGGGCCATCGTGCGCCCCATCAGACCGTAAGGAACAAGACGACCCATGTGTGGCATCGCCGGGCTGTGGAGCCCCCACTACGACGACCAGACCGAAACCCATACGAAGCTGATGGCGGACCGGATGTATCACCGCGGCCCCGACGGGTACGGTTTTCTGCACGATCCCGACAACGGGCTGGCGATGGTGCACACGCGCCTGTCGATCATCGGCCTGGATAGCGGGACGCAGCCGATCCACGGGCGCGAGGATGACGGGACGGGGCACCTGAAGTTGACCGTCAACGGCGAATTCTACGACTACAAGCGCATCAGGGGCCTGCTGCGCACCGACGGGTACTGGTTCAACACGCGGTCGGATTCAGAGATCGCGATGAAGCTGTATCACAAGCACGGGCTGGATTTCGTCCACCACTTGCGCGGCGAATTCGCCTTTGCGCTGTTCGACGAACAAAAGCAGCAGCTGATCCTGGTCCGCGACCGGTTCGGCATCCGCCCACTATATTACCATAAGGGCGAAAAGGGCATGTTCTGGGGCAGCGAGATCAAGGCGATGCTTGCCCACCCCGATGTGCCGCGCAAGGTCTGTCCCAAGGCGCAGCTTCACCAGATGATGCAGGTGATGGTGCCGGGCATGACCCTGTTTGAGGATATCCACGCGCTGAAGCCCGGCCACATGGTGATCGTGACGCGAAAAGGCGACGATTACGAGGTCGAGGAGCGTCGCTATTGGGACGCGGAGTTCCCGCTGGAAGGCGAGCACGACGACCTGCCCGATGAGGAGCACATCGAGAACGTCCGTCGCGCGCTGGTGGAATCGATCACCCTTCGGCTGGAGGCCGACGTTCCGGTCGCCTGCTATCTTTCGGGCGGGATCGACAGCTGCTCGATCCTCGGCATGGCCGCCGCGATCCAGCAGTCGCCGGTCAAGGCCTTCACCATCAGTTTCGACGATGACCGCTACGACGAAGCGCATATCGCCACTGAGATGGCCGAGATGGCGGGTGCGGATCAGGACATCCTGAACATCAAGGCCGTCGATCTCTACGGAGAAAATTTCGAGAAGGCGGTCTATTACTCCGAACGCACGTTCTACAACACGCTCGGCGTCGCCAAGATGCTGATGAGCGAACACGTGCGCAAGGTCGGCTACAAGGTCGTTATCACTGGCGAGGGCAGCGACGAACTGTTCGGCGGTTATGCCCAGTTCAAGGCCGATTATTTCCTGCACGACCCCGCCTATGCCGAGACCGCAGCGGGCGAGGACATGAAGAAGCGCAACGCGATCTTCTCCGGCTCGGTGCTGGCCGAAAAGCAGATCAGCCACCCCGCCTTCGAGGAAGTGATGGGCTTCACTCCGTCCTGGATTCAGCCGTGGATGCTGGTGCTGGAACGCGTAAAGCCGCTGCTGTCGGACGAATTCAAGGCGAAGCTGGGCGACTATGACCCGGTCGCGGCGATCGCTTATAGCCTCGACAAGTCGATGCTCGATGGTCGCCACGTGCTCGACAAGGTGCAGTATTCGTGGATCAAGACGATGCTGGAAGGGCAGATCCTGAACTGGGGCGGCGACCGGGTGGACATGGCGAACAGCCTCGAAAGCCGTCCGGCCTTCCTCGACCACCACGTTGCCGAACTGGCCCTGCGCATTCCGCCTCATGTCCGCATCCGCGACGGTATCGAAAAGTGGGTCGTACGTGAGGCGATGAAACACGTCCTTCCCGAAGTGCTCTACAAGCGCGAGAAGTTCGCCTTCATGGCCCCGCCCGCGCATACCGATAGGGCAAAGGCGGCGGAAATCGACAAGCTGATCGAGAAGTGGCTATCGAGCGCGGAAATCGCCGAGCACGGCATCTTCGACGAGGCGAAGCTGCGCCGGTCTATCGAGGATTATCGCAAGAGCGACGACCATGCCCAGAACACGCGCAAGGACATCATCCTGAACCACGCGATCGCGCTGCACGCCATTGATGAACTGATCGAAGGCTAGCGCTTCTCTGTGGCCGAAAATCGGACATCGAGCGTCCGATTTCGGTATGAAATGCAACAATTTCCTGCCATCCTTCCCCTTGGGAAAAGGGGTGGGAAATGGATATTCTTGCGCCACACAACACACCGTTCGCGGTGGCCTTGGCGTTTCTTCTGCTGTTGCTGATCGTGCAACTGATCGGGCTTGGCGATTTCGGTCCGGATTTCGATGGCGACGTCGATGTCGACGGGGCGGATGGGGCCGACCTGATGGGCGGGCTGGCCAGCCTGATCGGGTTGGACCGTTTGCCGCTGGTGGCATGGTTGGCGCTGTTTTGCGCCAGTTTCGGGCTGCTCGGCCTGTCGATTCAGCAATTGCTTGATGGACTGATCGGCGCGCCTTTGCCGGCGCTGCCCGCGACCGCGATGGGCGTGATCGCCGCGCTGCCGGCAACCGGCATCCTCGCACGACCGCTGGCCCGCATCTGGCCACGCGACGAGACCACGGCGGTGTCTATCGACGAATTGTTGGGCCGGCGCGGCACCATCTCCATCGGCACCGCGCGGCGGGGCAGCCCGGCGCGGGCGCAAGTCACCGACCGGTTCGGCCAATCGCATAACGTGATGGTCGAGCCGCACGAGGACGCGATCGAATTCATCGAGGGTGACGAGGTCATGCTCGTCCGCCGTGAGGATCAGGTTTTCTTTGCCATCGGCGGTTCCGAACCGTTCCGGCTAACGCATTAAAGGGGGTACGCACATGGATCAGTTGATTACCATCGGCATCATGGCTGGGACAGGGCTCGTCGTCCTGCTCATCATCGCCTTCATGATCACCCGGCTTTATCGTCGCGCAACCAAACAGGTGGGCTTTGTTCGCACGGGCTGGGGCGGCGAAAAAGTCGTTATGAACGGCGGCGCTATGGTCCTGCCGGTGCTGCACGAAACGATGCCGGTGAACATGAACACCGTGCGCCTTGCTGTAGAGCGGAAAAATCAGGACGCGCTGATCACGCTCGACCGGCTGCGCATCGACGTCAAGGCCGAATTCTACGTCCGCGTTCGCCCCGATGCCAACGCCATCGCGATGGCCGCGCAGACGCTGGGCGAACGGACGATGCATCCTGAGGCGCTGAAGGACCTTGTCGAGGGCAAATTCGTCGACGCGCTGCGTTCGGTCGCGGCGGGGATGACGATGAATGAGCTGCACGAACAGCGCGCGGACTTCGTGCAGAAGGTGCAACAGGTATCGTCGAACGACCTTGCGATGAACGGGCTGGAACTGGAATCGGTCTCGCTTACCGGTCTCGACCAGACCTCCATCGAGCATTTCAACGCAAACAACGCGTTTGACGCAGAGGGTCTGACTAAGCTGACCGAGCAGATCGAAGCGCGAAAGAAGCTGCGCAACGATATCGAGCAGGACACGCGCGTGCAGATGGAGACCAAGAACTTGGAAGCCGCACAGCGCTCGTTCGAGATCGGCCGCGATCAGGAGTACGCCCGGCTGGAGCAAGAGCGTGAGGTCGAGGTGCGCCGCGCCGCCCAGACCGCCGAAATCGCCCGCGAACAGGCCGAGCGCAACCGCGAAGCCGATGCCGCGCGGATCGAGGCTAAGAAGCAGGTCGATGCGCAGCAGATCGAGGCCGACCGCCTTGTCGAGGAAGCCCGCATCGATCAGCAGCGTGCGCTGGAAATCGCGCGTCAGGAACAGCAGATCGCGGTCCAGAACAAGAGCCGCGAGGAAAGCCAGGCCAAGGCCGAAGCCGACGAGGCCCGCGCCAAGGCCGTCGCCGCAGAGGAGCAGGTCGCGACCAGCCGCGAAACCGAGGTCGCAGAGCGTGACAAGCGCATCCAGCTGATCGAAGCGGCCAAGATCGCCGAACGCGATGCCATCCGCGTCAAGGTCGAGGCGGAGGCAGAGCGCGACGCCGCCCGCAACCGCGCCGAAGCCGCAAGGCTGGAAGCAGAGGGCGAGGCCGAGGCAGAAAAGCTGCGCGCCGAAGCCGACCGAGTGCGGTTCGAGGTGGAGGCCGCCGGTCAGCGTGCCGTGAACGAGGCGGCGAACATCCTGTCGATGGATCAGGTCTCGCTGCAAACGAAGCTGGCGCTGCTCAAGGTCCTGCCCGAACTCGTCCGCGAAAGTGCGAAGCCGCTGGAAGCCATCGATTCGATCAAGATCGTGCAGGTCGACGGCATCACCGGCGCGCGCGGAGCGGATGGCAAGCCTGTGGCCGCTGGACCGGGCGGTGGCAATCTGGCCAGCGATGCGCTGACCGCCGCGCTATCCTATCGCGCGCAGGCGCCGGTGATCGATGGGTTGATGAAGGAACTGGGCCTTGATGGCGGATCGCTGGAAGGTTTGGCCAGGGCGGGTGTAACCGCCGCACCGGTCACGCCTGCAAAGGCTGAGCCGACTGACGACTTCGAAGCGGAAGAGCCCGCAACCGAAACCGACTGACGCGCAACGCGTTGAATATGCCTGTGCCTTGCGATCCTGTCGGATCGTTGGGTGCCGGGTTAGGGGGTTCGCAAACATGCAAGGCGTGTTACCGCGGACCCCTAGCAAAAAGAGGCTATTGAAATGCGTAAACTGATGCTTGCCGTTCTTGCCGGGTCGACCGTGGCCCTGTCCGCCTGTTCCGGTGGTGCGGATACCGCGCCCGAAGCGACCGCGACCGAAGCGGCCAGCGATCCCGCCGCGGATGCGGCGATGGTGGAAACCGGCGTTCTGGACGCCAACACCGCGACCGAGGAACAGCTTGCCGCCGCCAATGGCGTTTCGCCCGAACTGGCGGCCGCCATCGTCGCCGGTCAGCCCTATGCCAGCGTGACCGATCTGCATTCGATGCTGACCGAAACGCTGTCGGATGAAGAGGCCGCCACCGTGCTTACCGGCGTTTTCGTGCCGGTGAACCTGAATTCGGGTACCGAGGAAGAGCTACGCCTGATCCCCGGAATGACCGACAAGATGGAGCACGAGTTCCTGGAATATCGTCCTTATGACGACATGACCGTGTTCGACCGCGAAATGGGCAAATATGTCGACGAGGCGGAAGTCGCCCGTTTCCGCAACTACGTCACCCTCTGACGTCGCTGCAATCCGATCCTGAGGCCTTCGATCGCGACCAGTATCCCGATGTGGATATAGGCAGTCGTCGGATCGAAGGCCGACAGGGCCCAGTGCGCGAAGGTCAGCACCGCCGCCGGATAGACCAGCCGGTGCAACCGCTTCCAGCTCCGCCGCAATAGCCGCACCGAAACGTCGTTCGACGTCACGGCCAGCGGCACGAACAGCAACAGCGCCAACCATCCGAGCAGGATGTAGGGCGTGGATAGCTCCGCCAGTACGAATTCGGGCGATCCCTTGCGGATCAGGTAGGCCGCGGTATGCCCCGCCGCATAGGCAAAGCTGGCCACCCCCAGATCGCGCCTGCGCCGCATCAGCCAAGCGGTCCAGCGCCAGCGGCGGAAAAGCAGGCGCAGCGGCGTGACCGCCAGCGTTACCAACAGCAACCATGCCGCCCAATCCCCGCTGTCGCCTATGAAATGGCCGTAGCCATATTCGTCTGGCGTGAAAGCCCAGCGCGAGAGCATCCAGATGCCGGGCAGGGCAAGGATCAGCCAAAGCAACGGGCGGGATTTCATGGGGGCTAGTGGCTCTTCGCAGTCTGCCCGGCGGGGGCCAGGTCTTTCTGTTCGCAGGCCAGTTCCATCACGCATTCCAGCAAAAGCTGCGTGCCGCGTTCGATGTCGGACCAGTGGGTCCATTCATCGGGTGCGTGGCTGACACCGCCGACGCTGGGCACGAAGATCAGGCCCGCGCGGGTGTGTTCGCAGAAGAACTGCACATCATGCCCCGCGCCTGATGGCATGGTCTTGTGCGACAGGCCGAGTTCTTCGGCCTTCGCGCTCATCATCGTGATCAGCCCGTCGTCGCAATAGGCGGGCTTCAGCCAGCTCATCTGTTCGTATTCGAAACGCAGCTTGTGCTTTCGCGCGATGCTGGACAACACGCGTTCGCAGGCCTCTGCCAGCGCGGTCATCACGCCTTCGTCCAAATCGCGGCCGACGATGGTGAAATCGACTTCGCCCGGCACGGTGTGCGGAAATCCCGGCTTGCAGGCGACGTGGCCGATGGTGATCCGGCTCTTGTCGGTGCCATGTTCGTCGATGATCCGCCCGATCTCATGCGCGAAGTCGGCCATGCCCATCAGGGCATCGGCGCGCATATGCATCGGCGCGGTTCCGGCGTGGTCGGCCTTGCCGATCAGGCGGCAATTCCATTTGAACACACCGGAAATGCCCTCGACGACGCCGATGGTGGTCTTTTCAAGGTCCAGCACCGGGCCCTGCTCGACGTGCAGTTCAAGAAATGCGTGAATCTCGTCGGGACGGCGATAGGCGTGGAGCGCAGCATAGGGATCGAGCCCGGCAATGCTCATCGCGTCCTTCAGCGCGAAGCCATGTTCGTCCTTTGCCGTATCCAGCCATTCGCGTGTCAGCTTGCCGGTCATCGCCTGGGCGCCCAGCATACCGCCGAAGCGTCCCTCCTCTTCGCTGGTGCCGATCACCTCGATAGGGAAGTCGGGGATGATCTCCGCATCTTTCAGCGCGCGAACGACTTCAAGACCGGCCACGACACCCAGCACACCGTCGAAAATGCCGCTGGCGGGCACCGAATCCATGTGACTGGCGATCAGCACGGCGGGCTTGTCGGCGGGGCCAAAACGCCCGATCACATTGCCGGCGCCGTCCATGCGGTGCTCCATGCCCAGTTCCTCGAACCGATCGCGTAACCATTGGCGCGCAGCCATGTCCGCCTCGCTGAAACCCTGGCGATAGACGCCGCGATCCGCCTCGTTAAATCCGAAGCGGGATATGGCGACGATGTCGCTTTCGATGCGTTCGATGTCGACTTGGGGCACGCCGTCTCCTTGCTGTTCCTGCCTGCCAAGATAGGCATTTGCAGGCCCCGGTGCCAACCCTCGACCCGTCGCAGCTCCTGCTCAGTCGGCCCCGTCTCCGCCAAAGGTACAATTGGCGACCGCAGGTACGGGGCGCAGAGTGGCTGGCGAAACGCTTTGGCGAGAGGAGAATAGGGTTATGCTGGAACAGGCGCTCAGCAAGTTCAGCGGACAGTCGCTTATCAAGGACCGCTTCGACAATTTCATCGGCGGCAAGTGGGTCGCGCCCGTAAAGGGGCAATACTTCGACAATATCTCGCCAGTGACCGGCCGCCCGGTGTGTCAGGTCGCCCGAGGTACGGCTGAGGACATCGAGCTTGCGCTCGACGCCGCGCATGCCGCGAAGGATGCGTGGGGGCGGACCAGCACGACCGAGCGGGCCAATATCCTGAACAGGATCGCGCAGCGCATGGAGGACAACCTCGATATGCTGGCGCTGGTCGAGACGATCGACAATGGCAAGCCGATCCGTGAAACGACCGCCGCCGATCTTCCGCTGGGCGTCGATCACTTCCGCTATTTCGCGGGCTGCCTGCGGGCCCAGGAAGGCGCGATTTCCGAAATCGACCACGATACGGTCGCCTACCACTTCCATGAACCGCTGGGCGTCGTTGGTCAGATCATCCCGTGGAATTTCCCGCTGCTGATGGCAGTCTGGAAGCTGGCCCCGGCACTGGCTGCGGGCAACTGCGTGGTGCTGAAGCCTGCCGAGCAGACCCCGATGTCGATCATGGTTCTTGCCGAGCTCATTGGCGACCTGCTGCCCGAAGGCGTGCTCAACATCGTGAACGGTTTCGGCGTAGAGGCGGGCAAGCCGCTGGCATCGAACAAGCGCATCGCCAAGATCGCCTTTACCGGCGAGACGACGACCGGGCGGCTGATCATGCAGTATGCCAGCGAAAACCTGATCCCCTGCACGCTGGAGCTTGGCGGCAAGAGCCCGAACATCTTCTTCGCCGACGTGATGCGCGAAGACGATGATTACTTCGACAAGGCGCTGGAAGGCTTTGCCATGTTTGCGCTGAACCAGGGCGAAGTCTGCACCTGCCCCAGCCGCGCGCTGGTGCACGAATCCATTTACGACGCGTTTATGGAACGCGCGATCAAGCGGGTCGAGGCGATCAAGATGGGCAACCCGCTCGATCCCAGCACGATGATAGGGGCGCAGGCTTCGAACGACCAGCTTGAGAAGATCCTGTCCTACATCGGCATCGGCAAGGACGAGGGCGCCAAGGTCCTGACCGGCGGCACCCGCGCCGTGCACGAAGGCGAACTGTCGGAAGGCTATTACGTCACGCCGACGGTGCTGGAAGGCCACAACAAGATGCGCGTTTTCCAGGAAGAGATCTTCGGTCCGGTCCTCGCCGTGACAAAGTTCTCGTCCGATGAAGAGGCGCTCTCCATCGCGAACGACACGCTTTATGGCCTTGGCGCCGGGGTGTGGAGCCGCGATGCCAACACCTGCTATCGCTTTGGCCGTGCCATTCAGGCGGGCCGGGTCTGGACCAACTGCTACCACGCTTATCCGGCGCATGCCGCGTTCGGTGGTTACAAGCAGTCGGGCATCGGGCGTGAAAACCACAAGATGATGCTGGAACACTATCAGCAGACCAAGAACATGCTGGTCAGCTATAGCCCCAAGGCGCTCGGCTTCTTCTGATGCCGCTGGGGGCGAGAGGTTTCTCCCACCCCGACCATCCCGGCAATCTCAGCGGCCGGTTCATGATCGGGGCCATCCCGGGCCGGGGCGGACAGTCAGTCCGTCCCGGCCTTGGCGTGTCTGTTATAGAGGTGCTGCCATGACCACGATAACCAACGCACCGGCCCGGATAGTGTCGACCGACGCGGCGGACGAATGGATAGAGCGGCTGACCGAAATGCACGGACAGCTGATGTTTCACCAGTCGGGCGGCTGCTGCGACGGTTCCGCTCCGATGTGCTTTCCGCGCGGAGAATTCCGCGTCGGGGCGCAGGACGTTCTGCTAGGCACGCTGGTCCGCGATACGCCGGTGTGGATCGGCGCGGCGCAGTTCGAATACTGGCGGCATACGCAGATCACCATCGACGTCGTGCCGGGGCGGGGCGCGGGGATGAGCCTTGAGGCACCTGAGGGCGTGCGCTTCATCGTGCGCAGCCGGGTGTTCACCGATGACGAGATAGAGGCGCTGAACGTCGCCGGAGAACCGCCGCATGGCGGCGATTTCGTGGAGGATTGAGCGGCTTGGCCGCGCGCGCGTCTGCGGATAGGATGACACGATGGCGGTGGCACCGCCCCGGCTGGCCCCGGTGAAGAGGGCAGACAATGGCCGGTCATAGGGGAGAGACGACTTGGAAGCAGGCCAAACCTGCCTTGACGGGCTCGTGATCGTGACCAGCCACGCTGAAGATCCGGCGGAGGCGGTCGCGCGTATCGCCGACAGCATTGCCGATGTACCGCTGGCGGGCGGGCTGGTGTTCTGTTCGCACCGCTATGATCGCGGTGCGCTGGCGCGGGAACTGGAGCAGGTCTTGCCCGATGCGCCGCTGCTTGGGTGCACCAGCGCGGGGGAGCTTGGGGCGACGGGGTATGACACAGACAGCTTGGTGTTCATCGGCTTTCCGCAGAGCGCGTTCCACCTCTCGGTCCTGCCGTTCACCGATCTCGACCATTTCGACGCGGATACCGCGCGCAAGCAGGTGCGCGGCCTTGTCGCAAGCGGGCGGCAAAGCGCGCAGGGCAAGCTGGGGAGCGACAGCCTGTCTCATGTCGCGCTGTTCCTTGTCGACGGGTTGTCGCACCGAGAGGAACTGCTGACGATGACGGCGCAGGAGGCACTGGGCGACATCGGCCTGATTGGCGGGTCGAGCGGTGACGGACTGGCCTTTCGCGAAACGGGTGTGTTCTTCGACGGCAGGTTCCATCGGGATGCTGGCGTGATGGCGCTGCTGTCCAGTTCGCGCCCGATGCGGATGTTTTCCGCCGTTCACTATCGTCCCGGCCCGCAGCGCATGGTGATTACCGAGGCCGATGCTGAAACGCGCACCGTTTTCGAGATCAACGCCGCCCCGGCGGCAGAGGAATACCTGCGGCTGGTCGGCAATCCGGGCGCGGAACTGAACGTTGCGTTCTTCGCCGCGCATCCGTTGATGGTGCGCACCGGCGGCACGCATCATGTCCGATCCATACAGTCGGCCAATCCGGATGGCAGCCTGACGTTCTATTGCGCGATCGACCGGGGCATCGTGATGACCATCGGCGAGCCGGTCGACCGCATTGCCGCCATGCGTGAAATGTTCGCCGGATTGGCCGAAGACGTAGGCGAAATCGATCATATCATCGGCTTCGACTGCGTGCTGAACCGCATCGATGCCGAGAACCGCCAACTGGGCCGCGAAGTGTCCGACCTCTATGCGAAAGAGAAAGTGATCGGGTTCAACACCTATGGCGAACAGTTCCGGTCGGCGCATATGAACCAGACGCTGAGCGGGTTGGCGATAGGGCATTGATGGCAACGACTCGCCCGCCTGCCGCGACCGATCCGCGCGACGACAAGATCGCCGCGCTGGAAGACCGCGTGCGGCGGCTCGAAAAGATCAACGAGGCGCTGATCGACCGGGTCGAACGGTCGAGCGACATGGACGGGTCGTACTCCATGTTCGAGACCGCCATCGCGCTGGAAAGCATGGTCCGCGAACGAACGGCGGAGCTTGAGGATACGCTGGAAAAGCTTGGCGATGCGAACGCCCGGCTGGAGGTGGCGCACCGCGATACGGATGCCGCCCGCGCGCGGTTGCGCGATGCGATCGAGAGCCTGTCCGACGGATTTGCAATCTTTGACGCCGAAGACCGCATGGTGATGTGCAATCAGTCGTTCCTGCGCTTCTGGCCCGAATTCGAAGGCGTGCGCGACAGCCATCCGCAGTTTTCCGAACTGGCCGAAACACTGGCCTATGGTGGGCGGACGATCGGGTCGCAGCTATCGCCCGAACGCTGGGTTCGCGAACGCATCGCGCGCCATCGCGAGGCGTCGGGCGCGCATGTCCAGTTGCTGAGCGACGGACGCTGGCTGCAAATCAACGAGATGAAGACGACCGAGGGTGGGACGGTCGGGATCTACACCGACATCACCTCGGTCAAGGCGGAGGACGCCCGCGAACGGGCGCGCGAACTGGCGGGGCGGAACCTTGCGTTGCAGGCCTCGCTCGACACCCTGTCCGAAGGTGCGTGCCTGTTCGATCAGGACCGCAAGCTGGTTGCCTGGAACGAGCCACTGGTCCGCATGCTGGGCATCGATGCCCATATCGAAGACGCGATCGGCACGCACCAGAAATTGCACGACTGGTGCGTCTCTCAGCAAGGGCTGGACTTGCCGCAGGCGATAGAGTGGCGCAGCGGCAAGGGCCCGCGGATCAGCACCGATTGCAGCCTTGGCGAACGGCACTTCGTGATCCGCTCAGTCTCTCTGTCGGCGGGCGGCATGGCCTATGCCTTCGACGACGTAACCGATCGCATCCGGTTCCAGCGCAGCCTGACGGAACAGGCCGAAACGCTGGAAAAGCGCGTGCAGGAACGCACCGCCGAACTGATCGAGGTGAACCGCCAACTGGTAGAGGCAAAGAACGAGGCGGAGACGGCGAACCGTTCGAAAACCAGCTTCATCGCTGCGGCGAGCCACGACCTATTGCAACCGCTGAACGCCGCACGACTGTTCGTTTCAGCTCTGGCGGAGCGGCGGATGGCAATGACCAATCGCGGCCTTGTGCGCCAGACGGCGGTGGCGCTGGATTCTGTCGAGGAATTGCTGGAGGCATTGCTGGAGATATCCCGCCTTGATGCCGGGGCGATCCAGCCTGAGATCGCGGCGCTTCCGCTAGACCGCATCCTGTCGGCCCTGCGCATCGAATTTGCGCCGCTGGCCCGCAAGGGCGGGCTGACGTTCGAGGTACCGGAGACCGGCCTGTGGGTGCGCAGCGACCTGCGGCTCTTGCGGCGCATCCTGCAGAACTTTGTGTCCAACGCGATCCGTTATACCGAGAAAGGCGGGGTCGAAGTCAGCGCCACCACCGATGGCAACGCGGTGCGGATCGCGGTGCGCGATACCGGGCCGGGCATCGCGGTGGAAAAGCGCGAGGCGATCTTCGAGGAATTCCGCCGACTGGCCAGCACGCAGAAGACGCCCGGCAAGGGTCTTGGGCTGGCCATTGTCCGCCGGGCCAGCGCGATGCTGGCGCACCGGATCGACCTGACCACCGCGCCGGGCGAGGGTTCGACATTCTCGATCACCGTTCCGCTGGCCGAACCGTCGGCCATCGCCGCCGAAGTCGCGGAGAAAACGAGGGCCGTTTCCGGCACAAAAGGCACCGTCACCGTGATCGACAACGACGTGCAGGTGCAGGAAGGCATGCGCGTCTTGCTGGAAAACTGGGGGCTGGAAGTCGTAACAGGCAGCGGCCCCGACGATCCGGGCGTGCGGCAGAGCGTGCGGAAAGGCACCGGCCTGCTGATCGCCGACTATCATCTGGACGACGGGCTGACCGGAGACCTCGCCATCGCAGACTTGCGCGCGGCGCATAGCGAGGCGGGGCATGAGAGTGAGTTGCCCGCCGTCGTCATCACCGCCGACCGGACGGACGAGGTGAAGCAGGCGCTGACCGCGAAAGAGCTGCCGGTACTGACCAAGCCGGTGAAGCCCGCGCAGTTGCGGGCGCTGCTTAGAAAGCTGGAAATTACGGGCTGACCGGCCCGCCGCGGCTTCAGTCGACGAAGCCGACCCGGTTGGCCATGATCACCGCCTGCGTGCGGCTGAAGACGTTCAGCTTTTGCAGGATGGCCGAAACGTGCGCCTTTACCGTCGTCATCGAGACGTCGAGTTCGTGCGCGATCTGCTTGTTCAGCAGCCCCGCGACTAGGTGGCCGAGCACCACGCGTTGTTGCGGGGTCAGGCTGTCGATCTTGGCGCGGATTTCCTCGTCTTCGCGAATGCGGGTATCGTCGCTCCCGACGCTTTCGAGGTCGGGCAGGTAGATTTCGCCCGACAATACCTGTTGCAACGCGTCGAGGATCGCCTGCCGCTTCAGCGACTTTGGCACGAAGCCTGCCGCCCCGGCGGCCAGCGCATCGCGCATGATGATCGGATCGTTGAGGCCAGTGACCATGACGACCGGCGTGCTGGGAAAATCGGCGCGCAACTGGCGCAGGCCCGAAAGGCGTTCGACATCGGGCATCGTGATGTCGAGCAGGACAAGATCGACCTCGTCCGCCTGTTGCAACGCGTCGAGCGCTTCTTCGAAGCTGCCTGCCTCCATCACGTCGCATTCGGGGAAGCTGATTTCGAGGATGGAGCGCAAACCGTCACGGACCAGCGAATGGTCGTCGACGATCAGCACACGCTCCGGTGCCGGGATCTCTTGCATCCTCTGCCTCTGAATATCAGCCGTGAACTGGTTCATATGTCAAAAAGCGGTGTCCCGTCACGCGCCGGGTCGCATTAGGCGCGTGACGGTTTCCCGTCCCTTTACTCGTTGTAGAGTTTGAACACCCAGAGCGAGCCGCCCTGAGAGATATCCTTGAAGGTCTTGGCGACTTCACCGCCCCAAAGCGGAACCGCGCCGCCCCAGCCGCTCATCACTGCGACGTATTGCTCGCCGCCGTCTTCCCATGTGACGGGCGAACCGACGACGCCCGAACCGGTCTGGAACTTCCAGACTTCCTGCCCGGTCTTGGCATCGAACGCCTTCAGGTACCCTTCGGGTGTGCCGGTGAAGACAAGGTTGCCGCCGGTTGTCAGGACGCCGCCCCACAGCGGGGCCGGGTTCTTGTATTCCCAGACGATCTTGCCGGTCTTGGGATCCATCGCGCGCAGCGCGCCGATGTGATCGTCGGCGATCGGCTTGATGGTAAAACCCGCGCCCAGATAGGCCGCGCCCTTCTTATAGGCGATGGGTTCGTTCCAGATGTCCATGCCCCAGTCGTTCGACGGAATGTAGAACAGTTCCGTATCCCGCGAGTAGGCCATCGGCATCCAGTTCTTGCCGCCAAGGAACGATGGCGAGGAGAACACGACCTTGCCCTTTTCCGCACCGTTCGGCGCGCCGGGGCGACCGTCCTTTGTGAAGTTGGGGCGGCCGTCCTTGCCGATGCCGTCGGCCCAGGTCGTCTGCATCACGAACTTGTGCGCGCCGATGAACTTGCCGTCGGTGCGGTCGAGCACGTAGAAGTAACCGTTACGGTCGGCCTTCGCGCCCAACTGCATCTTCTTGCCGTTCATCGTGGCATCGAACGGAATAAATTCGTTCACGCCGTCGAAGTCCCAGCCGTCGTGCGGGGTGGTCTGATAGTGCCACTTGATCTTGCCGGTGTCGGCATCGATTGCCACGGTGGACGAGGTATAGAGGTTGTCGCCCGGACGCAGGTGGCTGTTCCACGGGGCCGGGTTGCCGGTGCCGAAGTACAGCAGGTTGGTGCCCGGATCGTAGGTGCCGCCCAGCCACGTTGCGCCGCCGCCGGTCTTCCAAAGGTCGCCTTCCCAAGTGGCGTTGGTCTTGCCGGTGATGCCGTTGTCCTTGCCGTTGAGCGTGCCCATGTGGCCTTCGATGACGGGACGGTTCCAGACCAGCTCGCCGGTATCGACATTGCGCGCCTGAACCGCGCCGACCACGCCGAATTCACCGCCCGAGTTGCCGACGACGACCATGTCCTTGACGATGATCGGGGCGGCGGTGGCGGAATAGCCGGCCTTGTAGTCGCCGATTTCCTTGTTCCAGATGACCTTCCCGGTCTCGCGGTTCAGCGCTACGAGGTGCGCGTCGAGCGTGGAGAAGATGATCTTGTCACCGTGGATCGCAGCACCGCGGTTGACCACGTCGCAGCAGGGCATGATGCCATCGGGCAGGCGAGCATTGTATTCCCACTTCTTCTCGCCGGTCTTCGCGTCGAAGGCAAAGAGGCGCGAATAGGAACCGGTGACGTAGATTGTACCGTCATAAACGATCGGCTGCGATTCCTGACCGCGCTGCTTTTCGCCGCCCAGCGATGCCGAGTATACCGGCACCAGACGCTTTACGGTCTGCGTGTTGATCTTGTTGAGAGCGCTGTAGCGTTGCTGCCACGGGCCCATGCCATAGGTCAGCACGTCGCCGTGGCTGTTGGCGTCGTTCATCAGGTCGGCCATCGATGGGCCTGCATGGTTGTCCGCATTGGCGGGGATCGCCGTGATGGCGCACGTCGCCACGAGTGCGGCGGCAAAAGTCTTGAAACGCCCCTTCATCCTTCCCTCCTCAATATGACCGGAAAGGCAGGCGGATGGTTTTTGCCCTACCTTCGGTATTCATTACGGCTTGAGACTATCGGCGGGGCGGCGGGGAACAATTGCACCTTAGGACGAGAGCGTGCCCGAAATGCCCCCTCAGATCAGACCTGAACCGCGTTGGCGGGCCGCCATGTCACGCCGTGGGCGGAGAAGATTTCCGCCATGCGGCCGCTGGCCATCATTGCGTCCATCTCTTCCTCGATCGCGAAGCCCAGGCTGCGGCTCTTTTCATCGACCGCGATGCCCACATCCCATCCGGGGGACAGCATGGCGGGCAGCGGCCCCTTGCGCCGTTTCGCATCGCCGCCGGGTGCCTTGGCCAACGCGGATTCGATCTGCGCATCGGTGGCGACGGCGAGGTCGGCTCTGCCGTCCTTGATCGCGGCGACTGCCTCGAACCCGGTGGTGTAGTGGGTGACATCGGGCCTAAGTATTCCGCCAAAGCTGCCGATCAGGTAGAAATCGGGGATCGAGTCGAGTTCTGCCGCCAGTCGACGCCCACGAAATTCGGTGGGCGTGCCTTCGCATTCGGGAAGGCCCGAGCTGCACGCCGCACCGAAACTTTCGCGGTAATAGGGAGCAAGGATGACGACCTGATCCTCTTTTGCCGCGAAGTCGCGGTCGAAGGGAACGTGGAACATCACGTCGCACTTGCGAAAACCCAGCAGGCCCCCGCGCCAGACGACGTTGCGCAAGTCGTCGGACACTTCCTCGTCCGCGGGAAACAGCGCGAGATCGGTTTTCACGCCGAAACTGTCGGCCACCGCGCGGGCGATGTCGGCGTCGATGCCCAACACCTTGCCGCCCTCTTCGTAAGACCATGGCCGATTACCGGAATAGAGCCCGACGCGGAGCACGCCGAGCTCTTTCACATTGGCCAGCGGCGCGGCCTGCGTCATGCGGGGCAGGGCAAGCGACCCCGCCGAAGCTGCGAGACCGCCAAGAAAAGCCCTGCGCCCGTAGGTCATGACCTATTCGTCCGTGTACTTGGTTTCGACCCAGCTGCGGATCGCCCAGCCGGCCTTCTGGCCCAGCACTTCGCCGAACGGCGGCATATAGACCTTGCCGTCGTGGCTGGACCCGTTGCGATAGCGTTCGATGTACCATTCATCGCCGCTGGGGCCGAGTTCAAGATAGCGCAAGTCGGGTGCGATGCCGCCCGAAATACCTTCCAGCCCGTGGCAACGCGCGCAATTTTGGTTGTAGGCGGAAGCGCCGATCTTGATGGCGGTTTCGTTGCCCGTGTATGGATTCTCGCCCAGCCATTCCTCGCCGATATCGGGCAGGGCCGAAGTATCGACAGCCTGCGGCGTCACGTCGCCGTGGGCGAGAAGTTGCGGCGCGGCAAAGCCGGCAAGGGCGGTAGCGGCGGCGACAAGCGCCAGCCGACTGGTGAATTTCGGCATAGTCAGAACATCCTCATTTGCGACCGTGGGATTCTGGCCCCGGGTAACGTCCGGCTGGTGTGCTGGACGCGGCTTCCCCTTCGCGATCATAGATAGCGACCCGGGCGGCACTGACCCATTGCACCTTGGTACAATGGGAGGGTTGAGGGCAGCGGCGGTAAGTCTGGGGGCGAGGATAGATCGGGATGGATGCCATGAAGTCGCAGGTATTTAACGTTACCGCCGGTTGGATTCTGGCTCTGGCCTTTGCGATGGGGTGCGGCCTGACTGGAACGGCCCATGCGGCCACGGCCTACGTCAGCAACGAACGGTCCTCGACGATCACGGTCATCGACCTCGACACCCAGGAAGTCATCGACACATGGAACGTGGGGGAACGCCCGCGCGGCGTAACGTTGACCCGCGATGGCAAGTACCTGCTGATCTGTGCCAGCCTCGACAATGCAGTTGAGATTCGCGACGCGAAGACAGGCGTGCTTGTCGCCGTGCTGCCATCGGGAAACGATCCCGAACAGTTTTTTACGTCTTACGACGGCAAGCTGCTCTTCATCGCGAATGAGGACGATGCCGCAACCACCGCCGTCGATCTGACCACCCGCAAAGTCGCGTGGCAGGTCGAGGTCGGCGAAGAGCCTGAAGGTATAGCGCAAAGCCCGGACGGCAAGTGGCTGCTTGTCACCAGCGAGGAGGATCACACCGTCGCCTGGATCGACGTGGCAACGCAGCAAGTCGTCGAGGAGATGGAGACCGACTATCGCCCGCGCCACGTCGAATTCGCACCGGGCGGCAAGCAGGTCTGGATCGCGGCGGAAGTCGCCGGCACCGTGCATATCGTGGATGTCGCAACCCGGTCCATCATCGAGACGCTGTCCTTCCCGATGCCGGGCGTTCCGGCTTACAAGGTCATGCCATGCGGCATCCGCTTTACCTCTGACGGCCAAACCGCGATCATCGCGCTGGGCCGGGCAAACGGCGTGGCCGTGGTCGACGTCGCCACCCGCAAGGTGACCGGCTATGTCGAAACGGGCGGCAGGCCGTGGCACCTTGAAATCACGCCCGACGACAAGACCGCCGTGGTCGCCAACGGGACCAGCGGCGATGTCGCATTCCTCGACCTTGCCAGCATGGCCGTGACCAAGCGAATCGAGGCCGGGGCAGGCCCGTGGGGCGTGGCGATCCTGCCCTGATTTTCAAGCGGCCAGAGCCTATTGGTCGAAAGGACGAGAACCAAAGTCCAATTCCCCGCCGCGCGGTGTGACAGCATCCTCCATCCGGTCGCTTGACGCGATTTATAAGAAAGGAAGGGGGAGAGAGATGATCTCCAGGATCATGTTGCGCGGCACTGCCGCGGCGATTGCCATTGCCCTGTCGACAGCGCCAGCCTACGCCGGTTCCAGCGAGAGCCTGCTGCAGCGCCTGCACGAAAAAGGCATTCTGACAGACGAGGAATATCAGGCGCTATTGGCCGAAGAGCAGGCAGAGGTAGCCGCCGTTGCCGCCGCGCCCGCCCCGGCCGCGCCCGCCAGCTTTAACCCGGAAAAGATGGTGACGATGACCGACAGCGGCATCGGTTTCAACGTCGGCCCGGCCACGATCAAGTTTGCCGGTTCGGTGAACGGGTTTTACGTCCACGACAATCCAGATGCGGCTGGCCCCACCACCGCGGTTATCGGCGGGATCGCATCGGTCGGTGCGAATTCCAGCGCGGTTCGCAACGGCCTTCTGCCTGGCTTCCTTGTTGTCAACGTATCGACGCAGCAGGAAGGGTGGGACATCGGCGCGACCTTCGGCATGTATCCCGGCATCAACTCTGCCGCTTGGGGCACGCTGGGCGCGAACAACGGCGGTCAGCCGACCGCGCTTGCTACCGCCGGTATCGACTTCCGCCAGACGTTCATGACTTTCGGGCGCAAGGGTCTTGGCACCTTCAAGATCGGCCGCGACATCGGCCTGTTCGGGTCCGATGCGATCCTGAACGACATCACCTTGCTATCCAGCGGTCCGACCGGCGGCAACGTCGCCCCGGCAAACACCACGCTGGGTCGCATCGGTTCGGGCTATATCTACACCGACTTCCAGCCGCAGATCACCTATTCGTCGCCCACTTTCGGCGGCGTGCAGGCCAGTGTCGGCGTGTTCCAGCCGTTGAAGTCGCTGACCGACGGAACCGATCAGACCAACGGCGCGCCCGGTTTCCAGGGTAAGCTGACCTATGACGGCAACTTCGGCGGCGTTGGGGCGCGCCTGTGGGCAGGCGGCATCACGCAGAAGCACAAATCCGTGCTGGGCGGTTCCTATACCGGCAAGGGCGTGGACATGGGCGCGAAACTGACAGTCGGCCCGGTCACCGCGGTGGGTTATTACTACACCGCCAGCGGCCTTGGCACGACTGTCCTCGGCCTGTTCGACACCGATGGGGCGGGCGATCCGCGCGACAGCGACGGGTATTACCTCCAAGCCTTGGCCACCTTCGGCAAAGTCTCCATCGGCGGCAGCTATGGCGAAAGCCGTCTGGATTATGCCAACGCCGCCGATGCGCTGGCCAACCCGACGCTGGTGGATACGAACTCCAGCTGGGTGGGACAGGCACGCTACGGCCTGACCAGCTGGGTCACGCTGATCGGCGAATACATCCATTCGAAGGCCGAAGCCCACAACGGCAATGAAGCCAGCAGCGATGCGGTTGCGCTTGGCGGGATCCTGTTCTTCTGATCTTCGCCTTCGCTGCGTATTGCGGCAAACATTGTCGAAACAACGCGTCGGCGACCTTGACCAAAGGTCGCCGATTGCGTCTCTGCCCCACACGAAAAGCAACAAGCAGGATGTCATGACCGGTCGCAGATTCCTTATCGCCACCCTCGCGGCCTCTGCCGCGCTGACCGCCGTGCCCGCCTATGCGCAGACCAGCGAGCAGATCGGGCTGACGCAATATGGCGAACCGATCTTCGTCGAAGGCGAAGGCTTGCCCGATACCGAGGGATCCGAAGCCTACGACGTAACCGAACTCGATCGTGAAGACCTGATCGCGACGGGGTCGGGAAGGATCGAGGACGCGCTGAGCAATATCGCCGGGTTTCAGCAATTCCGCCGGTCGGACAGTCGCTCGTCGAACCCATCGGCCCAAGGCGCGACTTTGCGCGCGCTGGGCGGCAATGCGACCAGCCGGGCGCTGATCCTGTTGGACGGCGTGCCGATGAGCGATCCGTTCTTCGGCTACATCCCGTTTTCCGCCATCGCGCCCGAGCGACTGGATAGCGCGCGGGTGACGCGTGGCGGTGGGTCCGGTCCGTTCGGCGCTGGTGCATTGGCGGGCACGATCGAACTGACCAGCGGCGATCCGCAGTCGCTGGGCGCGTTTTCGGGCCATGCGCTGATCAACGACCGCGAAGAGACCGAAATGACCGGCACCCTGGCCGCACGGCTGGGCAGCGGGTTCGCGCTGGTTTCGGGGCGTTGGGATCGCGGCAAGGGGTTCTACACCACCCCCGGCGATCAGCGCGTTCCGGCAACTGCGCGGGCACGGTACGATAGCTGGTCGACCCAGCTGCGCGGCGTCGCGCCGATCTCCGATACGGTCGAGGCGCAGGCCAATGTCCTTCTGTTCAACGACAACCGCACGCTCCGCTTCGACGGGGCCAATTCGTCGAGCGAAGGACAGGATGCCAGCTTGCGATTCGTCGGGCGCGGGGACTGGGCGTTCGACCTGCTGGGCTATGTGCAGGCGCGCAATTTTACGAACGTGGTGATCAGTTCCACGCGCTTCGTGCCCGTGCTGGACCAGAGCAATACGCCCTCGACCGGGCTGGGCGGCAAGTTCGAGATTCGCCCGCCGGTGGGCGACGCGCATACGCTGCGGCTGGGTGTCGATTACCGCAAGTCGGACGGGGAATTGTTCGAAACGGCGATCAGCGCGTTTACCGGCGCCGTCACCTCGCGCCGCAATGCGGGCGGGACGAACACCGATCTTGGCCTGTTTGCGGAGAACGACTTCAAACTCGGCGCGCTGACCCTGACGGCGGGTGCGCGGGCGGATCGCTATACCATTCGCGACGGGTTCTACATTGCGCGCGCTGCCGATGGGGCACTTCAGGAAGAGACCTATTACGATAACCAGTCGGACTGGCGCGGCTCGTTCCGGGGCGGGTTGGTCTATGATGTCAGCGATAGGCTCAGCTTGCGGGCGGCGGCCTATACGGGGCTGCGCCTTCCCACTTTGAACGAGCTTTACCGGCCCTTCGTCGTCTTTCCGGTCACCACCAAGGCCAATGCCGAACTGACCCCCGAAAAGCTGGAGGGCTACGAGGCGGGCATCGACCTGACGGCAGGCGAGGGCGTCACGCTGTCCCTAACCGCCATCGACAACAAGGTGAAAGATGCGGTCGCCAACGTCACGCTGGATGACGTGACGCGGCAGAGGCAGAACATCGACGCGATCCATGCGCGCGGTATCGAACTGTCCGCCGGGATCGAGCGGGGCATCGTCCGCTTTAACGGATCGCTGGCCTATACCGATGCCGAGGCGCAGCAGGAGGGTGCCGATTTTGACGGTTTTCGCCCTGCGCAAACGCCGAAATGGGTCGCGGGCGCGACGCTGGCGCTGGAACCGGCGGAGGGCTGGCTGCTCTCGGCCACGGTGCGCCACGTCGGCAGGCAGTTCGAGAGCGATCAGGAAAGCGATGCCTTGCCCGCCGCGACGACGATCGACGCCTATGCGCGGGTTCCGGTCGGTGATAGGTTCGCGATCGTCCTTCGCGGAGAGAACCTTGGAGATGAAGAGATTGTGACGCGCAATCAGGGCGGCTCGGTGGATCTTGGCACGCCGCGCACCGTCTGGGCAGGTATCGGAATCGGCTTTTGATTCCGTACCATGGGTCGGACCGTTACAATGCGGTCGCTCGGGTCCTGCACTGGACGATTGCGGTGCTGCTGATCGGAAACCTGATCGGCGGGCTGCTCCATGATGCGCTGGAGGATGTCGTCCGCATCATGCCAACGCACAAGGCCGTCGGAATCACCGTGCTGGCGCTATCGATCGCGCGCCTGGGCTGGCGGATCGTGTCGCGGACGCCGCCGCTTCCTCGCGATCTGCCGAAGTGGGAGATCGGGGCTGCCCATGCGGCGCATACGGTGCTCTATATCCTGATGATCGGCCTGCCGCTTAGCGGGTGGATCTTTTCGTCTGCTGGCAAATATCCGCTGAGCTGGTTCGGCCTGTTCGACATTCCCAAGTTCGCGGTGACGAAAGAGGATGCGATCTACGGCATTGCGCATGAGGGGCACGAGGTGATGGCCTTCGTCGCCATCGGGCTGATCGTATTGCACATCGGGGCGGCGTTGCGGCACCATTTCGTGCTGCAAGACAGCGTGCTGCGGCGAATGCTTTAGTCGCCGATCAGCGGCAGGTATACGGCCTCCAGCTTCGGATAGAAATGCGAAACGCTGCGCTGCAATTCGTAGCGCGCGACTTTCATAGACGCAAAGCGGTCGGGGATCGGCATGGCCCCGGCCTCGCTCATGTCCATGCCCTGCTGCACCGCCTCTTTCAGCGACATGTCGAGCCATGTCAGCCAGTCGCGGGTCTGTTCGATAGCCGCATTGCCGGTGTCCAGCGGACCATGGCCGGGAACGGTGCGATTGCGCGGGATCGCCTGCAAGGTATCGAGCGCGGCCAGCCAGCCCGCGATGTCCGCGTGCGGCGTGGCGGGCGCGCGGTCGTGAAATACGAGGTCACCCGCGATCAGCGTGCCGGTTGCCTTGTCGAGAATGGCGAGATCGCTCCCGCTGTGGCCGTTTAGCGCAAACACGTCCAATGCCCGCCCGCCGAACGTCACTTCGCCCGCCGCAACATCGCCGCGCGGCAGGACGACGGTGGTGCCCTTCATCCAGT
This sequence comes from Croceicoccus naphthovorans, assembly GCF_001028705.1. Lineage (NCBI taxonomy): Bacteria > Pseudomonadati > Pseudomonadota > Alphaproteobacteria > Sphingomonadales > Erythrobacteraceae > Croceicoccus > Croceicoccus naphthovorans. The sequence goes on along the minus strand of NZ_CP011770.1, from coordinate 2,621,511 downwards.
CAGCCAATATGCGGTAGAGCCCATCGGAAAAGCCCTCGCCATCGCGATCCAGATCTGCGCGGGTGGCGGGCAGGGCGTGGACGATGGCGGGGTCGAACGCCGCCGCCCCAAGCGAATGGTCTGGGTGCAGGTGGGTGACATAGACGCGCGTCACCGGCTGACCGGTCTTGCTTTGCGCAAGCGCGGCCAGCGCGCGACCGTAAGTTAGCGAGGGGCCGGGATCGACCAGCACCGTGCCCGCGCCCGTGGCCATGAACACAGCGTTCGCAATCGCGCCACCGTTAGGAAAAGCAATCGGCTCATCCTTGCCGCGTACCAGCCAGATACCCTCAGCAATCGGTTCGGCCTTTGGCGCATAAGTGTCTGCAAATTCCTCGGCCAGCAGCGGCAAGGGAAGCGTCAGCGCACCTACCCCGCCCGCGATCAGGCTGCGGCGGGACAGGATCACGGGGCTTTCGGCTCCAACGCGCCGGAGAATTCGAGGCCGGAAGTATCGCGCGCGGCGATCTCTATCGGCCCATCGCGCCCGGCGACTTCCAGCGTGAAGACCGGGTCTTCGGCGACTGCGCCATAGACCGCCATCTCGCCCAAAGTCGCGCCGCGGGCATCGGTCACGCGCAGGGCTTCGATGTTGTAGGCGGGAATGTTCTCGACGAGCCCCGTGTCCATCGGGTGGCGAAAGCTGACGCGCAGCCGGGTGTTGTTTCCGCTGGCCCATGCCGCTCCGCGCATTTCGCCAAGGTGATCGGCCCAGTCGCCGCGTACACGGCTGACCGGCGGGGCGGAGCAGCCGCCGCCTGCCGCATCGATCCAGTCGCCCCATACGTGCCATGTCCCATCGGTCAGCAAGACCGCTGCGCGCACCGGGGTGCGCTGGTCCAGCTTTATCCGGGTGGTGACGAGTGGCGCAGCCACGACCGGGCGGTAGTCGATGGCGACGGGAATGGGGTTGAGATCGGCGAAGATCAGGATGCGCTGCACGCCTGCCAGAGCGCGGGCATCTACGGTGACGGGCACGACGTGCTGGTCCTCGGCAATGACCGGGAGGATGACTTTTACGGCGGGGTCGAAGCGCACCGGCGCACCGGCGAACAGCTTTTTCGCGTGATATTCCCACATCGGAGAGCCGAGCGGATCTTCGGGCAGCGCCGCGCCATCCGCAAATGCGGGCAGGGGCAGCAGCGCCAGCAGCACTGGCAAAAGGCGCTTGGACATCCTCATAAGACCAAAGACCCATGTAGTCTGTGCGCGTGGTGGGCCACATAGGACTATGGTGCAACGACAGCGCAAGGGGTTGGGGATGCGGGGAAAAGGACTGACATGCGCCGCTCTTGCCCTGCTGATGCTGGCCGTGCCGTCGCTTGCCGAACCGTCCGATAGTTTCGATGCCGATGGCTATCGCTCCGCCCGGTACCGCGCGCCGGTGGACCGCGATCCGCGTCCTGCGGCACGTCTTGCCTTACCCGCCGCGCGGTTGCTGACGCCCGGAAAGGACGCGCTGTTCATCGACGTCCTGCCCGCGATGGGCGGAGTTCGCGACGCTGCGACAGGAAAGTGGCGGCTGGGCGAAGAGCATCTGACGATCCCCGGCGCGATCTGGCACCCGGAGGCGGGGCGCAGCGATGCCGATCCGCTGCTGTGGCGGGCATTGGCCGATACGGTGGCCGAAGCGCGGCGCAAACGTCCGCACCTGCCGGTGATCCTGTTCTGCCGCACTGATTGCTGGATGGGCTGGAACGCGGCCCGGCGGCTGGCCAGCGAAGGCTATGGCAACGTCTGGTGGCTGGCCGAGGGGATAGAGGGATGGCGTCAGGAAACGCCGCTGGTGCCCGCCGAACCGGTTGTCGTCAGGCCCGAATGATCATTGCGAAACGGGTGCCGAACAATGGCAAAACTGATCGTCTGCTAACCGCGCCACGATGGCTGTCGGTTCGACCGGGACTATTACCCGCAAACTCACATGCCGCTGGCCGACATCGTAAATTTCACCGATACGAGCCCAACGATCTACCGCACGGCCTGACCCGCCGAGCCTGACGCCCGGCGGTTTGCGCCAGCCTGGCGATCAGCGTTGTTGTTTCAGGTAATCGATGATTTCCTGACGCTTCGCCTCGTCCTTCAGGCCGGGGAAGCTCATGCGGTTGCCGGGGATGAACTTGCGCGGGTTTTCCAGCCAAGCGTGCAGGTTCGCGTCGTTCCAGGTCACGCCCGATTCCTTCAGCGCGCTGGAGAAACTGAATTCGCCGACCGCGCCCGCCTTGGTGCCATAAACGCCCCACAGGTTCGGGCCCAGCTTGTCTTCTGCACCCTTGTTTGCCGTGTGGCACACGGCACAGCGCGCATAGGACGCGGGCGGTGCGGCAGATGCGACTTCCACTGGCTTGGCGGTGGCGCTGGGAGTTGGGGTCGGGGTGGGTTTCGGTTCGGGGGCCGCGGTCTCGCTCGGTTTCGGTTCCGGTTCTGCGGTTTCGGTCGCGACCGGAGCTTCCAGCGGAGTCTCTTCCGCCACTTTGGCAACTTCGGCCACCGTTTCGGCCTCTGCCGTAGTGGCCGTTTCGTCCGCGGTCTTGCCGCCGCCCGAACAGGCGGCGAGCGCAAATGCCAAGGCAAGCGACGTTGCGGACCCGATGATAGCTTTCGACATGCTCTTCCCTCTTCGAACGGACTGTTTGCACGCTGTCATCGCACGGCTTTTCGCGCGCCGACATTGCACTTTCGTTCGGTATGCATGAACCGGGGCGCAGTCGCCATTCGGCCATAGCGAAAGCCGGCCCCCGCGTATCGCTACGCGAGAGCCGACCCGGGGGAAGCACGGCCGGTGAGGGATTGGGTCGGAAGCCGCGCCGCCCCAGTGCGGTGTCCTGATCGCTAGATCAGAACGCGAATCCCGCGCCGGTGCTCACCCCGGCATAACCGTGGGTATCCATCGTGCCGTTCAGCTTGAACACCGCGCGCCCGTCGTTGAACGCCCCGGAATAGCCCAGCGCGAAGGCGGTTTCGCCGCGGTAGTGACCGATTGCCCCGGCCAGCATCCGGCCATCGCTTTCGATCACTTGCGGCAGGCCCGCGACGGCCAGCGCCCCGGCCGTGCCGGCCCGCGATTCCTTGCGCAATTCGTGCAGGTCGAAGCCCAGTTCGGCGATGCGCATGTCGGTATAGGCGTTGGACGAAGAGATCGCCGCATCGAGCCCGGCCTGCATCTGCTGCAGGTTCACCGCATCGTAGGCGGAGGTTGCGTTGGCGACGTTGTGCACCCGGACCGGCATCGAACTGTCGGCCCCCACGAAGGTCACATCCTGCGTGATGGTGCCGCCGTTGCTGACGGTCGGATTTTCGGGGTTCGAGTACTACACCGCGACGACGACGCTGCCCGCAACATTGTTCTGGATGTTGGTGATATCCGCCGTGTTCTGCGCGATGGCATCGGTGTTGGCCGCAACCTGCTGGTTCGTGGCATAGAGCTGCGAGCCGTTGACCGCATCGGTCGATGTTGCGTTCAACGTGGCCGCCGCGACGTTTGTCACGGTGACCGGACCGGCAGCCGCGCCCATAAATGCGGCGGTTTGCGTCGGCACGGCGCTGGGCGTCATGCCGTCCATATCGCTGACGTATCCGACCGGCACGTTCGCGACCTGGACCTGCAAGTCCGCAATGTCGCCTTCGTTCACGGTAACGCGATTGTCGATGTCGACGATATCGCCCTCGTTGACGGTGACGCGGTCGCCAAGATCGCTGATGTCGCCCTCGTTCACCGTGACCCGGTCATCGAGCGCAAGGATATCGCCTTCGTTCACCGTCACCCGATCGTCCAGATCGTCGATGGCGTCGGTGTTCGCCTCTACGTTCTGGTTGGTGGCGAACAACTGCGAACCGTTGACCGCATCGGTAGAGGTCGCGTCCAACGCGCCGTCGGCGACGTTGGTGATCGTGGTGCCGTCAACACCGTCCAGGGTGATCGTGTCGTGGCTGGCATCGTCATAGAACACCGCGCCGTCCTGAAGCTGGGCGAGGTTGTTCTCTGTCACCGTTACGCGGTCGCCAAGGTCGACGATATCGCCTTCGACATTGGTTACCCGCGTATCCAGCGCGTCGATGGCGTCGGTATTCGCCTGCACGTTCTGGTTGGTGGCGAACAACTGCGAACCGTTGACCGCATCGGTAGAGGTCGCATCCAGCGTGCCATCGGCAACGTTGGTGATCGTGGTGCCATCGACACCGTCCAGCGTGATCGTGTCGTGGCTGGCATCGTCGTACATCACCGCGTCGTCTTGCAGCGCGGCGATGTCGGTTTCGTTGACCGTAACGCGCGCGTCCACATCAGCGATGGTCTCGTTCGTGGCGAACAGTTGCGATCCGTTGACCGCGTCGGTCGAAGTATCGTTGACCGCGCCGTCGGCGACATTGGTGACGACCGTGCCACTCGCGCCTTGCAGCGTGACCGAGGCGTATGTGCCGTCGTCGTACTGCACCGCGCTGTCGGCCAGGGCATCGACATCGGCCTGAACCGCGCCGACCTGCCCGACATTGGCGGCATCGGTGGCTTCGGTTCCCGCAGCGACGTTGGTGATCTTGCGTTCGGAGCCGACCGCGCCGACCGAGACTTCACCGGCCGCGCCATCCTCTGCACCGCGAGACGCAACCGACCCGGTACCGATGGCGACCGAGTTCTCCGCCGTGGCCGACGATCCGCCGCCTAGCGCGATGGAATCCGCCGCGGTAACCATGGCACCGCTGCCGATGGCGATGGCGTTGGTCGCGCCCGCGGTGGTTTCGGCGTTGTTGCCAAAGGCGATCGCGTCAAGCTCTGCGGCGGAAGCTTCCTGCCCGTTCGCGCCGAGCCCGGTGATCGTATTGCCGCCGATGGAGATGCCGCCTTCCTGATTCAGCGTATAGCCGTCCGAAGTGACATAGCAGGCATCGGAATCGGTGATGACATTGCCGTCGCTATCCAGCACCGTCAGCGAAATCTGTTCGCCATCGGCGATATCCTGCAACACGGTGGAAATGTCGCTGTTCAGGTCGGGCAGGCCGAGCAAAGGTGCCAGCAGCCCAAGGCTGGTAATGGCGTTTACGGTGCTTTCCAGCGATTCGACCGGGCCGACAGTGGCGCCGACGATGCTGGTGACGGCAGAAGGATCGAGGCTGATCCCCGTACACACGTCAACGGCAGGGATCGCCTGCGCCTGTGCATTGGTGGAAACGCAAAGCGCCCCGACGCCGACCGAAGCCAGCGCGATCGCACGCGTAATCGTTTTGGATTGATACATGGTCTTCTCCCCATTGAAGTCCGTTTCGGACGGGAAGAGAGACTGACGGTCTTGGTTTTAAAGAAGGGTAAACATTAAGAAACGCGGGATCAGAGCAATTTACGGGCGATAAGAAAACCGCTGATTTTGCGCTGCGATCCCCGAGGAATGCCAGAATCGCGCCGAAATTAGACTTATGCCGTTAGCCGGGATTTACTAAACTTCAACAAGAGGTAGGCGCCAATTGTATATTTTTAAGAGCGATCGTCAGGATCGCAACAGAACCATACGGACCTATAGGGGTGTATCCCCTTAGCATAGGTAATTGACTCTTTTTGAGGGCCGCGCAATAAACCCCTGAAACAATGGGGGTCGTGAATGGCGCATCTGCCTAATGACGAGGAAAAAGGGGTTCCGCTTCGTCTCTACTACCAGCTTGAAGACGGTCACACTGCAAACGCGGAAGTCGTCGCAAGGGCATCGCTAGCGTTCATCGCAGGCGTCAAAGAGCTGTCCTATGTGCTTGACCCGTCGCTTAGCGTCCAAGTCGGCATTCAAGGCCACGCTGATGGTAGTTTGTGGGAAGACCTACTGCTGCTCGTTGATAAGGCGAAGGCCGAATATCAATTAAGGTCGACGCGCTACGGTTTGGCGCTTGCTGCGATTGCTTGGATTCTAGCTCCACCGGCAGAGCGGGCGAGAGACATCATGTGGCAGCCGATCTTGGATAAATACCTGCCGAATGCATCGGCGGAAGATGTTGCAGAAGCAAAACAGCTTATTGAGCGAGCCGAAGAAGGGCGTATCGCTCAGCGCGAAAAGCAGCAGTTTTATCGCGAAGTTGGACGGGATACCGGCATACTAGCCGTGTCGGCAAACATCGACCGGCAATCACCTGATTGGAAAGTGCGGCGCGCGGATTTCGCGGAATACAGTGGCCAATCTCCTGTAATCGAGTCCTCGCTTGACCGCTCAACGGTCGGGCCAATGCGGGTGATAATCCTCAGCCCAGTGCTTCAAGTTTCGAGTCGAAAATGGAAGTTCGCCACACCTGACGTGACCCCCAGCTTTCCCCCAGCTGGGATTAGAGCCGGACCGCGTTGTTGCGCATGAGCGCGGTTGAAGCAATGGGCTGCGTAGCGGAGCCCGTAGGGCGTAGCGAAGCTGGCCATTGCTTATCCAGTTTGGCGGCGAACGCCGCCGGGGTGTCGTAGTCGAGGGAAGAATGCGGCCTCTCCCGGTTGTAGTCCTCCACCCAGGCAGCGATCTCGACGCGGGCGTGAGCCATGCTGAGGAACAAAGTCTCATTGAGCAGTTCGTCCCGCATGCGGCCATTAAAGCTCTCGACGTAAGCGTTTTGCATTGGCCTTCCCGGTGCGATGTAATGCCACTCCACACCGATCTCCCCACACCATGCCAGCACCGCATTGCTGGTGAGCTCGGTGCCATTGTCGCTGACGATCATGCCGGGCTTGCCACGCTGCGCGATCAGCTCAGTCAGTTCGCGCACGACACGGCGCCCGGAGATCGACGTATCCGGCACCGCTGCCAGGCACTCCCTCGTCACATCATCGACCACGTTGAGCACCCGGAATCGTCTTCCCGAAGCCATCTGGTCGTGAACAAAGTCCAGGCTCCAGCGCTGGTTCGGCAGCGCCAGCACCGGAGCAGGTGCTCTCGTGCCCACAGCACGCCTGCGACTGCGTCGTCGTCTGACCGCCAACCCTTCCTCACGGTAGAGCCTCTGGGTCTTCTTCCGGTTGATCATGATCCCCTCCCGGCGCAGCAGGATGTGCAGACGGCGATAGCCGAACCGCCGACGCTGGTTGGCCAGCTCGCGCAGCTTCTCACGCAGATCGGCGTCATCGTCCCGGGTGGAACGGTAACGCACGCTCTTGCGATCAGCATCGATGACACGGCACGCCCGCCGCTCGCTCATCCCGTGGCAGGCCTGGAGATGAGCGACAGCTTCCCGCTTGGCGGCGGGCGTCAGAACTTTTTTGCCAGAAGATCCTTCAACGCGGCCTGGTCCAACATGGCATCGGCGAGCAACCGCTTCAGCTTCGCGTTCTCGCTCTCGAGCTCCTTCAGTCGGCGGGCATCGGACACCTCCAGCCCGCCATACTTCGACTTCCAGTTGTAGATCGTCGCTTCCGACACTCCGTGTCGCCGGGCCAGGTCAGCGGTCTTCGCACCCGCCTCAGCCTCCTTCAGCACACCGATGATCTGCTCTTCGGAAAACCTCGTTCTCTTCATCTCGTCCGTCCTTCTGTAAGGGCCGGACTCTAATCCAAATTGGAGGAAAATCAGGGGGTCACGTCACACCCCAGGGTGAGTTCGGCGCCGAGGTGAAGGACCGTGCATTTCTAGAGCAAATCGTTGCAGGGCAAACGAGTGTTCGGATGCGCGGTGGCGTTGAACTGGATGTTGAATTAGAAACCAAAGAACGTCTGATTGACGGTGTTTGGACCGTTCAAGAGCGGAATGTGTTGCAGGTGCTGGATATTAACGAGCCAGCAGCGAGTAGGCAGTCGTCAATGTTTCCGAGTAAGGGCGACAATCATTGAGATTGCTGCAAATCCGATAACGCCCACAGCCAATGCGAGCGCAACGCGTTGATCGTACGCGGCAACCACGCTAAATAACGCAAAGCCGCCGATAACCGGCAGCAGCTTTGACGCTGCTGATGTTTTTCGGGAAGCGGGAGCGGACATAGTGTGCTAGAATCGCACGATGATCGACTTGAGACAAGCCCTTGCGACCGGAAAATTGGACCAATTCATCGCCGAACACGAAGGCGAGATTGGCGATCTGGACGCCTTCAATCTGACTGTGAAGGCAATGGCCGGAAAGTCGAAAGAAGTTCCGGAAGCATCGTCTCCGGACGGTTCCGACGATTGAAGCGATATTCGAATTCCTTGACGTAGCGGTTCAGGTGCTTGGCGCTCACGCTGGTGTGGGTGCCGTTGATCGAGCATTTCAGGTGCCGCCAGAAATTCTCAATCCCATTCACTGAAACCGTCTCAGCAAGGCGGTAATCGTAATAGGCATATTCTTCCGCGCCGTGGTTCACGCGGGCGTGGCGATAGCCATGATCGGCAAGTTTCGCGTAGCTGCGCAGTTCGTCAGTATGGACGTTGCCGCCGACTTCGACGTTGGCAGTCACAAACGGCTCCAGAGTAGCGCGGCGCTGGTTCGGCACCACTTGGGCCACCACATCGCCGCCACGCTCCAGAGCGCCCACTACAACGGTCTTAGCGGCACTACCGCGATTGTGCTTGCCCTTCTTGACGCCGCCCATGAGCGTTTCGTCAATTTCGACATTCGTGCCAGCGCCACCGATGGGGTGGTCACCGTCAACGTCCGCCATGTGATCGCGGATTAGAGAGGCCATGCGCCATGCAGTCTTGTAGGTCACGCCAAGCTGGCGCTGAAGTTCCTTGGCGCTGACACCGTGGCGCGTGGTCGTGAACAGGTGGATCGCATAGAACCACAGTTGCAGCGGAGTGCGGGTCTTTTCGAACGGGGTGCCCACGGTCGGGTGCAGGTGGTGGCCGCACCACTGGCACGAATAGGCGCGCTCAGCTTTGATGCGAAACCACTTCGAAGGGCGCTCGCACTTGGGGCAAGTGAAGCCTTCGCCAAAGCGAGCGTCGAACAGATGCTGGAGGCAGGTTTCGTCGTCAGGAAACTTGCGAAAGAACTGCGCGGTGGTGAGAGGCTTCGTTGTCATGCCTCATTGTATGCCATATTCGGTTACGTATGGCAAGGGGATACATCCCGACCTATAAGGCCATCGATCGCCAAATGAACGTTCAACCGGGTCGCTATCTCGTTGATTGGACATGCTTAACTTCGTCCTTTTGCACGGCAAAATGTCATTAATTATCTGAATTTAATGCTATTTATCAGTGCATTAAAAAGACGCCCGTCATAAATTTTGTAAATCTCCAGCAAACTATTCGTTGCCCTAGGGACTTTTTCATAATTATAATGCATAAAAACACGGCGCTGTCATATCCCGGAGCGCCCGATCCGGCAGCGATTGCCCGGCGGGATCAGAGCGAGGAGACGGCAAGATGAACGACATGTCGAGCGTAACTGCCACGGCTGCGGAAGTGGTTCGCTCGTTCTCGCATTGGCGGGACGTAGCCAATACCAACCCGGTTTACATCACCAACCACGGGCGGGAAACGCATGTCCTGCTCGACATCGGCAGTTTTCGAGAGCTGTCGATGCCCGGCGCCGGGGGTAGCGCGGGCGGCGAGGATCTGATCGGCCTGGCCGAATGGATCAACGAGGCGATCCTGATCTGCGATGGCGATCTGCGCATCGATTACGCGAACCGCGTCGCGGGCGCGGTCTGTCGCAAGCCGGTGGGCGAGCTGACGGGAAAAATGCTGGTCGAGGCATTGCCCTCGGTGGCAGGTTCTTTGATGGAGGTTCATGCCCGCCGCACGGTGATCGGCGGCGAACCCAGCGCGGCGGACCTGCCGTCACCGTTTCACGACGGGGCGTGGCTACGGTTTCAGTCGTTCCCGCTTGGCAAGAGCAACGTGCTGATGTTCCGCGACATTACAGAGGATGTGCAGCGTCACCGACTGGCCGACGTGAAGGCCGCAATCCTTGATGCGATGAGCGTGCATGGCGAGGTTGGCTATGTCCGCGTCTCTATCCGCGGCACGATAGAGCGGATCGACGATCCCTTCAGCAAGATGGTCGAACTGGATGAGAGCCGGTTGATCGGCATCGGGCTGGCCGACCTTGTCGTGCGCGAAGAGCGCCCCGCATTCCGCGATGCGCTGGAATCGGTGCTTCAGGGCGGACCTTCGCAAAAGTTGCGCGTGGGCTTCCTCAGCAACAGCGGCGAAGTTGCCTATGCGCGCCTGTCCATCGTGCAGTTGCACGGGGCCTATGGGGCAGAGGGCGCGGTCGTTCTGCTGACCGCCTGCAAGGAAGGCGAAGACTGATCGGCCGACCAGTCTGATCAATTGCCTGTGACGCGGCCCAGCGCCGCCTTCCAGCCCTTTGCCAGTTTTGCGCGGTCATCCGCTGCCATCGTCGGCGTAAAGCTTTGGTCCAGTGCCGACATCGCCTCGATAGCGGCAAGGTCCGCGTAAAGCCCGATCCCCAAGCCGGCCAGCGCCGCCGCACCCAGCGCGGTGGTTTCCAGTTCCTCGGGCCGGTCGATCCGCGTGTCCAGCATGTCGGCCAGAAACGCGCAGAACCAATCATTCGCCGCCATGCCGCCATCGACACGGATCGCATCGGGTTCGGGCGCGCCGTCCGCGATCATCGCCTCGATCAGGTCCATCGTCTGATAGACCACCGCCTCCAACGTGGCGCGGGCGACATGGGCGCGGGTGGTGCCCAATGTCATGCCCAGCAGCGCCGCGCGGGCGTGCGGATCCCAGTGCGGCGCGCCAAGGCCGGCAAACGCGGGGACGAGATAGACCCCGCCGTTATCGTCCAGCGTGGCGGCCAGTTCGGCGGTTTCGGCGGCATTCTCCACCAACGCCATCGCATCGCGCAGCCACTTCACTGCAGCGCCAGCGACGAAGATAGATCCTTCCAGCGCATAAGTTGTCTTGCCGCCGATCCGGTAACCAACCGTGGTCAGCAAACGGTGGGTGGAGCGCAGCGGCGTATCGCCGGTGTTCATGACCGCAAAGCAGCCGGTGCCGTAGGTCGATTTCACCATGCCCGGTTTGAAACACGCCTGCCCGACCAGCGCCGCCTGCTGATCCCCCGCCATACCCGCAATCGGAATCGCCTCGCCCAGCAGGTCGGGGTCAGTGGTGCCGTAAACTTCGGCGCTGTCGCCTATCCGGGGAAGCAATGCACGCGGCACGCGGAACAGGTCGCACAGGGTGTCGCTCCAGTCGCCGGTTTCGATGTCGAGCAGCAGCGTGCGGCTGGCGTTGGTCGCGTCGGTCGCGTGGACCTTGCCGCCGGTCAGCCGCCAGAGCAGGAAGCAGTCGATGGTGCCGAACGCCAGTTCGCCCCGCTCGGCCCGCTCCCGCGCATTCGGTACAGCGTCCAGCATCCACGCGATCTTGGTGGCTGAAAAATAGGGATCGAGCAGCAATCCGGTCGTATCGCGAACCGTGTCCTCATGTCCGGCGGCGCGCAGCTTCTCGCACGTGTCGGCGGTGCGCCGGTCCTGCCAGACGATGGCCTTGTGGATCGGCGTGCCTGTCGCGCGGTCCCAGATCACTACCGTTTCGCGCTGGTTGGTGATGCCGATGGCCTTGGCAGATCCGTTGCCCTTCGCACCCGCCTCTTGCAGAGCGGCGCGGGCTGTGGCGAGCGTTTTGTTCCAGATTTCGTCGGCGTCGTGCTCTACCCAACCGGGTTGCGGGTAGTGCTGGGCGAATTCCTGTTGCGACACCGCGACGCGGTTCAGCGCCTGATCGAACACGATGGTCCGCGTGGATGTCGTGCCTTGGTCGATGGCGAGGATGAAGGGGCCGCTGCCGGTCATCGATGCTCCGTAAGAATTGCCTTGCCGTGACCCTCGCGATGGGGGCCTGCGGGGTCAACCCCCGCCAGCGAAATCGATGCGGCCCTTGCAGTCGGGGCAATGGTCGCTAGGTTATGCTGCAATGCAACCCGATCTGCAGATTCCCCAAAACGTGGACCTCCTCATCATCGGCGGCGGCATCAATGGTGCGGGAATCGCACGCGATGCGGCGGGGCGGGGGCTTTCGGTCCTGTTGGTGGAGAAGGACGATCTGGCCTCTCACACCTCTTCCGCATCGACAAAGCTGATCCACGGAGGCTTGCGCTATCTGGAATACGGCGAGTTCCGGCTGGTCCGCGAATCATTGAAAGAGCGGGAGCGGCTGTGGCGCATGGCGCCCCACATCATCTGGCCGCTGCGCTTCGTATTGCCGCAAACGCAAAGCCCGCGGCCCGCGTGGATGGTGCGTACGGGGCTGTTTCTTTACGACCATATCGGCGGACGCAAGGACCTGCCCGCGACCGAAACGGTTTCGTTGACCGACGCGCCGCAGGGCGAGGGGCTGTCAGACCGCAAAGGCAAGGCCTTCGTCTATTCGGATTGCTGGGTCGAAGATGCACGGCTGGTAGCGCTGAACGCGATGGACGCGGCGCAGAACGGCGCAACGGTGCTGACCCGCACGAAGTTCGAAGGGGCGAAGCGGAGCGGGTCCGAATGGACCGCCGAATTGTCTGATGCTGGCGGCACGCACACCGTCACCGCGCGCGCCATCGTCAACACTGCGGGACCGTGGGTCAGCGAGGTGATTGGCACCATTGCGCAGGCAAAGCCCAAAGGCCAGGTGCGGCTGATCAAGGGCAGCCATATCATCGTGCCCCGGCTCTATCCCGGCGATCATGCCTATATGCTTCAGAACCCGGACCGGCGGATCGTTTTCGCGATTCCCTACGAGCGGGAGTTCACGCTGATCGGCACGACCGACGTGCCTTGCGCGGATCTGCCGGATAAGGCGGCGATTAGCGAGGACGAGGTCGGCTATCTGCTCGACACGGCGAACCGCTATTTCGACCGCCAAACGACGCGTGAAGACATCGTCTGGACCTATTCGGGCATCCGTCCGCTGTTTGACGATCAGGCGAAGAATGCCTCTGCCGTAACGCGTGACTATGTGCTCGATCTGGACCGGGGCGGTGCGGATGCGGGCGGCGATGCGCCCCTGCTCAATGTCTTCGGCGGCAAGATCACGACGTTCCGGCGGCTGGCCGAACACGCGATGGATGAGTTGGACCTGCCCGGTGCTGGCGGCAAGTGGACGGCGGGCAAGCCGTTCCCCGGCGGCGATTTTGCCGACTTCGATAGCTATCTGGCGAAACTCGTCGCGCGCTATCCCGGGGTCGATACCACACTCCTGCGGCGCATGGCCCGCGCCTATGGTACCCGGACCGAAACGATCCTCGGTGATGCCACGACCGCAGCCGATCTGGGCGAAGACCTCGGCGGCGGATTGCACGTGGCAGAGATTGACTATCTCGTCGCCAAAGAATGGGCGCGGACTGCCGACGATATCCTTTGGCGGCGCAGCAAGCTGGGCCTGCACGTGCCCGATGGCACCGCCGACCGCCTGACCGCCTACCTGAACCGCACCGCGACCACTGGCTAAGGCTACTGGATAAACCGGGGCTCAGCGCCTAAAGGCGGCGCTATGCATTTCCTCGACCAAGCCAAGATCTACGTGAAATCCGGTGGTGGCGGCCCCGGCGCCGTCTCTTTCCGGCGTGAGAAGTATGTTGAGTACGGCGGCCCCGATGGCGGTGACGGCGGGCGCGGCGGCGATATCGTGTTCGAGGCGGTCGAAGGCCTCAATACCCTCATCGACTTCCGCTATTCGCAGCACTTCAAGGCCCCGCGCGGCGGCCACGGCATGGGCAAGGACCGCACCGGCGCCAGCGCGAAACCGCTGGTGATCAAGGTGCCGGTGGGCACGCAGATCATTTCCGACGAGGATCAGGAAACGGTGCTGGCCGACTTTACCGAGGTGGGCGACCGCGTCGTATTCCTTGAAGGCGGCATGGGCGGTCGCGGCAACGCCAGCTACAAGACCAGCACCAACCGCGCCCCGCGTCAGCATCAGCCGGGTATCCCCGGCGAAGAGGCGTGGGTCTGGCTGCGGCTGAAGCTCTTGGCCGATGTCGGGCTGGTCGGGTTGCCGAATGCGGGCAAATCCACATTCATCAACGCGGTGACGAATACGCGCGCCAAGGTCGGCGATTATGCCTTCACGACCTTGGTTCCGAAACTGGGTGTCGTGCGGCACAAAGGGCGCGAATTCGTGCTGGCCGACATTCCCGGCCTGATCGCGGGCGCGGCGGAGGGCGCCGGGATCGGCGACCGTTTCCTCGGCCATATCGAGCGGTGCCGCGTTCTGATCCACCTGATCGACATATCGGGCACAGGCGATCAGGACCCGGTCGAAGCGATGCGTATCATCGAGGAAGAACTTGAAGCTTATGGCGCAGAGCTGGAAGACAAGCCGCGCCTGATCGCGCTCAACAAGCTGGACCTTGCCGATGGCGAACTGGCCGATGCCTTCGCCGACGAACTGCGCGAGGCGGGGGCGGAACAGGTGTTCCGTATTTCCGGCGCAACGGGCGCGGGGATAGAGGCGCTTATGGACGCGGTGCTGCAATACCTGCCCGACCGTACACGCACCGAGACGAAAGGTGCCGAGCGAGAGGATGCGCCGGAGGACGAGCAGTCTGGCGGCGACTGGTCGCCGATCTGACGATACTTCCCCAACCGGCGACGATGGGCTAGGCCCCGCGCGCCATGACGAACACGATCGCCACCCTTGCCGACATCGCCCGGCCCGCCAGTTGCGCGCGGCTGGTGATCAAGGTCGGTTCGGCGCTGCTGGTCGGGCCGGACGGACAGCCCCGCCGTGAATGGCTGGCATCGCTGGTGCAAGAGATTGCCGAGGCGACGGCGCGGGGGCAGCAGGTGATTGTCGTGTCCTCAGGCGCGATTGCGCTGGGCGCGGCGCGATTGGGGCTGGCGAAGGGCGGGCGTGGCAGCCTTGCCGATGCCCAGGCCGCTGCTGCCGTCGGCCAGATCGGGCTGGGCGGATTGTGGGCCGAATTGTTGGCCGAGCACGGGTTGACCGGGGCGCAATTGCTGCTGACGCTCGATGATCTGGAAGATCGGCGGCGGTATCTCAACGCCTCGGCGACATTGGGCCGTTTGCTGGAGGCGGGCGCGGTTCCGGTCGTGAACGAGAACGACTCGGTCGCGACGCAGGAAATCCGCTTTGGCGACAACGACCGGCTGGCCGCGCGCGTGGCGCAGGCCGGGCGGGCCGATGCGGTGCTGCTGCTGTCCGACATCGACGGGCTGTACGATCGCAATCCCAAGGATCCGGCTGCGACGATGGTGCCGGTCGTACGCGGGGTTTCGGCGGATATTCACGCGATGGCCGACGGCGGGTCCGCTTCGGGTCTTGGCTCCGGCGGCATGACCAGCAAGCTGCAAGCCGCGGAAATCGCGGAACGGGCAGGCATCGCGCTGGCCATCATTAATGGCACCTACACCGCGCCGATCGGGCGTGCGCTTGGTAGTGGGACTGGGGATGGCGGGATCGGTACGCTGTTCCTACCCCGCCGCCGCGATGGCGCGCGCAAGGCTTGGCTGGGCGGCCGGTTGAAATTGAAGGGCGTGCTTAACGTCGATGCCGGGGCGGCCAAGGCGCTGTTGTCGGGGCGTAGCCTGCTGGCCAAGGGCGTGACGGCGGTATCGGGCGAATTCACGCGTGGTGATGCGGTCGAGGTGCGCGGACCGGACGGTTTCGCGTTGGCCAAGGGGCTGGCAGAATACGATGCCGCCGAATGCGCGGCGATCATGGGGCGGCATACCGACGATCAGGAATACCTGCTGGGTTATGCACCGCGATCTGCCGTGGTTCATCGCAACCAGATGGTCCTGCTGTGATCATCGCGCTGACCGGTGCGACGGGGTTCGTCGGGTCAACCCTGCTCGATCTGGCATTGGCGGAAGGGCATTCGGTTCGGGCGCTGACCCGGCGCGAGCAACCGGCGCGAGAGGGCGTCGAATGGGTTCGCGGCGATCTGGCTGCGGCCGATGCCTTGCGCGCCTTGTGTGAAGGAGCCGATGCGGTGGTCCACGTGGCTGGCGTGGTCAACGCGCCCGACAATTTTGGGTTCGTGTCGGGTAACGTTACGGGGACGCAAGCGGTTGTCGACGCGGCGAAAGCAGCGGGCGTAGGGCGCTTCGTCCAAGTCTCTTCGCTAGCCGCGCGCGAGCCGAACCTGTCGGATTACGGCAACTCGAAAGCCGGGGCCGAGGCCGTGGTTGAGCGCAGCGGCCTCGACTGGGCGATGGTGCGCCCGCCCGCGATCTATGGCCCGCGCGATACAGAGATGTTCGAGTTGTTCAGGGCGGCGAAGTTGGGCGTTGTGCCCCTCCCGCCCGAAGGTCGCGCCTCGATGATTCACGTTTCGGACCTAGCCGCGCTTTTGCTCGCGCTGGCGGTCACACCGGCGCACGCGGGGCAGGTTTACGAGGCCGATGACGGCGTCGACGGCGGTTGGCGGCACGTCGAAATGGCGCGGGCCATCGGCGATGCCGTTGGGCGCAAGGTGATCCCGATCTCGATGCCCGCCGCCTTGGTGAAAGGCGCGGCACAGATCGACCGATTGATACGCCGCGGCAAGGCCAAGCTGACGCCCGACCGCGCCGGCTACATGATGCATCCCGACTGGACGGCAGACCCTGCCAAGCGCCCGCCCGCTGGGTTGTGGCAGCCGCGTATAGAAACGCGCGAAGGGTTGCGGGCCACGGCGGATTGGTACCGCAACGCCGGCTGGCTCTGAGCCTTTAGAAAACCGGGTCGAAATCGGGCGGCAGGTCGCCGTCCTTGGTCAATCCCGGCACCTGGTGGATACCGCACTCGGTCTTGTCCCAACCGCGCCAGCGGCCCGAACGCGGGTCCTCGCCCTCTGCCACCGTGCTGGTGCAGGGCATGCAGCCGATCGACGGATATCCTTTGGCCACCAGCGGATGGCGGGGCAACTCGTGCTCGTCCATATAGGCGATCAGGTCGTCCCGGCTCCACCCGATCAGCGGGTTGACCTTCAGCCGACCGGCGGAGTCCGAGGTATCGATCTCGAACACCGGCAGTTCGGCGCGGGTCGCCGACTGGAATGCCTTTCGCCCGGTGATGGACGCGTCATAGCCCGTCAGTGCCTTGGCCAGCGGGATCACCTTGCGAATTTCGCAGCAGCCGTCGGGGTCGTAGGACCAGCGCAGCCCGCTCTCATCCTTCGCCGCCAGAGCATCGGCATCGGGCGTCAGGTTGATCAGCCCGGTCAGGCCAAAACGCTCGGCCAGAAGGTCGCGGTATTCCAGAGTTTCGGGAAAATGCTTGCCGGTTTCGAGGAACAGCACCGGTGCATCTTTCGCCACTTTCGAGGCCAAATGCAGCAGCACCGAACTTTCCGCACCGAAGCTGGAGACGAGTGCGATCCGTCCCGCAACGCCGTCGATCAGCACTGCGCGCAAGATATCCTCTGCCGAAGCACCCGCGTAACGGGCGTTCAGCGCGGCGGCATCGTCCGCGGTAAAGCGGACACCGGTGTCGATACGGTCAAGGCGGCGGACAGCTTCCATCGGATCAGCCGTGACGAAGCGCCCAGATCGGCGTGCGGCCATCGGTGGTTTTTTGGTACACGTTGTCCCAGCGATTAAGTGCGGCTTCGACATCGGCCTTGTTCATGGCCTTGTCCGGCGCGAAAGCATCGAATCCGCAGCGGCGCATATAGGCGATCTGGTCGACTGCGACATCGCCCACCGCGCGGATTTCACCCTCGTAGCCAGCTTCGCGCAGAATGCGTGCCGCCGAATAGCCGCGGCCGTCGCCAAAGACGGGGAAGTTCACTTCTACGCGGGTCAGGTGCGATATGTGCGGGAGCAGTTCGCGTGCGTCGTCACCCGGCTCGATGCGAACGGCACCGGCATTGGTCTGTTCGCCGAAGCTGTCGACCGTGACCGCCGGGCTTTCACCCTCGTTGTCTTTTGGCGGCTCGTCGTCGCGCAACCGGTAAAGCTCAACCATAGATCGCCTCCTTGAACGGCTCCATGCCGATACGGCGGTAAGTATCGAGGAAACGTTCCTCACCCTCGCGCTTGGCGAGATAGACTTCGGTGGCCTTTTCAACCGCGTCGACAATGCCGTCCTCGTCGAAACCGGGGCCGGTGATCTTGCCCAGCGTCGTGTCTTCGGCCTCACACCCGCCGAGCAGAAGCTGGTAGTTCTCCACCCCCTTGCGGTCGACGCCGAGGATGCCGATGTGGCCTGCGTGGTGGTGCCCGCAGGCGTTGATGCAGCCCGAAATCTTCAGCTTCAGCTGACCCAGTTCGCCGGTCTTGCCGGTGCTGGCAAAGCGTTCGGAAATCTTCTGCGCGACCGGGATCGAACGTGCGTTGGCAAGGCTGCAATAGTCGAGGCCGGGGCAGGCGATGATATCCTCGATCGTGTCGAGGTTCGGCGCGGCCAGATCATATGCGTCCAGCTTGGCAAACAGTTCGGCCAGACGGCCCTTTTCGACATGCGGGAGGACGATGTTCTGCGTGTGCATGACGCGGCACTCGTCGAACGAATACTCGGTCGCAAGATCGCCCATCAGGCGGATCTGGTCCGCCGTCGCATCACCCGGAATGCCGCCGACCGGCTTCAGACTGATGACCGCGCTGACATAGCCGGGGGCCTTGTGCGGGATCGTGTTGCGGTCCACCCACAGCGCAAAATCCGGGTCGCTGCGATCGATATCGTCGCTTAGGCCGGTCTTGAACGCGGGGTCCGCGAAATAGGGCTTGATCCGCTCCAACTCTGCCAGCGGGGGCTCGATGCCCTGCGACTTCAGGTGCGCGAACTCCTCCTCGACCTGACGCGTGTACTCATCCTTGCCCATTTCGTGGACGAGGATCTTGATGCGCGCCTTGTATTTGTTGTCGCGGCGGCCATGGCGGTTGTAGACGCGCAAGCAAGCCTCGGAATAGGTGATCAGGTCGTCCAGCGCGACGAATTCGTTGATGCACGGCGCAACCATCGGGGTACGGCCCATGCCGCCGCCGACGTAGAATGCGCAGCCGATTTCGCCAGCGTCATTCTTCACGATCTGGATGCCGATGTCGTGCAAACGCATCGCCGCGCGGTCGGTATCCGACGCGATGACTGCGATCTTGAACTTGCGCGGCAGATAGCTGAATTCGGGGTGGAAGCTGGACCATTGGCGCAGCAGTTCGGCGTAGGGGCGCGGGTCGACGACTTCGTCGGCAGCGGCCCCGGCAAAGTGATCCGAACTGATGTTGCGGATGCAGTTGCCGCTGGTCTGGATCGCATGCATCTCGACCTTGGCCAGATCGGCCAGAATGTCGGGTGCGTCCTCCAGCTTGATCCAGTTGTACTGGATGTTCTGGCGCGTGGTGAAGTGGCCATAGCCGCGATCATACTTGTCCGCGATATCGCCCAGCGCCTTCATCTGCGCACCCGATAGCGTGCCGTAGGGCACGGCAACGCGCAGCATGTAAGCGTGCAGTTGCAGGTAGAGGCCGTTCATCAGGCGCAGCGGGCGGAATTGTTCCTCGCTCAGCTCACCCGACAGGCGGCGGCGGGTCTGGTCGCGGAATTCCTCGACGCGGGTGTCGACCATCTGCTGGTCGTATTTGTCATACTGGTACATGGCTTAAATCACCCAGTTTCCGGCCGTCGGATCGGCGGGTTTCAGCGTGAGGTCGGGACGCACCGTCGGGCCAAGGGCGCGGATGCGGTCCTTGATATGGGCGGGGCGCACGCCGTTATCGTCGGTCGTCGCCTCGATGGCATAGGCGGCAAACACGTTGCGCAGGCCTTCTTCGCGCGCGATGATTTCGTCGCCTTTATCGCCGACATCGACGCTGTCGTTCACGTGGCGGGACCAGCTGGTGCCGTCCCACCAGACGACGTCGCCGGACTTCAGGTCATTCCCGGTCAGGATCTTCATTGTTTTGCTCTCAGGGCTATTGCGGCAAGCGCATCGTCACGCTCGCGGGTAACTTCGCCGATCACGATCAGCGCGGGGCTTTTCACGCGCTCATTCTCTACCAGATCGGGCAGAGCGGCCAAGACGCCGCGCAGCACGCGCATTTCGGGGCGGGCGGCATTCTCGATCACGGCCACGGCCATGTCTGGGGCCAGACCGTCTGCGATCAGCTTTTCGGCAATTCTAGCGGCGGTTTTGACACCCATATAGATAACGAGCGTGCGGCCGACCCCGGCAAGGCCCGACCAGTCCTGATCGGACAAGCCCTTGCACTGGCCCGCAACGAAGCTGACGACGCTGGCATGGTCGCGGTGCGTCAGGGCGATCTGCGCAGCGGCACCGGCGGCGTTCGCGGCGCTGATGCCAGGTACGATTTCCACGGGAACGCCAGCGGCGCGGCAGGCCTCTGCCTCTTCGCCGCCGCGTCCGAATACCAGCGGGTCGCCGCCCTTCAAGCGCACGACGTCGTTACCGGCCAGCGCTTCGCGAACCAGCAGGGCGCAGATGTCTTCTTGCGGCATGGTGTGGTGCGCGCGGCGCTTGGCGACGGAAATCAGCCTTGCCTTGGGGTGCGCCATCGCAAGGATCGCGGGATCGACCAGACCGTCGTGGACGACGATCATCGCCTGCGCCAACAGCCTTGCGGCGCGCAGCGTCAGCAGTTCCGGATCGCCGGGGCCCGCGCCTACCAGATAGACGCGGCCGATCTGTTCGGACGGAATCGACATGGATGGCGAAATGGGCGCTCGGCCCGCGCGATGCCAGCCAGAATGCTTTGATGGGGGGGTAGCTGACCTTTAGCGCAGCTGCAAAAAGGGCTAATCGCCTGATTTCACGTCTGTCTTTGCATCGACGCGCTGGGCGATGGCAGCGACCAGTTGTTCGAACTGTGCGTTGCCGCGCAGGTTTATGTCGCGCTGCGGGAAAGGGATTTCGATACCGTGTTCCTGAAACAGGTCCCACAGGTTTTTCAGTACTTCTGACCGAACGTTGCCGACGCCCGCTTCGGGATCGCGAATCCAGCAATGGATCGTGAAGTCGACCGAACTGTCACCATACCCGTTCAGCCATACGCTGGGCGCGGGCAGTTCCAGCACGCGTTTGACCTTTTTGGCCGCCTCCAGCATCAATTCCTCGGCCTTGTGAATGTCGCAGTTGTACGACACGCCGACCGGCACCTGCATGCGTACGTTGCGGCTGGAATAAGACCAGTTTTCCACTTGGTTGATCATCAGGTTTTCGTTGGGAATCAGATATTCGCGCTCGTCGCGCGTGGTAACGGAAATCGCGCGGATGCCGATCTTGCGGATCTGGCCGAACGTCTCGTTCCCGGCCATGTCGGTCACAGCGATCACGTCGCCCGGCTTGATCGATCTGTCCATCAACAGGATCATGCCCGCGATCAGGTTGCCGAATGTTTTCTGAAGGCCGAAACCGATGGCAAGGCCGAACGCGCCGGAAAATACTGCCAGCGCCGTCAGGTCGATGCCCAGAAGGTCGATACCGATCAGCAGGGCAAAGGCCCAGACCGCCATGGTCAGCAGTTTTTCCGCCAAGAGGCTTTGCGTCGGTGACAGGCGCGTCATGCGTTTCAGCAGGGCATGCGCGCCCTTGCTGGCCACGCGGGCAAAGATGATGACGCCCGCGATGACCATGACGACCAACAGCGCGGTCCAGACCGAGAACCGCGTATCGCCCACCGTTACGCCCATTGAATCGAGATAGTCGACGATCTGCGCGATCGTCATCGACTGTTCGGCGACCGCTTCCTTGATCTGGTCCGCGCCTTTCAGCGCATCGTTCTGCGCCGCCTCTGTCGCAGCGGCAGTCGCGGTCGCGACGGGTTCGGCGACGCTGGTGGCATCGGCTATGGGCGGTTCGGCGGTAACGGTCATGCGGCAGCCCCCATCCTGTCGAAAGCCTGCGCAAGATCGGCGATCAGGTCGCCTGCGTCTTCAAGGCCGATGGACAAGCGTATGCCAAGCGTGGCCTCCGGGTCCACCCCTACCGGCGGCCAGCTGCTGACCGAACGGTCGGCGGGGGGGTCGATGGGGATGGCAAGACTTTCAAACCCGCCCCACGAATAGCCGAGGCCGAACAGGGCCAGCGCGTCGACAAACTGCGCGCGTGCGTCGCGGTCGGTGGTTTTCAGGACAAAGGCGAACAACCCGCAGCCGCCGCTGAAGTCGCGCTGCCACAGGTCATGCCCCGGCGCGCCCGGCAGCATCGGACAGAGCACGGCGGCAACCTCTTTGCGCCGGGTCAGCCATTGCGCGACGGCCAGCGCGCTTTCGCTCTCGCGCTTGAGCCGCACGTCGAGCGTGCGCAGACCGCGCAGGGCCAGCGCCGCATCGTCGGGCGATACCACGATGCCCATCTGCTGCGACCGCATCCGCAACCGGCGATACATCCGTTCGGTCCCGGTCGCCGCGCCCATCATCAGGTCGGAATGCCCGCCGACATGCTTGGTCAGGGCATTGACGGTGCAGTCGATGCCCATCGCCAGCGCGGCCAGGCCGGTCGGCCCGCTCCACGTGTTGTCGAGGATCGTCCACGCCCCGATCTCTTTCGCGATGCCGACCAGCGCGGGCAGGTCGCAGACCTCGAACGACAGCGAGCCGGGCGCCTCGAGGAATACTGCCTTCGCCCCTTCAGCCACCAAGGCGCGATAGGCCTCGATGTCGAGCGGATCGAAGAACCGCGTCTCGATCCCGAAGTCCTTGAGCAGCCCCAGTCCCATCTTGCGCGTCGGGTCATAGGCATTGTCAGTGATCAACACGCGGTCGCCGGGTCGCAGCACCGCCATCAGCGCGCCGTTGATCGCCGCCACGCCCGATGGATAGAGGATCGTGCCATGCGCCCCCGGCTCCAGCGCGGTCAGCGCCTCAGCCAGCGCCCATTGCGTCGGCGCGCCGCGACGGCCGTAGAACAGCTTGCCGTCCTCGTTGGTCTTCGGGCCCTCGGCCATGGCGGCGGCATCGGGATATAGGTGCGTGCTGGCGCGCCAGACTGCCGGGTTGACCACGCGATTGGCTTGGCCGGGAATGCCGGTCCACTCCGCCCGCCGCCCCCCGGTGACGAGCCGGGTTGCGGGTTTCAGATCGTCGCTATCGCTCATGCCCGATTTTCCGTCATGCTGGCCCGGTCGCCTTGGGCGTGGCTGGATCGGCAGCCCATTCGCTCCAGCTGCCATCATAGATCGCGCTCGGCTTGCCTAACCGGTCAAGCGCGAATGACAGGTTCGCGGCCGTCACGCCCGAGCCGCAACTGGTGACGATCGGACGGCCCAAATCCAGCCCCGCGCCAAGGAACTCCGCCTCGATTCCCGCCAGGTCCTTCATCGTTCCGTCCGCTTCGTAAAGCGTGCCGATGGGCACATTGCGCGATCCCGGTATATGGCCCGATACCATGCCGGGGCGGATTTCCTCCGCCTCTCCGGTAAAGCGATCCGCGCCGCGCGCATCGACGACCTGTTCGGCGCGGCTGTCGATATTGGCCAGCATCTGCGCCTTGTCGCGCAGCTTCGCGGGATCGGCCTTGGCGGTAAACTTGGCAGGCTGCCATTCCGGCTCGCCCTGTTCCTCTGCGCGTCCCTCGGCCTGCCACTTGCCCAATCCGCCGTCGAGGATCGCAGCATCCTTGCCGAACATCTTCAGCAGGAACCACACCCGTGCCGAGGTGCGGTGCGGGCTGTTGTCGTAGATGACGACGGTGCTGCCGTCGCTGACGCCCAGATCGCCCATCCGCGCGGCGAAAGCATCTGCCGAGGGAGCGGTGTTGTCGAGGCCGCTGGTCATGTCCGCGATCGTATCGAACCCGACGAAGCGTGCGCCCGGGATGTGGCCCGCCAGATACTCGGCCCGCGCATCGCGGCCTGCGGCGGGAAGGTGATAGCTGCCGTCCAGCACGACGAGAGCGTCGCTGCCCAGATTGTCGGCAAGCCATTGGGTCGAAACGAGATGCGGCATGAAGCCCTCCTTTCCATCAGAGGTAGCGTGCCCCCCGCCTGTCGCCAAGGCGCTTGAGCATCTTGCGCGCCCGTGCGAAAGGCGCATCTGCGATGACCGACGAACCGATCAGCCCCCTTCATCCCCAACCCATTCATTTGGGCCAGACCAGTGCCTTGCCCGCTTCTCCCGATGAGGCGGTGCTCGACTATGTGCCCAATCCGCGCACGGGCAGCCTCTACACCGTGCGCTTTGCCGCGCCCGAGTTCACCTCGCTGTGCCCGGTGACTGGCCAGCCCGATTTCGCGCATATCGTTATCGACTATGCGCCGGGCGAGACCATCGTCGAATCGAAATCGCTGAAGCTGTTCCTTGGCTCATTCCGCAACCACTGCGGTTTCCACGAGGATGTGACCGTGGGGATCGGCCAGCGCCTAGCCGACGAAATGAAGCCGCAATGGCTCCGCATCGGCGGGTACTGGTATCCGCGCGGAGGCATTCCCATCGACGTGTTCTGGCAGACCGGGGCACCACCGGTGGGGCTATGGGTACCCGATCAGGGTGTCGCGCCCTATCGGGGGCGCGGCTAGCTAACCGCCAGAGCTTTCCTCTCCGCCCATCATTGTAAAGCCAAGCCCGAACGCACCAAGGCTGAGCGCGGTTGCGATCAGCATCAGCAAGCCATCGCGCACCATCAGTCCCAGCCCGAACGCGGCAATCGCCAGCATCGGCCCCGAACTGGCAAAGGGTAGAACTTCCAGCGGTGGAACCGTCGCACACAGCCCGATGATCAACAGCGCCGCGATCCGCACCGGCACACCGTGGGTCAGCGCTTTCAATCGACCGTGGAACCACTTGTCGAGGAACGCCGCGATCTTGCGCAGCTTGTGGCTCGACTTCTCGACCTTGTCCGCGCTAACCGACCGGTGACGGATAAAGCCGGGAAGCCAGATGTGCTTGCGCCCGAACAGCATCTGCAACGCGATGATCGCGATGATCACGGCGAGAAACGTCGGCACGCCGGGGATCGCGCCGACGGGCGTGATCTCAAGCAGGGCAGGGATCAGCAGGAATGGCCCGTAACTGCGACTGCCGATGGCGTCGAGGACGTCGCCGACCGAAACCTTGTCGTGCTCGTCGGCGACCTCGTCCAGACAGTCGAGAATCTCGCAGACGCTATGCGGATCGTTGGCCATTCGTGTGTTCACATCCCCGTTTGTCACCGAACAATCCGCGAAACCGCGCAAAGTGCCCGCCAAGACGGCTTGGCAGACGCGGGGCGAGGGCGCTAGAGGTTTCGTCCGCGACTATCTCTTACGCGGGAACCCGTCCTCTTCCATGCCAAGCCAGATCATCAGCCTAGCCGGCATCGCCGTTATCCTTGCGATTGCCGTCCTGCTGTCCACCGCCCGCCGCCGCATCCGCCTGCGCGTCGTGGGGGCGGCTTTCGCTTTGCAGGCGCTCATGGCGCTGCTCGTCCTGCGCACGCCGTGGGGCGTCGCAGCGATTTCCGCAATGAGCCGGGGGGTGTCGAACCTGCTCGGCTATGCGGGCGAGGGAACCCGATTCATCTTCGGCCCATTGGCCAGCCCGGAAATCGGCGGCAACAGCTTTGCCATCGCGGCGCTGACGGTGATCATCTTCTTCGCCAGCCTCGTCTCGGTGCTCTATTACCTTGGCGTGATGCAGCTGATTATCCGCTGGGTCGGCGGGGCGATCGGGTGGATCACCGGGATCAGCCGGGTGGAGGCGCTGGCCGCAGCGGCGAATATCTTTGTCGGGCAATCGGAAAGCCCGCTCGTCGTGCGGCCCTATCTGGCGGGCCTTGCGCCCAGCCGCCTGTTCACGATGATGGCGGTGGGCATGGCGGGCGTGGCGGGCACGATCCTTGCCGCCTACGCTTCGCTGCTGGGTGAAGAATACCTGCCCTACTTGCTGGCCGCCGCATTCATGAGCGCACCCGGCGGCATCTTGATGGCCAAGATTATCATGCCCGACACGGACGAGCCAAGCGATGCGGCAGAGGGCGAGCTCGACCTGCCCGATTCGCGCCGCAGCGGTGAGGGTCCCGCTGCGCTGATGCCTGAGGGCGGTCGCCCCGCAAAAGCCGACGTGCCCGACGCGCATGACGACGAGGAAAAGCCCGCGAACGTCCTGATGGCCGCCGCCCAAGGCGCGCAGACCGGCGTGAAGATCGCGGTCGCGGTTGGCGCGATGGTGCTGTCTTTCGTAGCGCTGGTGGCGCTGGCCAATGGCTTGCTGTCGGGCGCGGGGGCCCTGGTGGGGCTGGAGGACCTGACCTTCCAGGCGCTGCTCGGCTATGTTTTCTCGCCGATCATGTTCCTGTTGGGAATTCCTTGGCAGGAGGCGCAGATCGCGGGCGGGCTGTTCGGCACCAAGATCGTGCTCAACGAATTCGTCGCCTTCATCGACCTTGGCGCTCTGGATGCCAGCGCGCTCAGCCCACGGGCGCGGGCCATCGCGACATTCTCGCTTTGCGGGTTCTCGAACTTCTCTTCGATCGCCATCCAGATCGCGGTGATCGGCGGACTGGCCCCGAACCAGCGCCCGGTGGTGGCGAAGCTGGGCCTGCGCGCGCTGGCAGCAGGGTCGCTCGCCAACCTGATGAGCGCGGCGCTGGCGGGCCTTTTCCTTGCCTGAGCGCTTGGCTAAAGCCGCGAAATAGTTACAACCGTTACGAATTGCAGGGTATCACGATGACCAGCCCAATCGCCGCCGTCTCGCTGACCGAACCGATGGACGAACTGGCCGACAAGCTGGGCCGCAGTTTTGGCGAATACGGTTTCGCCGTAGTGCAGGATCACGGCATCGACCCGGACCTGATCGCCCGCGCCGAGGATATGTCGCGCCGCTTCTTCGCGCTGCCCGAAGACGTGAAGCGCCGCTATTTCATCGCTGGCGGCGGCGGTGCGCGCGGCTACACCCCGTTCAAGACGGAAATCGCCAAGGGTTACGACAAGAAAGACCTGAAGGAATTCTGGCACGTCGGTCGCACGCTGCCCGAAGGCGATCCGCTGGCCCAGTACATGGCGCCCAACATCTGGCCCGAAGAGATCGATGGTTTCCGCGCGACGTTCGAGGCGCTCTATACCGAGTTCGAAAAGGCTGGCGGCAAAATCCTGCGCGCATTGGCCATCCATCTGGGGCTGAAGCCGGACTGGTTCGACGCCACAGTGGACAAGGGTAACTCGGTGATGCGGCTGTTGCACTATCCGCCGATCGAGAATGCCGACGGCGCGGTCCGCGCGGCACCGCATGGCGACATCAACACGATCACATTGTTGCTGGGCGCGGAAGAGGCGGGGCTGGAGCTGCTGTCGAAGCAGGGCGAGTGGATCCCTGTGCAACCGCCAAAGGGCGCGCTGGCCGTCAACATCGGCGACATGTTGAGCCGCCTGACCAACGACCGGCTGCGCTCGACCATCCATCAGGTCCGCAACCCGGAAGGCGAGGGCGCGCGGCGGTCGCGTTATTCAATGCCGTTCTTCCTGCATTTCCGGCCCGACTTCGTGATCGAGACCCTGCCATCGTGCATCGATGAAGCGCATCCCGACCAATATCCCGAGTCGCTGACGGCGCACGATTTCCTTGCCATCCGGCTGAAGGAAATCGGCCTGATGTGACAATCGATTCGGTCTTCGGGGCGAATTGTCATCGACCCGTCATACAAGTTACCGGTGAAATCGTTTTTGCCGATCCATGTGGCGGCGCAGCAACACCTGACATAACTGTCAGTAATTGCGATGAAATTTATGAAATTTCCGGCTCTTGCAGTCCTTTGGACTCCTGCAGTCGTCCGCTTTCTGCACAGCGTCATATTGCAGTCGCACAAACGAAAAAATAGCGACGCATTGCCTTTTTAGTTGGCCCTTCGAACCGAGGGGTTGGTCGTCGGGATCGTCAATACTGTGGGGACAGTGCAGTCATGAAACTCAAATACCTTCTCGCCGCATCGGTGGCGGGCATCACCGGAGCCGTCGTGCTCCCCGCGCCGGTCATGGCGCAGCAGATCACCTCGGGCGTCGAGGGCATCGTTCTTGCAGAAGACGGCAGCGCCATTCCCGGTGCCACTGTTACCGTCACCGATGAACGTACGGGCGCGGCGCGCACCGTTAGCGCTGGTTCTTCGGGCAACTTCCGCGTGTCGTCGCTGACGACCGGCGGCCCCTACACGATTACGGCGACCGCACCGGGTTATGAAGGCCAGAGTCTGCCCGACCAGTCGATCACCCTGCAGGGCAACACATCGTTCACGTTCCGCCTTGCGCCGACCGAAGTCGCGGGCGACGTCATCGTCGTCACCGGCGCGCGCGTGCAGGTCACGCAGTTGGCCGTCGGCCCGGGCACAAGCTTTGGCGAACAAATTCTGGACGTTGCGCCGACGTTCAACCGCGACATTCGCGACGTCCTGCGCCTCGATCCACGCGTAAATCTGGCACGCGACGATCTGTCGGGTCAGGATCGCATTTCGTGCCTTGGCGGTAACGACCGTTCCAATGCTTTCACGGTCGATGGAATCAGCCAGAGCGACGTCTATGGCCTGAACGACAACGGCTTCGCATCCCGTTCTTCGGCGCCGCTGCCCTACGATGCGGTTCGCGAGACGCAGGTCCAGTTCGCGCCGTTCGATGTCGATTACGGCAACTTCACCGGCTGTGCGATCAATGTCGTGACAAAGTCGGGTACCAACGATCTGCGTTTTGGCGGGTTCTTCGAATATTCCGACAACGGAATGCGCGGCAACAAGGTGGCCGACGAAGATGTCGGCGCGATCGAAGCCGAAAAACGCTACGGCTTCTATCTCGGTGGTCCAGTGATCAGGGATCGCCTGTTCTTGTTCGCCGCGTACGAGCACCAAGAAGCTGGCGGCCCGCAGGAATACGGCCCGACCGGATCGGGCGCGGCCAAGGAACTCGGTTCGATTTCGCTCGACCAGTTCAACGAAGTTTCGGACATCCTGTCCAGCGTTTATGGCATAGAGACCGGCCCGCTTGCCTACTCCCTACCCTACGAAAACGATCGCTATTTCGTTCGCGCCGACCTGCAGATCACCGACGACCACCGGTTTGAGGCTACCTATCAGCGGCTTGAGGAAAACACGGTCAAGACCGACGACTTCTTTACCTCGACCAGTTCGTCACAACTGACCGGCCTGAACACGTATTACAACTCGGGCACCACGTCGGACTACTATTCGGGTCGTCTGTATTCCCAGTGGTCGGACATGTTCTCGACCGAAGTGCGCTACTCGCGTTCAGAAGTGCTTGATGCGCAGGATCCGATCGGTGGTTACGAAGCTCAGTCTTCGAACCCGACGCCGCGCATCATCGTAGGTATCGACAACCCGACCGGACCCGATGCTACGATCCTTGCGGGTCCGGGCGTCAACCGTTCGGCCAACGCACTTAGCCCGGTTTATTCATGAGGCCGCAGCAGCGAAGTGGATGGGCCTTGATCTGACGTTGGCGGCGTAGTCCGGGCGAGCGTCTTCGACGGCATTTTTCACCGCGTCAGGATCAATGGGCTTTTCGAGGTTGATGGAATGGAGCTCGGAGTTCGGCGGCACAGCCGCACCGCCTAAGTAGGTGCAGGCCTGAGATTGGTGGCGATGGCTTTCAAAACGGAGGCATCGGGACAGGCTGACGCGAAGGCGACACGGATGCGAGTGGCGCTCTCAATGACGCGGGCAGCGACCTTGAGCAGCCTGAGGCGCAACGTTGCGAACTCGGCGGTCGCGAGCGAGGCTGCCTTGGGGATTTCCTGCTGAATGCGCCACAGGAGCCAGTATGCGGCGGTGTGCAGGATGAGGCGCATCTGATTGGCGTTGGGAGAGCGGCACGAGGTGCGATCGCTGGCCAGCTGGGTCTTGTGCAGCTTGATCAGGTTTTCGGCCTGACCGCGCGCGCAGTAGAGCGTATCATAGATGTGCTCGGCCGAGCCTTCGGTCAGCGAAGTGACGACATAGCGGATGTCCATGCCCATCGTACTGGCCTCGATCCGGGCGACGACGCGGCGCTGGCACTTCCAGCTTTTGGCCCCGTAGCGGGTCTCGGCATAGGTGCGCAGGACCGGGTACTGGCGCTGAGCGCGTTTGACCGCACAGGCATCGGCGGCAACGACGATTTCGGGATCGGCGCGTAGCACGGCGTTGGTCGGCAGGCCGAACACGTAGTCGACGCCGCAACCCTCGCAGACGGCCATGACCTCGGGCCGCCCATAGTGCCCGTCGCCGCGGATGGTGATGTGCGTTTCGGGCCATTGCCGGCGGATGTGGCGCACGAGGCGCCGGATGTGACCGGCAGCTTCAACACCAGACGGTGTCTTGCCGGTGCGCAGCAGCATCGCCACCGGCCGGCCAGTGGCGGTGTCGTAGACATGGATCGGCAGGAAGCAACGCTCGCCATGATGACCATTCCAGAACGACAACTGCTGATAGCCATGGACGACATCGCAGGTATCATCGATATCCAGCGTCACCGCCGCCGGCGGGGCCGGATAGCTGGCGCAGTAGATGTCGATCATCGCGGCCAGCATCTTCGCCAACTCGCGCGTGATCGGTGCATTCTCCCACCGGCTCATCGTCGGTTGGCTGGCCAGCCCCGCGCCCGATCCCGGCAGCTTGCCCAGGGCCAGGCGGAAGCCCGGATCGTCGCGCAGGGCATCGAGATCGTCGGCATCCTCATAGCCGCAGGCGATCGCGAACACGCGGGCACGCAGGATGTCGTCGAGGCGATGGATCACCCGCGCAGGATCGCGCGGATCGGCAATGCAAGTCGCAAGCCGCTGGCAGATACCCATCGCGCGCTCGGCCTGCGACAGCAACAGAACGCCGCCGTCCGAAGTGAGCCGACCACCGTCGAACGCGGCTGTGACTTTCTTGCGGTCGACCGCTGGGAATCGGAAGGGGCTTGCGATATCGTCGTTCATGGCGGGTGTGGCCTGTGGCATTTTCTGCCCTGCAGCAGGGCCGGTGTAGACACCCAGTTCCTAATTCAGATCAGAGGCTTATGCCACTCCCGCCAACCCTTCGTAGCCAACCCCGTGAATAAGACGGGTTAGTACCGACATCGACCAGATCCGCATTGCCGGTATGCTCGATGCCGGTCGTCATCAGCTGAAGTTCGGTGCAGAGTTGAACCGCGCATCGTTGAACAACCTTTATGTCTTCAATGCGACGGGTACATTAGTTTTCAGCAATGTCGACGATCTCCGTAACGGGATTATTTCGGCAGGCACCGACCCCAACGGCAACACCTCGACGCTGCCCGGCAATGTCATCTCCGGCGTTACCGCGGGCGCCTTTGCCAGTTACACGCCGACGGGCGACGTCACGACCGCGGCCGCGGCGTTCAAGCGCGACATCTGGTCGATCTTCTTGCAAGACGAGTTTGCGGCAAGCGATGTCCTGACCCTGACGGGCGGTGTCCGCGTCGACTGGTATGACACCAACAAGCACCCCGGCCTGAACCCGAATTTCGTTGAGCGTTACGGTTTTCCCAACACGACCAGTTTCAGCAATCTCGATCCGGTCGTGATGCCGCGCCTTGCCGCGACCTACGACCTGAACGATTTTTCGGTCTTCAGTCGCGCACAGTTGCGTGCAGGTGTCGGCGTATTTTCGGGCGGCGATCCGCTGGTCTGGTTTGGCAATGCCTACCAGAACAATGGCGCGGCCTATGGCCAGACGACCAGTGTTGACCCGGCCTGCGCAGGCGAAGACCTGAGCGTGTTGGACGGCGGTCAGTTCACCGGCATCCCGCAGTGCGTGCTCGACTCCGCCGCGGCGCAGGGCGCTGACGGACTTGGCGATACGCAGTCCATCGATCCCGACCTGAAAATGCCGACGGTCATTCGCGCCAACCTCGGTTTCGCGGCGGATATCGATTTCGCGCCCAGCGGCCTGTTCAGTGGTTGGCACCTCAACGCCGACTATATCTACAGCCGGTATCGCAATCCGCTGTCGGTGGTCGACCTGTCGCAGACGGTTCGTGAAAGCCGTGGCCTGAACGGTTACACGATCGACGGCCGTCCGATCTATGCCGCGATCGACCCGACTGCCCCGGGATGCGACGCGGTTCTGGTCGACGCGGCCAGCGTGGAATGGAGCGGGGTTACCTCGGCCTGTTTCAGCACGCGCCGCGATGACGAGATCATGTTGACGAACGCGGGTGCTTATTCCAGCCAGATCGCGTCGTTCATACTGTCGCGCCATAGCGAAGGCGGTCTGTTCACGTCGGGCGGTTCGGTCGATTTTAGCCTTGGCTACGCCTATACCGACAGCCACGATCGCCGGAACATGTACAACTCGACCGCAACGTCGAACTACGACTATGTCGCGGCTTTCGATCGGCAGAATCCCGATGTTTCGCGTGGTTTCTACGGTAGCCGCCACAACATCAGCGTCAGCACGTCGTTCAAGGAAGTGTTCTTTGACGATCTCGCAACGCGCCTGAACGTGTCGTTCGTCGCCAGTTCGGGCCGCCCCTACAGCCTGACGTTTACGGGTGGAGGCGTATTCAACGACTCGTCATCGGGTAATGACAACGCGCTGCTGTACATTCCGAGCGGGATCGATGATCCGAACATTGCACCTACCTCCGATGCCGAAGCTGTCGCTGCCCTCTATGACTTCACGCAGGGTCTTGGTTGCGCGAAGAAATATGCTGGGTCCACGATCGCTCGGAACACCTGCGAAAACGACTGGTACTTCGATGTTGACCTCTCGTTCTCTCAGGAACTGCCGGGACCGGGGCGTTTCTTCGGGCGTGACGACAAGTTCAAGCTCTATGCAATGTTCGACAACTTCCTGAACTTTGTGGACAAGGACTGGAACATCAGCCGACGTCGCCAGTTCGCGGGTTTCCAGGACATGGCGAACCTTGGTGGGATCGACAGTGAGGGTCGCTACATCATCACCGGGTTCAACGCGACCGGCTTTGAAGGCGATAACGAGATCAAGACAACGGCCTCGGTATGGCGTCTGAAGGTCGGCATCAGCTACGACTTCTGATCCAGCCGGTAGGCCAAAAGCATACGGCGGCGTCCCTTGGGCGTCGCCGTTTGTGTTTTTGCCGCTCTCAGCGCACAAGGATGTTTATGAAACTGCTCAAGATTGTCGCTGCCGTTGCCGTGCTTGCCACTTCGCCCGCCCATGCGTGGGGGCCGACCGGGCATCGGATCGTCGGCCAGATCGCGGCGGACAATATCAGCGGGAAGACGCAGGCCGAAATCGCCATGATCCTGCCAAAGGGCGAGACTCTGGCAGAGGTCTCGACATGGCCCGACGAACAGCGGTCGGACCCGGACGAGTACTGGCAGAAGACCGCCACGCCGTGGCACTGGGTCACGGTTCCGCCAGGTAAGACGTGGGCCGAAGTCGGTGCCCCGCCGGAAGGCGATGCGATGAGCGCGCTGACGGCATTTACGAAGACCTTGCGCGATCCCGCCGCGTCGCAGGAAGACAGGGCGCTGGCCCTGCGCTTCATCGTGCATATCGTGGGCGATTTGCACCAGCCATTGCATAACGGGCGCGGCGACGACCGTGGCGGCAATAATTTCAAGGTCGAATGGTTCGGCAAGGCGACCAACCTCCACTCGGTCTGGGATCGCGAATTGCTGGCGGGCAACGAACTGTCGTTTACCGAATATACCGACCGGCTGGAGGCGCATCTGAAGCCCGAGCAGACCATCGCCTGGTGGACCGCCGATCCCAAGGTCTGGATGGCCGAAAGCATCGCGCTGCGCGACCGGATCTATCCGGAAGAGCAGGGGGCGCAGCTGGGCTATTCCTACCAGTGGACGTGGCGCCCTGCGGCAGAGCAGCGCCTGACGCAGGCGGGCGTGCGGCTGGCGGCCTATCTCGACATGGTTTTCGGCGAGTAACGATTTGCGAAAAATACCTGGGGTCGCAGCAACCCGATATTAACCAGCACCGGCGACAATGGCTGATCTCAAAAGAGGGTCAGCCAATGTCGCGTCGTACCAACGCACGCCTCGATTCGGACCGGCAGGTCGAATGCCGCGTCGACGGTCGGGCGTTTCATGCCGTTCTTTATAACGTATCCGTCACCGGGTGCATGATCGAGATGCCGCTCAACCGCGTCTCTATGGACGATCGCGTGCACATGAAGGCGGAAGGCAACATCCGCATTTCCGGCATCGTGATATGGCAGAACGAACGCAACGCAGGCGTCCGCTTTGATCAGCCTTTGCACGAGGCGGTGGTGCGGTTCCTTGGCTATGACCCGGTGCAGAATGCCGGGCTTTTCCCGACCGATCGGTTCGGTCGGCCCTTGCCGAAACTGCGCAAGTCCGAACGGCCGTTCGCTCGCAACTGATCCGGCGGGCCGATGGCTGCGCGCAGCGAATAGAACGCCTTCATTGCCAAAACATCGGCAGCTTGCGCTGTGCGCAGGCGTTGGTTTTGCGCGCCTTGTGGACGGCCAGACGATCCATGACAAATAAAGCCTTCTGCCCAAGCTATGCTGTCGATCTTGATGGCTACGCATGGGGCGTTCGCGGCGAAGTCGGCTTTACAGCCGGGGTGGGACTGCTTCTTTGTCGAACCCTGGGCCAGCCTGGAATATCGGGAAACCGACATTGCTGAATTCAAGGCGTTGGGTGCTGAGGTGGACTTTGCCGTCGACAAGCGGGATTCTGACGGTCGCGCCGAATTGAGCCTCGACCTCGACGCCGGTAACGGCGTCTCCGGCTTCTTTGCCGGGACCGCCGATTTCGGCGACGACTACAAGTCATGGTGTCTGCGCGGCGGCATCAGCTTCCGCTTCCTTTCTCCTTGCTTTCCTGCACCTGCGATAAGGGCCGTTCCCGATCTCTGATAACAGGTAAATTCATCAACGATTTACGCGAATCGCACTATAATGCCGGGTGAAAGGTGGACGGGCTTTTCCGCGCCCGGTGGCAGCGGACCGTGCCGTGTGATCGTCGTTGAGATTGCAGTCATTCAGCCGGCGCGAAATCGCGGCCTGGCTTGCCGTCATCCTGATCGCGCCCATAGCGCTGGTGTCCGTATTCGTCCTCGTCTCTTCAGAGTTCGAGCGCGATGCCGACCTGTCGCGCCTTGTCCAACGATCATCCGCGACGCGCGGCGACATCGCCGAACTGCTTTCGATCCATCAGGATCTTGAGACGGGGCAGCGCGGCTATCTGCTGACAGACAACGCGACGTTTCTTGAACCCTATTCGGATGCGCGCAGCCGGTTGGACGGCATGTTCCTGAAGGTCGAGGATAGCGTCGGCACTTCGCCCGAACTGGAACGGTTGAAGACGCTGTCGCATCAAAAGCTCGCCTTCGTGGATCGGACCATTGGGTTGGCCCGCAACGGGCAAGGGGCGCAAGCCATCGACATGGTGTCGGACGGACGCGGCATGGCGCTGATGGACGGCATTCGCGACCAGATTGCGGCGATAGAGGCTGCCGAAGCACGGCGCATGGCGGACCGGACCGAAACGGCGGAGGCCTCGCGTACCGCGGTACGGCGGATCGTCTTCGCGCTGTTCGCCGGGCTGGCGATCCTGCTGCTGACTGCCGTGATGACCAGCCTGCGCGCGACCGGATCGCGCAACGCCGCCACGCGCCGTTATCGCGATATCAGCGCCCGGCAAGAGGCGATTTTCGAGAACGCGCAGGACGGAATCGTCACGATCAATCCGTCAGGATCGATAGAGAGCGCCAATCGCGCGGTGGCCGAGATGACGGGCTATGACCCGCAGGACCTGCTCCGCCGCGATATTGGCCTGTTGTTCGAAGTCGCACCCGACGAAGGCCGGGGTGAAAACTTTGTGCGGCGACTCGCTCGCCAGCGCCGCGAAGGGCGCGGCGGCACGATCGAACTGTGGGGCCGCCGCGCCGACGGCTCGCGCTTTCCCTGCGATGTCGCAGTCAGCTCAGTGCCGTTGGAGAGCGGGCCGATCTACGTCGCCATCGTCCGCGACACGACAGAGCGTAAGCGGGTGGACCAGATGAAGAGCGAGTTCGTCTCGACCGTCAGCCACGAATTGCGCACGCCGCTGACCTCTATCGCAGGGTCGCTTGGCCTGTTGTCGGGCGGGGCGGCGGGCAGTCTGCCGGACAAGGCGGCGCGGCTGATCCAGATCGCGCGCGGCAATTGCGAGCGGCTGGTCCGCCTGATCAACGACATTCTCGATATGGAAAAGATCGAGTCCGGCAAGATGGAGATGCGGCTGGAGCCGATGGCGCTCGGCCCGTTTCTGGAGCAGGTCGTGCAGGACAACCAGGGCTATGCCGATGCGCATGGCGTGGCGTTGGAGCTTGCGCCCGTGTCGCCCAACGCATCGGTTATGGGGGATCGGGACCGGCTGATGCAGGTGCTGACGAACCTGGTCTCCAATGCCGTGAAGTTCAGCGCCAAGGGGCAGACGGTGCGGATCGTCGTGACCCCGCTGGACCGGCGCTGGCGTATAGACGTGATCGACGAAGGCAGCGGCATTCCCGAAGCTTTCCGCCCCCGCATCTTCGGCAAATTCGCGCAGGCCGATGGTGCCGACAGCCGACAGAAGGGCGGCACCGGTCTTGGCCTTTCCATCGTCAAGGAAATCGTCATCCGCCACGGCGGCGCGGTGTCGTTCACCTCGGCAGAGGGGGAGGGCACCACCTTCCACACCGACCTGCCCGCGCACGGTTGGACCGCGCGGCCCTATGCCCCGCGCACCGGCGCGCCGCGCGTTTTGCATGTAGAGGACGATCCCGATGTCCTCTCTCTGGTCGCCGATTCCTTGCAGGATCGCTATGCGGTGGAAACCGTTCAGACCCTCGCGGGCGCACGGGCCGCGCTGGCGGAAAGGCATTACGATATCGTCATCCTCGACTACGCCCTGCCCGACGGCAGCGGCAAGGACCTGATCCCGACATTGAATGGACGACGCACGCCCATCGTGGTGTTCACCGCGCAGGATGACGGCCAGTCCTCCGCTCCGCCGGTCGACGCGGTGCTGGTGAAATCGCGCGCGAGTCTCGTCACGCTGGTCGATACGCTCGACCGTCGCATCGCCGAACAGATCGCGGCTGGAGACGTGTGATGGCCAAGGTGCTTTACGTCGATGACGAGGCGGACATTCGTGAGATTGCATGCCTGTCGCTGGAACTGGACCCGTCGCTGAAGGTGCGCGATTGCGCGTCGGGCGCAGAGGGGATCACGGTTGCGACGACGTGGCAGCCCGACCTGATCCTGCTGGACGTGATGATGCCCGGCATGGATGGGCCGACGACGCTGGTGCACTTGCGCGACGCACCCGAAACAGCGGCGATCCCGGTGGTGTTCATCACCGCGCGGGTGCAGCCGGGGGAGAGCGACAAGTATCTCGCGCTGGGCGCGGTGGGCGTTTTGGCCAAACCGTTCGACCCGATGACGCTGGCAGAGCAAGTCGCCGCGTTCCTGCCATGACCGACCGGATTTTCGTTTAATGTCAGAATACTATTTCAAGCGGTTCGAGGATCGCGTACCCCCACCGCCGCTGGAACATTCGCGCCCGGTGGAAATCGCCTGGCAGGTCATGGCGCTCTGCTCGCTGATCGCGGGGGCGATCTATATCCACTGGCGCTGGACCGCGTCGCTGAACCCCGAT
This sequence comes from Croceicoccus naphthovorans, assembly GCF_001028705.1. NCBI lineage: Bacteria > Pseudomonadati > Pseudomonadota > Alphaproteobacteria > Sphingomonadales > Erythrobacteraceae > Croceicoccus > Croceicoccus naphthovorans. Next base: position 2,584,139 of record NZ_CP011770.1, on the reverse strand, counting down.
GCGCTGTGGTTCGCGATCCCGCTCGCGCTAGCGGAGACTTGTGCCTACCTCGGCCTTGTCCTGTTCACTGCCAACCTCTGGAAAGTCAGCGACTATCCGCGCCGACCCGCCCCGGCGACGATCAACGAATGCCTGCAGGAGGAAGAAGGCGCGGACCGTCCGATCTCGGTGGACGTGTTCATTGCGACTTATAACGAGGATGAGGAAATCGTCCGCCTGTCGATCCGCGACGCGATGGCGATGACCTATCCGCACCCGATCGACATCAAGGTCCACGTTCTGGACGATGGCAGCCGCCCGTTGATGGCGGAAGTCGCGCGGGAAGAGGGCGCGAACTACATCACCCGCGAAGGCAACGCCGGGTTCAAGGCAGGAAACCTGCGCAATGCGATGGAGCGGACAAGCGCCGATTTCCTGGTCATCTGCGACGCCGATACGCGCCCGTTCCCGACCATGCTGGAAAACACGCTGGGCTATTTCCGCGATCCCGACGTCGCCATCGTCCAGACGCCGCAGTGGTTCTACGACCTGCCAGAAGGCGAACGCTTGCGTGATGTCTGGGGCCGCAAGGCGGGCGCGGTCGGCCGCGGCTTGGGCGGCGCGATTGAGGCGGTGTTTGGCGAGATACGCATCGGCGAAGACCCCTTCGCCAACGATCCGGCCTTGTTTTATGACGTCATCCAGCGCCGCCGCAATGGCACGAACGCGGCGTTCTGCTGCGGGGCGGCATCGGTCCATCGGCGAGAGGCGGTTATGTTCGTTGCCTTGCGCGCCTATGCCGACGCCATCGAAGGCGCATCGAGAGAGAAACGCACCGCCAGCGACAAATTGCTCCGGCGGCGCGACGCGCGCGATCCGCTGGCCCGGTGGCAGGCCGCGCAAGAGCAGGAACTGACGCCGTACAAGTTCCACGTGTCGGAGGACATCTACTCGACCATCGTCCTCCACCGCGATACCGACCGCAACTGGAAGACGGTGCTGCACCCGCAAGTGGAATCGCGGATGCTCTCGCCGCAGGACCTGCTGAGCTGGACCATTCAGCGCTTCAAGTACGCGGGCGGCAGCCTCGACATCTTCTTCCATGACAATCCGGTGCTGAAACCCGGCCTCTCGCTGGGGCAGCGGGTCATGTATCTGGCGACGTTCTGGTCCTATTTCGCGGCGCTGTGGAACGTGGTGTTCCTGATCGCGCCGGTGATCTACCTGTTCACCGCGATCCCGCCGATCGCGGCCTATACCGGCGACTTCTTCGGCCATGCGCTGCCGTTCCTGGTGCTGAACGAACTGGCCTTCATGCTAGGCACTTGGGGGCTGTCGGGGTTCAAGGGCAAGGTGACGTACCTGTCCAGTTTCCCTATCTCGCTGGGCGCTTTGTGGGCCGTGGCGCGCGGCAAGAAGATCAGTTTTCCGGTCACGCCAAAGCTGCGGCAGGACGGCAATTTCATTCGCCTCGTCTGGCCGCAGGTCGCGGTTATGATCGTGACGCTTGCCGCCATCGCATGGGCGGCGGGCGCGCTGGCGATGGGGGTCGCGGGCTATAGCCTTGGCGGGTTGATCGTGAACGGGCTTTGGGGCCTGAATAACATTCTCGCCATGTCGGTGATGGTGCGCGCCGCGTTCTGGAAGCCGCCAGAGGAGCGGGAGCCGGCGTTGGAAGGGGCGGTACCGGCATGAAGTTTTCGGAAAAACTGCGGCGCGGTCGGGCTCACCTGCTGATCGTGGCGGTGATGATCTTGACCGCTGTCGTCGTGGTGAACCTTGAGGATAAGGCGCTGACCAGCGAGGTCGGGCATCATCCCGAGCATGTGGAGCTACCCGGGCAATAGCCGCTTGGTCAGGGTCAACGTGTTGACGCCGCCCTCGCTGTCATAGGCAACGCTATCGACGCATTGGTGCATGATCATCATCCCGCGCCCGCTCTCGGCAAGAGGGTCGGGCGCGGCGGCATCGGATATGAAGAGGTCCGCCGGAGCGGGCGGGCCGCCGTCGGTCAGCACCAATGTGGCGGTCTCGTCGGTCAGATCGACCGAAAGCCCGATCTTGTCCGCCGCACCTGCTAACCCGTGCTGCACGATGTTGTTCGCCGCCTCGACCAGCGCGAGGTCCAGTTCCATCGCTGCGCCTTCGTCGATCCCGGCGGCAAGGCAGCGGTCGCGCAAAAAATCCGACAACGCGCGCACGGCCAACAGCGTGGCCGGGACGCTTATCTGCGGGTCAGCCGCGAAGGGCATCCCGCGCTTCGTCTTCCGATCCGCAGATCGCGAACAGGGTGTCCAGCCGGGTCAGCTGCAACAACTTCAGCACCGCCGGACCGGCCCCGATCACCGCGATGCGCCCGTCGCCGCCCATCCGCTTTAACAGAGAGACCAGCACGCCAAGCCCGGTGGAATCCATGAACTGCACCGCCGACAGGTCCAGCAATACGCGCCGTTCGCCTTGCGCGACGCGGGTGGTCACCTCGTCCTTGAAAGCGGGGGCGATGGCGGCGTCTAGGCGGGGGTGCTCTACGCGGATCAGGTTGGGATCGCTCATGCCAAAGGCCTATCGCCCAGATCGGGTTCGATGACCAGCAGCGAAATATCGTCCGCCAGCAATGGGTTCGCATCGCGCAAGGACAACGTCAGTTCGACCATTCTGCCGATGCTGTCGATGGGCTTCCCCCGGCATTCGGTCAGGATACGGCCAATACCCTCGGTCCGCAATTCGCGCCCACCCCGATCGCGGCAATCGGACAGGCCGTCCGAATAGAGCGCCAGCCTCGCTCCCGGTCCGAATGCGAAGCCTGTGGGCGTGTAGGTGCTGTCCGTGAACCAGCCGAGCGGGAAGCCGCCTTCGACCTCGACCGTATATTGCCGTTCGCCATCGAACAGGATCGCGGCAGGATGCCCGGCGCGGACCAGCCAGCCTTCGCCGGCTGCCGGATCGACCAGGCCAGCCAACACGGTGGCGTAAATCTCGCTCTCGGTCTCGAGGATTTCGCGGTTCAGGCTGGCCAGCGCGGCGGCCAGTTCGTCCGGCCCGGTCGGGCGCATCTGTTTCAACCGGTGGTGAAAGTGAAAGCTGTCGAGACTGGCCTGAACCCCGTGGCCCTGCACGTCGATCACGAAGAAAAGCGTACGCCCGTTCCCCACGTTCGACGCCCCGATGGAATCGCCGCCCAGCGACGCGGCGGGTTTGTAGACATGCGCGGCCCGCACCCCCGGCAACCGCTCTTGCCGGGGCAAGAGCCGTTCGTGCAGGCTGGCCGCCGCGTCGATGTCGTCCTGCAAGCTCGCCAGCGCATCGCGCATCGCGTCGTGCGCGCTGGCCAGTTCGGCATTGCGGTCCTGAATCAGGCGGTGGAGATGTACCGCGCGCCGCGCGCTTGCCACCGCCAGCATCAATTGCAGCGGATCGACCGGCTTATAGAGAAAATCATCGACCCCGGCATCGACCGCGGCGCGGATCACGTCTTCGTCCCCGCGCGCGGTCATCATCACGATATGCAACGGCGTATCGGCCCGGTCGCGCCCACGGATCGCGGCGACAAGGTCCAGCCCGTCGCGCCCCGGCATCTGGTAATCGGTGACGACCATGTCGACCCCTGCCGCCACCGTGGCCAGCGCGGCGTCGAAGTCGGTCGTGGTCTCGGCATGGCAACCCAGCCTTTCCAGCTCCAGCGCGACATAGTCCGCCATCATCGCATCGTCGTCGACCACCAGTACGCGCAGGACATCGCCAGCGGCAGGCAAGATTTTCGCGTCCATCGCGTTTGCCGTTAGGGGAACGTCCATCTTGTTGTATATAGAGCGGGACTGTGCGCTGCGGGAAGAGCCAAGGCGTGTAAAGTGTTGAGCCGCGTGCTCTTTTCAATGGGATTTCCACCAGATGCGTTTTCGTGTTTCGCATGGCCTTGCCGCCCTGTTGGCCGGTGCCGCGTGCCTTGGGTTTTCGGGCGCCGCGATGGCGCAGGAAACGCCCGATGACGGGGTTGTCTATGCGGGTGCGACGGTTGGCGACGGGTACAACGCCTATGCAGGTGCGGTCGTGGCGTTGCCGGGCGCATCGTTGGGCAATGGGCTGGCGATTCGCGGCGGCGTGTCGGTGGGTGAATATCGCTATGACAGCGAAGGCGCGCGGATAGAGGCGGAATACAAGGCCGCGGAACTGGCGTTGGTCCATCAGTCGTCGGGCGCGTGGGGCTGGGCCAATTTCTCGGTCGGTCCGCGCGTGACGGATACCGATACCGACCCGACCGACCCCGGCAACAAGCGTGAGGGGACCCGCTTTGACGCGGCGGTAACGACCGATGGTGCGGCGGGCAACAACTGGCGGTTGGGCTGGTTCGGGTCCTACGCCTTGGGGGACGAGGCCTATTATGCGCAGCTGCGCTTCGGCCCGCTGCTCGATGCCTCGTCGCAAACGCGCGTCGGCGTGGAAGGCAGCCTTCAGGGTGATGAGACCTATGACAGGCACGCCTACGGCCTCTTCGCCTCGACCGCGATCGCGCGCAACATGGAACTCCGCCTGTCGGGCGGCATCGGCAAGACCGACGGCAGCGACAGCGACGGCTATGCCGCCATCGCGATCAGCCGCCTGTTCTGACCCGCTGGCTGTAACGCAGATGAGCGATTTCGAGGGCCGGCTTGCCGCCCTTCGCGCACGGTTCCGGGACAGATTGATCGAAGAGCGCGACTGGTTCGGGTGCTTTGCTGCCGGCGGCGCTGCCGCCGATGCAGAGGCGGCGCGAGACCGTAGCCACAAGCTGTGCGGAATTGCGGGCAGCATGGGCTATGGCGCGGTTTCCGATGCGGCGCGCGCGCTGGAGCAGGTCTTGATGGACGATGCGGCCCGGTCGGACGTGGCGGGGCGAAGGGCTGATCTTCTCGCGACGCTGAACGCTGCGTTGGCAGACGGTACCGATTAGGGTCTGAACCCGACCATGAATGCCGATCTTGCGGCATTCGAAATGGAACTAACAAAACCTGTCAGTGGTGCAATTTCCGCGCTTGACGATGCTTGCCCCGGATCGAATTCGGGGGTTCCCACGATGCAGCATATCGGCATTATCGCACGGCGTTTGGCGCATATCGCGCTGATGCCGGCGGCGTTTGCGGCCATGCCGGTCGCTGCGCAAGGCGGCAGCGCGGACTTGCGCGGCGCGATCTCTACCCCCGAACCGCGAAATGGCAATGTCGCCGCCCTGACCAAGGCCTGCGATGCATGGATCGGCATCGCCTGCGCCAATCTCGGCCTCTATTTCTCACAAGGGCCGGACGAATACCGCCATCCGGCGGTCGCGCGCATATTCATCCGAAATGGATGCGATGCCTACGTCGCCAAGGCCTGCTTCGCTTATGGGGTCATGCACAAGATTGGGATCGGCGGCCCGGAGAGCGAAAAACGGGCCCCATCCCTGGCCGGCCACGCCTGTGAACCGGGCGAGCGCAAGGCCTGCATGACCCTCGCCCAAATCGCCAGTTCCAGCGATGTGGGCAGCGCCGCCGGCTTTACGCCGGATCGTGCAAGGGAGCATGCCTGTCGCTTGGGGGAGCGGCAGGCATGCAACCGGGGCGAGAGCTGAATGCAGTTTCCCGGCATGAAGCCTCGCCCCCTCTTCCATCGGTTGCGCTTCGGCGGCTAAGCCCCGGTTCGACGGTATCGAGGGGCGAATGGCTGGGCTCTACATCCTGTGCATAGAGGACGAGGCCGACATGGCCGGGCGCATCGGCGATGTCGTGCGAGATGCGGGGCACCGTTTCGCGTGGGAAAGCAGCGCGGCGGACGGGTTGCGCCGGGCCGGAGAGACGGCGTTCGATGTCGTCGTGCTCGACCGGATGCTGGATGGTGAGGACGGTTTGCAAATTCTGTCCCGCCTGCGCGAAAGCGGGGTCGATACGCCCGTTTTGATGCTGAGTGCGCTGGGCCGCTCGACCGACCGGACAGAGGGGCTGGAAGCAGGCGCGGACGACTATCTGGCGAAACCGTTCGAGGGCGGCGAACTGCTGGCGCGGATCAACGCGCTGCACCGCCGCGCATCGGGCCGCACGCATAGCGCGGTGATCCTGTTCGGTGCGTTTGAGTGCCATGTCAAAGCGCGCACCGCGTTTCGCGAGAACAAGCATCTGGCGCTGAGCCCCGGCGAGTTCGATCTGTTCCGCTACCTGATGGAAAACGCGGGCGAAGTCGTGACACGAGAGATGCTGCTGCGCGATGTGTGGGGCATGAATTTCGATCCGCAGACCAATGTGGTCGACGTGAAGATCGCACGTCTGCGGCGTAAACTGGAGGATGGTTTCGGCTCGCCGGCGCTGGAGACGATCTGGGGTTCTGGATACCGCCTGATGGATGGGCGCTGACGCCTTGCGCGCTAAGGGCTCCATCTTTTCCCGCATCGTCTGGGTCAGCATCGGCGCCTCGATACTGCTGATCGCCGGGCTTTGGCTGGTGACTGACCTGACCATCCGATCCACGCTGGAAGACAGCGCGCGCAAGGCGGTCGATGTCGATCTGGCGGGACTGGTCGATATTCACGCCAGCGGCGATACCGATGAACTGGTTCGGCGGATCGGCGACCGGCTGAGCCTGCGGCCTTCCGAAGGGGGCACCCCGCACTACCTGTTGTTAGGCGATGGGGACCGGCTGGCAGGCGACATTCCGGCATGGCCCGCGCTCGATGCAGCGGTTTCGGAGAGCGGCACGATTCGCATCGGCGAGGGCACGCGCGCCTATGCCCGCGCGACCCAGCTTGGGCCGGACCTGCGTCTGCTGGTCGCGCGCGAGACGGACGAGGCGGAGGCGCTGCGGGCACGGGTGCGGGTAGTCTTCATCGTCGGCGGCGCGGCGTTCGTGGCGCTTGTTGCGTTCTTTGGGCAATTGTCGGCGGGGCGGTTGCAGCGGCGGATCGCGCAGGTGAACCTTGCCCTGCGCGATACGGCGGAGAACCGGGGCGGGCTGCCCACCACGGAGCGCCACGGTGACGAGATTGACGATCTGGCGCATGACAGTGCGGCGGTGATCGGGCGGGTGCAGAACCTCTTGACCGCGCATCGTGATACGACCGACCGGTTGGCGCACGAAATCCGCACGCCCTTGATGCACCTCGACGCGCGGCTGGCCAAGGCGCTGGATGCGGGGCCGAGCGACGATGTGTCGCGCCGTCTGGTGGAGGCGCGGGAGGAAATTCGCAGGTTGGTCGGCGTGCTGGAATCATTGCTCGACATCGCGTGGAGCAAGGCGCGCGAGGGCGATCATGCGGGTCTGAAGCCGGTGGACCTGTCGCAAGTCGTGTCGCGGATGTGCGAGCTCTACACCGATAGCGCGGAAGACCTCGGCCTGCATTTCGGAACCGCGATCAGCCCCGGCGTCGTGCTTGATGGCGAGGAACCGCATCTGGCGCGGCTGCTCACCAACCTGCTCGACAACGCACTGAAATACGTGCCGGAGGGCGGGACGATCCGGGTGACATTGACGCCCGGGCCGGTTCTGATCGTAGAGGACGACGGACCGGGCGTGCCCGAGGCGGATCAGGAGGCGATTTTCGAGCGGTTCCATCGGGCGCGTGGTGCAAGCCAAGGGGGCGAGCGGCCCGGTGCGGGGCTGGGGCTGGCGCTGGCCCGCGCGATTGCGGAACGGCACGGACTGACGCTGGAATACCGCGCCAAGGACAAGGGGGCGTGTTTCGTGGTCGAGAGGAAGCGGGCATGAGGGTGGCGGTTCTGACGGCGCTGGCGACTTTGGCGGGATGCGCGACAGTCGAAACTGCGCCGGTTGCGACAACGCCTGCCGATCCGGCGCAGGATATTGCCGCGTTGCTGGTGGAAACCGAAGCGGCCTATCGCGAAGGGCAGACCGAAACGCTGGGTACAAAGCTGGCCGAACTCGGCGCGCTGGGCGTGAAGCCCATCGACGACACCGGCGAAGCCACGCTTGCCGAATGGAGCGCGCGGGCTACGCTATCGCCCCATGCGTGGCGCGGGCGGGTGCTCGGCCCCGGTTTTCTGACCGGCACACTGCCCGCGCGTGGCACCCGCACGATCGAACAGACCTTCCTTTCGGGCCGCAAGGCCGCTGTCGCGGTGCAATCGCCCGACGGTCGCCCGGTCGGCATCCGCATCACCGACGATGACGACGAACCGCTGTGCAAGCAGGAGGCGGAGAAGGTGTCCTGCCGCTGGGTACCTCTCTACACGCATCGCCACCGGATCGAGATTTATAATCCCGGTCGGGAAAACGTGCGCTTCTATCTTGTGATCGACTGACGATCCCGCCACGAAAAGGGCCGGACATCGGGGGGTTTTGATGCGCAAGTTCTTGTTGCTGGCTGCTGCTGCTGCGGCGGTGGGGGCCGTGCCGGCCATGGCGCAGGCACAGGATGCGGTGGAGCAAGTTGCGGCAGGAGCGCCTGCTGCGCTGAAACAGGCGGCGGAAGCCATCGATCCGCTGGCCCAGGCGGCAGAGGCGGAGGCGGCTTGGCAAGCCTATCTGATGGCGCTGGAGGCGTCCGGCGGCGCGGTGGAGGAACAGGCCCACGCCCTCAACCGCATGGGCGACACGCGTTATTATCAGCAGGATATGCAGGGCGCATTGGCCGCTTCGCTGGAGGCGATGAAGCGCCTTGAGGCCGCCGGGCTGACCGATGGCGAGGCGATGGCCGATACGCTGGCCAACAGCGCGGTGTTCTATGGCGCGACCGGCGCGCCGGAGCGGCAATTGCCGTTGCAGGAACGCGCGCTGGCAATCCGCGTCAAACTGTATGGCGCGGACCCTGCCGGGCTGGAACCCGATGCGGCCAAGGCATTGGGCCTGGGCTATCTCAATTATTCGCACGCTCTTTACGAAGCGGGCCGCTTTGCCGAGGCGGCGGATCATGTCGGCCCGTCGATCACCGGGCTGGTCGATGGCGGGTTGTCGGATGCGACGCTGTTCGTCGCGTTTTCCAGCGGGGCCAACATGCTGGTCGATGCGGGACGGTTGGTAGAGGCGCTGAACCTTGCCCAGCGCGGGGTGACGATGGCCAACCGGCTCTTGCCGGAGGGGCATCCTTTCATGGGTTTCGCGCAGGCAACTTTGGCGAAAGTCCTGTTGAAAGCGGGCCGCTATGAGGAAGCTGAGGAACCTGCTCGCACCGCACTGGATATCATGACCGCCACGCTGGGGTCGGACCATCCGAACACGATGGTCGCGCTCCACAATCTAGGCGTGATCAGCGCGCGGCTGGGCCATTATGATGAGGCGATCGCGCTGATGCTGGCGCGTCAGGCAAAGCTGGGTGAAGTGGACGCGGGCGAGACGGTGAACTCGTTCCTCTCCGCCTCCAACGCCGCGCACGAAGCGGGGCGGGCGGATCAGGCAATGGACCTTGCACGGCAGGCGGTTGCCGTGGCCGACACGCTGGCGATGGACGACCGCAAGGCCATCGGCGGCTATGTCGCGCTGGCCGATCGGCAGGAAGAGGCTGGCAATTTCGCGGGCGCGCTGGCGACCTTGCAGATCGTCATCGACCGGTTCGCGGCGATGGACGAAGCGGTGCCGCCTGCGACCGAGATCCAGCGCGGATTGCTTCAGATCGAGGCGGGCGAAGGCAAGGCAGGCTGGCAGCGGGTCGAACAGGCGCACGGGCGGCTGGTCGCGCAGATGGTCGGCGATGCGCAGAGCTTCGAACTCGGCGCCGATCTCGACATTTTTTACGAGCCGGTGATGCAACTGGCTCAGGCGGCGATGCTAAGCGACCGCGCCGACGATGCCTTGCGGGCCTTCGAACTCGCCAGTTGGGGCGCGAATGCGCGAGCGAAACAGTACCTCACGCTGCGCGCGTCTTTCGGGCAGGATGCGCAATCCGCCGCGCTGGTCGAAACGCTGGAAAAAGGTAGCGCGCGGCTGCGCCTGCTGAACCGCGAACGCGCCGCGATGCTGGTTGCGCAGCGTAGCGACGAGGCGGAGGCGCATCGCGTCGAGATCGAACGCTTGCAGGTGGAAGTCGACGAGGCGCGCAAGGCGCTGGCCATCGTGCGCCCCGACTTTGCACAGGCGTTGGAGCCGCAGGCGATCACGGTCGCGGACCTGCAGGCACGGATGACGGCGGACGAGGCTTTGCTGATCGCCATGCCCTCTCGCCATCAGACGTTCAGCATGGTGATCACCGCTGATGGCGTGGCGATGGGGCATACCGATGGCGGCAGGCCCATTGTCCGTCCGCTGGTGTCGCGGTTGCGCGATGCGCTGGACGGACCGGCGGCGCTAACGCGGGAATTCCCGGTCGATGCTGCGAAGGAATTGCACGACCTGATCCTGCCGATGCAGGTCAGGCAGGCATTGTCGGGCAAGGCCCGCGTCGCCGTGGTGACGAGCGATGCCTTGTCGCGCATTCCCTTTGCGATTCTGGCTGGGCCTGACGACGATTGGCTGGTCCGCCACCATGCCTTTTCGACCGCGCTGACGCCGTCTGCCGCGTTCGAACGATCAAGCCCCAATGCGACTAATGGGCGCTTTATCGGCGTCGGCGCTCCGCAACTGGGCGATGGCGAGAGGACCGATGCCTATCGCGGCACCGCGCTTGAACTTGCCGACATTCGCGACTTGCCCGCCTTGCCGCAGGCGGAGCGCGAAGTGGCGCTGGTGGCCGAGGCGAGTGGTGCGAAAGAGCGCGTGATCCTGACCGGGGCGGAGGCCAGCGAGCCGCGTATCCGCGCTGCCAGCCAGCGACCCGCCGACGTGATCCTGTTCGCCACCCACGGCTTGACCGCCGGCGAGATCGGCGGCCTGCGCGAACCCGCGCTGGTCCTGACCCCGCCGGGAAGCGTGACGCAAGCCGAAGACGACGGGTTCCTGCTCGCCAGCGAGATTGCCGGGCTGGGCCTGGCGGCGGATATTGTCATCCTGTCCGCCTGCAACAGTGCGGCGGGGCGCGATGTCACCGCGCCTGCCTATACCGGACTGGCCAATGCGTTTCTCGCTTCGGGCAGCCGGTCGCTGATGCTCTCTCACTGGCGCGTTCGTGACGATGCGGCGGCGCGGTTGACGGCGGCGACGATGACTGGCCTGAGTGGGGACGGCGACTATGCCCGCGCATTGCAACGGGCGCAGCTGGACATGATGGCAGGCAAGGATCACGCGCATCCCGCGTTCTGGGCGCCTTTCGTAATCATCGGCGATTGATCGCGGGAAGCCCCACCCCCGATCAGCACCCCAGACCGATCAGAACCCCAGACCGATCCGCAGGCCCAGCTTTGCGTCCGGCGCATCTTCGGACAAACCCGCGCGTCCGTTCAGGCCCAGCCTGAGATTCGGAGCAAGCTGCGTGCCCAGATCGACGCCAACGCTCTGGCGGTCGCCTGCCTGGCTGCTTTGCGATTGTTCATAGGCATAGGATAACGATACCGCGCTGGTCCGGCTGAACCCGATGCTGGCCCCGGCCGTGCCCGACAGCGTATCGTGCACATCGAACGTGTCAGGCTTGCCAACGAAAGTATAGCCCGCGCCCACGAAGGGTATGACCGATCCGAAGCGTTTCGATATCTGACCCGCCACGCCATAGTCGAACGCGCCGGTGCCCAATCCCCTTTTCTCCGACGCGGTGGGGATTTTGGCCGATGCGGCGACGGCCGCGTCGAACCCGCGAACCGGCAGGCGATAGGCGGCTTGCACCGAGACATCGCCGATCCCCTTACGCCGGACCGGTCGGAATTCGATGTCGGACGATGCGAACAGGGGCGTGCCGAGCAGGCCGCCCTGATTGACGATCAGGTATTTGGGCGCGGTCGTGACCAGATATGGCACCGACGCGGAAAGCGAGACCGGTCCCCGCGAAACCGAGACACCCGCCACCGCCGCCGACGTTTGGTAATCCTCTTCCGCGAATTCGCCGCTGGCATATTCGGCCCCGGCCACCAAGGTGATCCGTGTCGGTGTGGCGCTCTGCTCACGGTCTGTCAAAGCAGCTCCGTCATTGGCCAGCGCGGGGGCGGAGAGGGTCAGGAAAATCAGGTAAAGCGCGTAACGCATCGATTGCAGGCTCCGTCAGAAATGGGGGTGGCCCTTGGGGCCGTCTGGTTCGGGTAACGGATGCGGCAAGCGTTCTAATCCACCCTCGGTCGCGGAATTTCGGCGACGGGTTGACCGGACCTTGGCAAATCGCTGTGCCTAAACAGAACGGTAAACGAAGTGTCGAAATGGCCACGCCGAAACGGTCCGGTCCGTTACGAAACCGCCATTTCCGAACCATTCCGGATGCGACCGGCAGATATGATAGGAAAATAGGGAAAGTTGCGTATTCACGCCGCTGCGCTTTGTGCACGCCGCATGGTCATAGCCGCTGGGTTCCAGTGGAGGTGCCCAGAATAATGACCCAACGTTTTCGCAAAAACCGCTTTATGGCTTCGACGGCAATCCTTGCCGCGGGTGTCCTGCCTGTTCAGCCCGCGCTTGCCGATCCGGCGGTTTTTTTCAATGAAGACCTGAACGCGGGTCTTCAGACCTTCCTCGATACGACCGACGCCGCCGATCAGGCCTATAACGATGCCAATCCCGGCGCGACGCAGGATTCGCTGATTTTCCAGTACGATATAACCAATACCAGCAGCAATCGCTTTGCCGTAACCGACACGACCGGAACGGTTACCGTCTACGTGCAAACGACCTTGGCCGGGGCCCCGGCAATGAATACGGGAGGCGGCGACGAAGGTGGCGACGGCTTCACCAACTGGTCGGTCGGCTATACCGCGGGCGACTGGATGAGCGTTGTCGCGGCAGGCTACACGCTCTCCTTCTACAGCGACGCCAGCTACACGACATCTTACGACATCAACGCCGTCGGTCTTCACGTCAATGACTGGGGCACTTGCTGCACTACCGGGAATACCACACCGGATGGAGGCACGGCGAACGCGTCGGAAATCTACATGATGTTTAACGGGTCGACCCCATTACTGGTCGGCGGGATCGACGCCAGTATCGGCGGTGAAGAGCATTTCGTCGCCGCGATCGACGACCGCAACAACTTCTCCAGCGTGACGATGGTCCCCAATGGCAGCGGCGAAATTTTTGGTGCGGGCGGCTACCTCGTTTTCAGCACGCTGCAGATCGGATCGGTTCCGGCCGGATCGTCGGTGGTCACCGTGGGCACGACCGCCGGGCCGATTTCGGGCGGCGAGAATGCGACGCCCGAAACGGTCGGCGATGGCACTTACGAACCGTCGATGGATGGCGGCACGCTTGCCTTCGATAGCGACGACAGCTTCGACACCGACCTGACCGTTACCGGCAATGGCGGCACCATCGATACCGGCACGTTCTATGTTACGTTGAACGGCACGCTGACCGACGAATCCGACCCTTCTGGCGCACTGACCAAGACCGGGTCGGGCACGTTGTTGCTGACCGGCATGAATACGTTCACCGGTGGGTGGGACATCCAGCAGGGCACGCTGGCAGGTTCGACCGAAACGATTGTGGGCAACGTCGCGAACAGCGGGAACCTGCTGATCGATCAGGACACCGATGGCAGTTTCGCAGGCGACGTGTCGGGCACGGGCTCGCTGACCAAGGATGGCGACGGCAACGTCACGCTGACGGGCACGAACAGCTATACCGGCGGCACGACGATTTCGGGCGGCACGTTGACCGGATCGACCACTTCGCTGACGGGCGATGTGCTGAATAACGCGGCGCTGGTCATCGATCAGAACACCGATGGTACTTTCGCAGGCGACGTGTCGGGCACGGGTTCGCTGACCAAGGACGGCGACGGCAACGTTACGCTGATCGGGACCAACATCTACACCGGCGGCACCACGATTTCGGGCGGTACGCTGACGGGTTCGACGACCTCGGTGACCGGGGACGTGCTGAACAACGCGGCGCTGGTTATCGATCAGGATACCGATGGTACGTTCGCGGGTGATGTATCTGGTACGGGGTCGCTCACCAAGGACGGCGACGGCAACGTTACGCTGACAGGCGTGAACACCTATACCGGTGGCACGACGATTTCGGGCGGTGCACTGACCGGTTCGACCATCTCGCTCACCGGGGATGTGCTGAACGATGCGTTTCTGGTCTTCGATCAGGCTGGCGACGGCACCTTTTCGGGCGATGTTTCGGGAACAGGCTCGCTGATCAAGAGCGGCGGCGGGAACGTCACGCTGACCGGTGCGAACAGCTTTACCGGCGGCACCTTGATTACGGGCGGTACGCTGACGGGATCGACCACGTCGCTGACGGGCGATATCCAGAACGAGGCCGCGCTGGTGATCGATCAGGATGTCGACGGCGACTTTGCAGGTATCATCGTCGGCACCGGTTCGCTGACGAAGCAAGGCGATGGCAACGTCACGCTGACCGGCATGAACGGCTTCACTGGCGGCACCTCGATCCTTGGCGGTACCCTGACGGCCTCGACCATCTCGCTGGGCGGTATGGTGTTGAACGATGCCATCTTGGTCATCGATGAGGATGCCGACGCCGAATTCGCCGGTTCCCTTTCTGGCACCGGCGACGTGGAAAAGACCGGCAGCGGCATCGTCACCTTGTCCGGCCTGCACACCATGACCGGTTCGACCATTATCAGCGAGGGCGGCCTGAATGTCATCGGCAGCTATGCGACGTCGGCGATCACCGTCGGGTCGGGCGGCTTGCTGACGGGCAGCGGCATGGTTGGCGGCGTCCTGGTCCGTGATGGAGCGACCCTTGCGCCCAGCGGCATGATGCTGGCCGATGGCGACGTAACTTTCGCCAGCGGATCGACTCTCTTCGTCAACGCAGATGCGGACGGCAATGCCGACCTGCTCGGCGTGACCGGAGCGCTCGACATTCAGGGCGGCATGGTCAGCGTGCTGGCGGTCCAAGGAACGTATGACTGGCAGACGATCTACCAGATCGCGGCGGCCGACACGGTTAGCGGAGAATTCGACGGGGTAGTCACCGACCTTGCCTTCCTCGATCCCTCGCTGGTCTACAGCGCCAGTGGCGTGTCGCTGGTGATGACGCGCAACGACCTGGACTTTGCCGACGTTGCCGAGACCGCCAACCAGCGCGCATCGGGCGTTGCCTTCGATGCCACGTTCGATCCTGCGACCGACGAGTATTTTGCGTTCGCCAGCCTGAACGGCGTCATGGCGCGCGAAGCGCTCGACGCGCTGAGCGGGGAAATCCACGCAACCGTCGCCAACACGGCATGGCAGGACAGCGCCCGCATTCGCCGCGCGGTGCTGGAACGGCTGGACCTGCCGCGTGCGCAGGGCCCCGAACTGTGGATCCAGATCCAGAGCGGGCGCGACGATATCGACGGCGACGGCAATGCGGCAGGCTACCTGCGCAAGACCACGAACTATGCCGGCGGTTTCGAATACGGGTTCGGCCAGTCAAAGCTGGGCATCGCGGTCGGCTATACCGATGGCGATACGCTGGTGGGCAGCCGCTCGTCCCATGTTTCGACCAAGGGCACGCACGGGCACCTCTATGCGGGAACCGACGCAGGCGCGCTGCGCCTTGCCGCCGGGGCGAGCTATGCCGACTTTGACGTAGAGACCGACCGCAACGTCGCGTTCGCCACGATCGATCAGGACCTGTCCGCCGACTATCGGGTAAAGGTCTATGGCGCCTATGCCCGCGCCGGGGTTCTGGTGCCGGTTGGCAAGGGCGCGATCGAGCCCTTTGCCGGGGTGACGTGGAACCGGTTCGACCGCGATGGCTTTGCCGAAACCGGCGAGACTCTGGCGTTGGATGTCGCCGACGAAAAAGCAGATTGGACCTATTCGTCGCTGGGCCTGAAGGGGCACGTCACGCTCGACCCCGCCGATGCCGTCGCGTTCCGCTTTGCCGCAGAGTGGCAGCATGCGCTGGACGGCCGTTCGACTGAAACAACGATGGCGTTCGATGGCGGGCCGGACTTCATCGTAACGGGGTCGCCACTGGCCAAGGACATGGGCCTGATCGATGCAGGCCTGAACTGGACAATGGCACCGGGGCTGAGCCTCGGCCTGTCATATGGCGGCACCGTGTCGAAACAGGGCTTTTCCCGCACCGGACGCGCGACGCTGTCGTTCCGCTTCTGATCGGGACCGCATGGAGAAAGGCGGGGGCGCGGCGTGGCTGCGTCCCCGTTTTTCGTATCTGCCAAAAATTTTGGGGGAATGGTGCCGGCTACAGGATTCGAACCCGTGGCCCCCTGATTACAAATCAGGTGCTCTACCAACTGAGCTAAGCCGGCCCATTTGCGCGCCTCTGCCCTAAGGCGCGCCGAAGGTCCAGCCCTCGGTTCGCGCAATTGCATCGTTGAGGTGTTTGGGGGACCACAACGCGGGGTCGTCGGCATGGCGGCGCAGCCATGCGGCGGTGAGCAGAGCGTCGGAAGCGTGGTCGTCGATCGGGCCTTCGCGGCCAAGCGCGGGAGAGCCGAGCAAGGCCAGCGCATCGTCGAGTTCACGCCAACTACGAATCTTGCTGCGCCCTGCGCGTCTGGCGGCGGCGATGGCGGGGATCGCGGTGTATATTTCGGTGATGACGGAGCCGGTTGCGGGCAGGCGATCGATGGGCCAGACAGGCACTTTGCGATCCAGCCGGTGCAGCACCCGCATCCCGGTCAGGCTCGATTTCCCGACTTGCGCGGCGCCGACGAGGTTGAAGTTCGACGTTGGCTGGCAGCCCAGCGCGGCTTGTGCCTCTTCGGCGACGCGGAACCGGCCTCTGCGGTGCGGGGCACCATGGCCGTGAAACAGAGCGCCTTCGCGCCCGCCATGGCGGCGGAAGTAAGGCGCAAAGTCGGGGTGATCGACGAAACTGGTTGCGGAGAGGTGCGGATCGGCGGCGCAAACGTCGTCGATCAGGTGCCATAGCGCGTGGGCATCGGCGGGACTGTCAGGCAGACCGGGAAAGAACGCGCCGCAATCGGCGAAGGGCAGCGATATGCCCAGGTCCATGCCGACCAATGTATCTTCGGGCAGGTCTTCGCGCAGCAGGGCCAGTACATCGCCGCGTGACCAGCCGCCTTCGCGGATCAGTAATTCGGGCGCGCCGCCATCTGCACGCGCAAGACCCAGTGCGATGCCTTTTTGCCGCTTGCCTGCCGCGCCGGACCAGTCGATGGCAAGGAAGTGCCGGAACCTGGGCAACAGGCTCAGCCCTTCCGCTCAGCGCGTTTCCTGTCCCACCATTCCATACGCTCTATCACCTGACGCTCGAACCCGCGCGGGACGGGCTTGTAATAGCTCTGCCGCTCCATGCCATCGGGCCAATAGTTTGCGCCGGAAAAGCCGTTCTCTGCATCGTGGTCGTAAGCATAGTCCTTGCCGTAGCCCAAGTCTTTCATCAGCTTTGTCGGCGCATTCAGGATGTTTTGCGGCGGGGCGAGGCTGCCGGTTTCTCTTGCAGACTTCCACGCGGCCTTTTGCGCAACATAGGCCGCGTTCGATTTCGGCGCGGTGGCGAGGTAAAGGCAGGCCTGCACGATCGCCAGTTCGCCTTCCGGGCTGCCCAGAAATTCGTAGGCTTCCTTGGCGGCAAGGCACTGGGTCAGCGCCTGCGGGTCGGCCAATCCGATGTCCTCGCTGGCAAACCGGGTCAGGCGGCGCAGGACGTAGAGCGGCTCCTCTCCCGCCGTCAGCATTCGCGCCATCCAATACAGCGCCGCCTGCGGGTCCGACCCGCGCAGCGATTTGTGCAGGGCCGAGATCAGGTTGTAATGCCCGTCGCGGTCCTTGTCATAAACCGCCAGCCGCCGTTGCAGGAACTTGCGCAAGCCATCGGTGTCGAGCGGCGAGTCGATCTTTGCCGCATAGAGCGTTTCCGCTTGATTGAGCAGGAAGCGCCCGTCGCCATCGGCACTGGCGACCAGCGCGGCGCGGGCGTCGGCGTCGAGGGGCAGCGGCCCCGCCAGGTCCTCCGCCCGGTCGAGCAGGGCAGACAACGCAGTCTCGTCCAAGCGTTCGAGCACGAGAACCTGCGCCCGCGACAGCAATGCGGCGTTGAGTGCGAAGCTCGGGTTCTCGGTCGTCGCGCCGACCAGCGTGACTGTGCCGCGCTCCACGAATGGCAGGAAACCGTCCTGCTGCGCGCGGTTAAATCGGTGGATCTCGTCCACGAACAACAATGTGCGCTGACCCGCCTTTTGCGCGGTTTCGGCCTCGGCAAAGGCTTTTTTCAGGTCCGCCACGCCCGAAAACACAGCGCTGACGACGGCAAAGCGCATGCCCACGCTGTCGGCCAGAAGGCGCGCAATGCTGGTCTTGCCGGTGCCGGGCGGGCCCCACAGGATCATGCTGGTCAGGCGGCCCGCTGCGACCATCCGCCCGATCGTGCCTTCCGGTCCGGTAAGGTGATCCTGCCCCACAACATCCGCCAACGTGCGCGGGCGGAGGCGGTCGGCCAACGGCGCGGCTTCACCCGGTTCGGGGGCGGCGCTGGGCGGTGGCGGGTCGTTTGCGAAAAGGTCGGCCATGGGTGCCGCCAATCTAGGGCGCGCGGCGGCGATTGCCAGTTCGGGTTTTATTGCCGATAACCCTGGCCCGAAAGCCGGGTCGCATCCGGGGGAGAGACAGAATGACGACGACGCGCATCAAGGCACCGACGACCTTCTGGATTGTCGCCGTGCTCAGCCTGTTGTGGAATGCGTTCGGGGCTTACGACTACCTGATGACCCAGCTGCAGAACCGCGAATACCTTGGCAGCATGGGGCAGGGTTTCGGCCTCAACGCCGACCAGATGATCGCCTATTACGCAGCAATGCCGTGGTGGGGCAGCGTGTTCTGGGCATTGGGCGTTTGGGGGTCGGTTGCCGGATCGGTCCTGCTGTTGCTCCGCAGCCGGTTCGCGATGCACGCGTTTATCGTGTCGCTGCTGGGGCTGGTGGTGACGCTCATCCTCGGCTTTGTGGAGCCGATACCGGGGCAGACCGACATGACACTGCCGATCATCTTCTCGATCATTCTTCTGGCGGTACTGCTGGCGCTGATCTCTTACAGCCGCCGCATGATCGCGCGGCGGGTCATCGCCTGATCAACGGTCCGCGGACAGCAACCGCAGATAGGTATCGGCCACCGCCTGATTGATCCGGTCCCAGCTGTTCTCACTGGCCCGCGCTTCGCCAGCGTCGCCGTGGGCGCGGGTCAGGGCCGGATCGGTCAGATAGGCGGCCAGCGCCTTGGCAAATTGCCTTGTGTCGCCGGGCGTGACCAGCGCGCCGGTCTTGCCGTCGTTGACGAGGCTCCGGCTGCCGGTTGCGGCGGCGGCCACGACGGGCAGACCACAGGCCATCACCTCCAGCGTGACGTTGCCGAATGTTTCCGTGACAGAGGGGTTGAACAGCACGTCCATGCTGGCCACCGCGCGGCCAAGGTCGGCCCCCATTTGGTGCCCGATGAACACGCCCGTTCCATTGCCGTCTTTCGGCAGGTGATCCTCGAACCAACCGCGCGCGGGGCCTTCGCCGATGACCAGCACCTTGTGCCGCACGCCCTGCTTGCGCAGCCGTTCGATCGTCTCGGCAAAGACGTCGAGGCCTTTTTCCATTACGAGGCGACCAAGAAAGCCCACCACCGGTTCGTCATCGGCAATGCCCAGCGAACGCCGCCACGCCATGTCGCGCATCGACGGGTGAAAGATCGTGCGATCCACCCCGCGCGTCCATAGCGAGACATCGTCGTTCATCCCCTGCTCTTTCAACAGGGCGACCATCGATTCCGAAGGCGCGATCAGCGCGTCGCAGCGATTATAGAACCGCCGCAGGCCGGCAACGACCAGCGGTTCCAGAAAGCCGAAGCCGTAATAGCGGGGATAGGTTTCAAACCGTGTGTGGACCGAGGCAACCGCCGGAATCCCGCGATCGCGCGCCCATGTCACCGCCTTGTGACCGACGACGTCGGGGCTGGCCACGTGAACCACGCTGGGGTCGAAGGCGGCCAGATCCTTCTTCACCGCTGCCGACAGGGCCACCGGCAGGCGATATTCGGACCTGCCGGGGATCGCGATAGAAGGCACGTTGACCAGCGGGCCGGTCGCCTCGAACGCGGGGTTATCGACCACCGGGGAATACGTGCGGACCTGCGCGCCCTGTCGCAGCAGGTAATCGACCAGCCGGTTGAGCGCCTGATTCGCGCCGTCGCGCACATAATTGTAGTTTCCGCTGAACAGCGCCACGCGCAGACCGTTCAGCGGCTGCACGGCCTCTTCACCCAGCGATTTCGACTGCAGGTCCAGCATTGTTCCGGCCCCTTAGCCCGCACCCGCCGATTTGGCGAGGGGGCGTATCTGCATCGAATGGTGGCCGTTGACATAAATCTGTCAAATCGTTGCTACATGGCCACAATCCAGACGGGTTCGGGGCTTTTGAGTCGCCGCGCGATGGGCCATACAGGCCCGGTTGTAACGACGGGTGGGAAGACAAACGTGCGATTCGTTCGCGCCAGTGCGAGCGGGCGGCGGCTGACGGTGCCGGGCCTGCATGATGTGGTCTGGTGGCTCTTGGCCGCCGGGATCGTCGTGGCCGGGGCGCAACTGTTCTGGATGATCGTGACGCCGGTCTCTCCGCTTGGCGACTGGAAGCCGACGCGGGTGCGCCTGATGAATGATAGCGCTCGGTCGGCTTTGATGACGGGGTTCGATCCCTTTAACCGCGAAGTCGTGATCGTTTCCGTCGATCAGCCCAATGCCGTCGCCGTCGTAACCGACCTTCCGCTGACGCTGTTCGGCATCCGCATGAACCCGGCCTCTGGCGGAGGCACCGCGATCGTCGCCGGATCCGATGGCGAACAGGGGGTCTATCGCATCGGTGAGGAAGTGATGGATGGCGTGACCCTGTCCGCCGTCGCCTTCGATCACGTGACGCTCAGCCGGGGCGGGGGCGCGGAACTGCTCTATCTCGACCAGTCGAAGCCTGCGCCGACCGTCGCGCCCACTACGGTCAATCCCGTGGCACCGCCGCCTCCGGTTGTGCCGCCGCCGCCCGCTGCCCCGCCGCCGCCATCGAGCGAGGTTTCGGCCAGCGCCTTGCAGCAGGGTATCGCCTTTGCGGCGGGCGACGGGGGCATCATGCTTAATGCCAAGGGCGATGGCGCGGCCTTCCGCCGGGCGGGCCTGCGCAGCGGCGATGTGCTGACCGCCGTCAATGGCCGCGCCGTTTCGGGCGCTGGCGATCTTTCCCGGGTGGCTGGCCAGCTCAGTCCCGGTTCCTCAGTCACGATGACCGTCAAGCGCAACGGGCGCGATGTGCCGGTCCGGATAACGGTGTCTCAATGAAGCGTATCACGCGTAGTCTTCAGTCCGCCCTTGCCGCCGTCGCGGTGGTCGCCATGGCGCTGCCGCAAGTGGCGATGGCGCAATATGTGCTGAACGTGCGCGATGCCGACGTGCGCGCCTTCGTGGCCGATGCGGCGCAGGTCACAGGGCGGACTTTCATTGTCGACGGGCGGGTGAACGGCAAGATCTCGGTCGTCACCGAACGCCCGCTAACACGTAGCGAATATTTCGAGGTGTTCCTCGCCACGCTGCGCGCGAATGGCCTTGTCGCCGTGCCCATCGGCAATGGCGCGTTTCGTATTCAGCCCGCGCAAAACGCCGCGTCGCAGCCAAGCCGCCTCGGCACCGCTGGTGCGCCGGACAACGCGATGGTCACCGAAGTGGTGCGGCTTGGTTCGATAGAGGCCGCGCAGGCGGTCGAAACGCTGCGCCCGCTGATAAGCCCGGAAGGCTCGATCACCGCCAACCAGGCGGGCAATTCGCTGGTCGTGGTCGACTATGCCGACAACATCCGCCGCATTCGCGCGCTGGTCCGCCAGATCGACCGCGATACCAGCAGCACCGAGCTTGTTACGTTGAACCACGCGGGTGCGCGCGAAATCGCCGCCGCCCTGTCGGAAATCGCGCCCAAGGCGGGCGGGCTGGCCGGTGTGGTCGCGGTCGATAGCTCCAACTCGATCCTGCTGCGCGGTGATCGGGAGACTTTGTCGAAGCTGGCCGCGATGGCCCGCGACCTCGATGCCCGCGCCGCTGAAGGGTCGGAGATCAAGGTCATCTGGCTCGACTATGCAGATGCCGCCGCGATGGTGCCCATGCTGGAACGGCTGGTCGGCGGCAGCGGGGGCAGCGTGACCCCGGCCGCGAGTTCCACCGTCACCGCCACGACCGGCGGGGGCGAGGATGCCAATGTGGGTTCGGGCCTGAACAACGCTGGCGATGTCGGTGGCGGTGCGATCCAGCTTTCCGGTGGGCGCGGGACCGCGATCATCACTCGCTATCCCGGCGCGAACGCCATCGTCATTTCTGCTCCTGTCGACGTACAGCGGCGGCTTGCCGAATTGGTGCGCCAGCTCGACATCCGGCAGGATCAGGTGCTGGTCGAGGCGATCATTGTCGAAGTGTCGGACAGTGTGGCCAAGGAACTGGGCGTCCAGTTCCTGATCGGCGGCAAGGACATGCCGTTTGCGGTTACGAACTTCAGCAACGTCGCGCCGAACATCCTCGATATCGCGGGCGGTCTGTTGGCCGATGCGACCGACCAGACGACGACTGTGGTCAGCGATGGCGTGGTCTCCAGCTCGACGACTTCGACAGTCGGCGACCTGTTGCGCGAAAACGCGGCGACCGCGGTGTTGGGCGCGCGGGGTGGCTATACCGGCGGCTACACTTCTATCGGCAACGACCGTTATATTGGCGCGCTGATCAATGCGATCCAGGCGGATTCGGATTCGAATATCCTGTCGACACCGCACATCACGACCAATGACAATGTGCCCGCCTCGATCCTGTTCGGGCAGGAAATCCCTGTTTCGACCGGGGAAGCGCTGAGCGGCAATTTCGACAACGCGTTCCGTACGATCCAACGCCAGAACGTCGGTATAGAACTGGACGTCACGCCGCAGATCAACGCGTCGAACGAAGTGCGGCTGGACTTGCGGCAGGAAGTCAGCTCGATCGCCGGGCCGGTATCGAGCGACTTTAACGAGCTGATCATCAACAAACGCGAGATCAAGACGACCGTTACCGTCGGCGACCGCGAGATTATCGTGCTGGGCGGCCTGCTCGACGATAACGAACGGCGCACGATCCAGAAGATCCCGTTGCTGGGCGATATTCCGGTCATCGGCGAATTGTTCAAGTCGCGCGGCAAGAGCCATGCGAAGACGAACCTGATGGTCTTCATCCGCCCCACGATCCTGCGCACAGCGCGCGACCGGCAGGAAGTTACCGCGCGCCGCTATGGCATCATCCGCGATGCGCAGCGCACTTTCGACCCGGATCGGGAGCCGAGCATCGACGAACTGGTCATCGACTATCTCGGCGCCGCCCCGCCGCAAATGCCGAACCGCCCCGATGATGTGATCATAACGCCCGAGAGCGAGGCCGCGCAGTAAGCGAAGCGATGAGCGACGAGCCGCATCTCGACCCCGGACATACCGCGCTGAACGGCGAAGTGCCGCTGGCCGACGATGTTGCGCTGGCCGGGGCAGCGGCGGTCGTGGTGCCTGCGCGCGAGGCGCTCACGCCGCTGCTGACTTATGCCGAGGCGCGCGACTGGGGCGTGATCGTTTCCGACGAGGATGTCGACGGCGCGGTTCCGCTGGTGCTGCGCGAAGGGACGGATGCGACCGTCCTGCTCGAACTGCGCCGCCGTTTTGCGCGGCCCTTGTCGACCCGCCGAGCGACCGCGACCGAGTTCGAGAAGCTGTTGACCGGGGTTTATGGCGACACCGGCGCGCTGGAGGCGGATGGGCTGGGTTTCGAGGCCAGCGACGATGCGCTCGGTCTTGGCCTGCCGAGTGCGGAAGACTTGCTCGACAGCGCCGACGATGCGCCCGCGATCCGGTTGATCAACGGCCTGATCGCGCAAGGCCTGCGCGAAGGCGCGTCGGATATTCACATCGAGCCATACGAGCAGGCGCTGGTCGTGCGGTTCCGCGAAGACGGCGTGCTGAAGGAAAAGCTGCGCATGCCGCCGCATGTCGCGCCGGTGCTTGTCAGCCGTATCAAAGTCATGGCCCGGCTCGATATCGCAGAGCGCCGCGTGCCGCAGGACGGACGCATCGGGCTGTCGCTGGGCGGCAAGCTGGTCGACGTGCGTGTTTCGACTCTGCCGAACCGCGCGGGTGAACGGGTGGTGATGCGCCTGCTCGACAAGGACAATGCGGGGATCGACCTCGCGCAGCTTGGCCTTGACGATCATGCCGAGCGGGTGCTGACCCGCGCGCTCAACGAGCCGAACGGGATCGTGCTGGTCACCGGGCCAACGGGGTCGGGCAAGACGACCACGCTCTATGCCGGATTGCGCACGCTGAACGATGGTCAGCGCAATATCCTGACTGTGGAAGACCCTGTGGAATACGCTGTGGATGGCGTGGGCCAAACGCAGGTGAACGCGAAGGTCGGGCTGTCTTTTGCAGCGGGCCTGCGTGCGATCCTGCGGCAGGACCCGGACGTGGTGATGGTCGGCGAAATCCGTGACAAGGAAACCGCCGACATCGCGGTTCAGGCCTCGCTGACGGGGCACCTCGTGCTCTCCACCGTGCACACCAACGACAGTGTCGGCGCGATCACCCGCATGCGCGACATGGGCGTCGAACCATTCCTGCTGGCAAGTACATTGCGCGCGGTCATCGCCCAGCGTCTGGTGCGCCGCCTGTGCAAGGTTTGCCGCCGTGAGGGTGAGATCGACCCGGCGTTGGGTGAAATCCTGAACATCAAGCCGGGCAAGACGGTCTTCCATGCGGTCGGCTGCGACGCTTGCGGCCATTCGGGCTATCAGGGGCGGATCGGCTTGTTCGAGGCGCTGCGCGTCGACGATACCGTGCGCCGGCTGGTCAACGCAGGCGCATCGGAAGAGGAAATCGCCGACCATGTTTTCGGCAAGGACGCGGCTGGCAACCGGCGCGGGACGCGACTGGTGCGCGCGGCAAAGCGCCTTGTCCTGTCGGGGGAGACCAGCCCCGAGGAAGCGGCGCGCGTCGCCCGGCGCGATGATGGCGGCGTCGTGGTCTGATGCCGCGCTGGTCCTATCTTGCGGTCGACCCCACGGGGAAAGAGCGGCGCGGCGCGATCGACGCCGCCAGCCTGCCCGCTGCGCGTGAGCAATTGACGACCCGCCGCTGGCACGTCCTGCGGTTGGAGGAGGGCGCGGCCAAGGCGCGGACATCTACCCCCGGATCGTTCAGCCTGCCCAGCCGCACGCCGAAACTGCGCGCCCGCGAACTGGCACTGTTCACGCGGCAATTCTCCTCGCTCATGATCGTCAGCCCGTTGGAAGAAGCGCTGCGCACGATCAGCCGCCAGACCGAAAAGGCCAAGGCCCGCGCGATCCTGACCAACGTGCATCAGGGCGTGGTCGAAGGCCAACCACTGGCCGAGGCGATGCGCCGCGAACCCGCCAGCTTCCCACCGATTTATCGCGCGATGGTATCGGCAGGCGAATCCAGCGGCAGCCTGCCCCGCATTGCCGAGCGGCTGGCCGACATGCTGGAAAAGCAGGCGGCGGCGCGGTCAAAGATTTTCGCCGCAATGGCCTATCCGGTGGTCCTGTCGCTGATGGCCATCGGCGTCGTGATGCTGTTGATGATTTCGGTCGTGCCGCGTGTGGTCGAGCAATTCGACAATGCTGCGCGTCAGCTTCCGCTGCTGACCCGCGCGGTGATCTGGTTGTCGCAGTTCCTCTCGGCTTGGTGGTGGGCGCTGGCGCTGGTCGCCGCTCTGGCCATGCTCGGTTTCCTGCGCGCGATGGCGGTTCCGGCGTTCAAGTACCGCTTCGACGCGTTCCTGCTGCGCCTGCCGTTCATCGGCCGCCTGATCCGCGATACCCACGCCGCCGCGCTGGCCCGCACGCTGGCAACGATGATCGACGCGCGCCTGCCGCTGGTCGACGGGCTGAAGCTGTCGAGCCGCACCGTGTCGAACGCCGTGCAGCGTCAGGCGCTGGAGCGCATTACCGAAAAAGTGCGCGCCGGCACCTCGCTATCGACAGCGCTGCGCGAGGCCGGGACGTTTCCGCCGTTGCTCGTCTATCTCGCCGCCAGTGGCGAGAGCGCGGGTCGGCTGGGCGACATGCTGGAACGCGCGGCCGACTACCTCGAACGCGAATTCTCGCAATTTACCGCGGCGGCGATGGCGCTTTTGGAGCCGTTGATTATCATCGTCATGGGCGTGATCGTCGCGCTCATCATCCTCGCTATCCTGCTGCCGATCCTGCAACTTCAGGACCTGACCGGACTTTGACTTATGACTGACCAGACCCAGACCACCGCACCTGATGCGCGCAAGAAGCGTCGCAACGGCTTTTCTCTCGTCGAATTGATGGTCGTGCTGTTTATCATCGCGCTGCTGGCGACGGTGGTGGCGATCAACGTGTTGCCCAGCCAGGACAAGGCGATGAAGGTCAAGGCGCAGAGCGACATCGCGACGATGGCGCAGGCGATGGAAATGTATCGGCTGGACAACGCGACCTACCCCAGCCAGTCGGACGGGTTGAACGCGCTGGTCAGCCCGCCCGCGACGCTGACGATGCCGCAGAATTACCGCAGCGGCGGCTATATCAAGTCGCTGCCCGCCGATCCGTGGGGCCGCGCCTATCAGTATCGCTCGCCCGGCAATAACGGCAAGCCGTTCGAGATTTTTTCGCTGGGTGCCGACGGTCAGCCGGGCGGTGAGGGAGACAACGCCGACATCGTCGGCTGACCTGCCATGGCGCTGCGCCTGAATCATGATGTGCCGCCCGAAAGCGGTCCAGAAACTGCCTCCGCAGCGGCGGGTTGGATCGTCCTGCTGGGCGAGGCGCCCCGTGCCGACTGGCGCGTGTGGCGCGTTTCGGGAGACCGGTTGAGCGGTGGCGACGCGTTGACGCCGGGTGAGGATGCGACGCCTTGGGATGAGGATGAGGTGCACCGTGTGATCGCGCTGGCTCCGGCGGCGCTGGCCCCGGTGCGGATCGTGCCGCGTGGCGATATGCCGATGGCCCAGGCGCTGGCCGCGACCCGGCTCGACCCGCCGGGTCTGCGCGGCGCGCCCGAAGCAACGCACGTCGCGGTTGCCGCCGGTGCCGATGGCGAAACGGTGCTGAGCGCCGCCGTCGCCAAGACGGACATGGATGTGTGGCTGGCCGAACTGGCCGCCAATGGCGTCGATGCGGCGGCGATCTTGCCCGCCGCACTGGCTCTTCCCGCTGCCGAGGCGGGACAGGTCATGACCGGTACATTGGGTGCGCAACCCTTGGCGCGAAGCCCTGCGATGGCCTTTGCGGGCGAGGACGATCTCGTCGCCGCTCTCGCGCCCGATGCGCAGGTGGTAGAGGCGGACGAAGAGGCCTTGGCACGGCGTATGCTGGCGCAGTTTGCCGCGCCCGAACTTGATTTGCGGCAAGGTGCCTATGCCCTGCCGCGCGTGTCCTATTTCCGCCTGCCCGACTGGCGGCAACTGGCGCGGATGACGGCGATCCTTGCGCTGCTCGTCCTCGCGATTTTCCTCGTCGAGACGGTCAAGCTCAACCTCGACGCCGATGCGCGTGAAGATGCCGCGATTGCCGCCGCGCAGGCGCGGTTCCCTGGCGTAGGCGATCTGGCCACCGCCGAAACGCAGATCCGCGGCGAACTGCTGCGGCGCGGGGCGGGCGGTGTGGCCTTTGCCGATAGCGCGCCCGCCGTGTTTGCCGCGATGCAGCCGGTGCCGTCGGTGAAGCTGCGCAACCTTAGCTGGCAGGGCGATGGTACGCTGGCTATTCGCGCCGCTGCGCCCAGCGGAGATGCGCTGAACCAGATGCTGATCGCCCTGCAACGCGATGGCTGGCAGATCACCGTGCCGCCAGAGCTGACCTCCGACGCGACGGGATCGACCATCGCCGACATCACGGTGCGCGCACCATGAGCGCGGTGCTGAACCCCGTGCGCGACTGGTATATTGCGCTGACGCTGCGAGAGCGGGTGCTGGTCGGCGTGGCCGGTGGACTGATCGCGGCGATCGTGCTGGTCTTCGGCATGATCCTGCCGCTGGGTGCGGCGCACGATGCCGCGCATGTCCGGCATGAAGAAGCCGTGCGCGCCTCGGGCCGGGTGCTGGCCGGTCTGGAGGCGCTGGAAAACGCGCCGCCGCCCAGTGGAGGCGGGCCGGTTGCGCAGGCCGTCGCCCAGATCGCCGATGCCGAGGGGCTGGTGCTGCAATCCAATCAGGCGCGCGGCAATGACAGCACCGTCGTCGTAGTCCCGACCGCCGCGCCGGGATCGGCATTGGCGTTCATCGACCTGCTGCGCCGTCAGGGCATCGTGGCCGAGCAAGTGACGATTACGCCGTCTGCGGACGGGTCGGTTTCGGTCAACGCCACGGTGCGGAGGGCCGGATCGTGATTGGGCGCTGGATATTCATTCGCGACGGTCGCCTTTCGCGCACGACGAAAGCGGTGCTGGTCCTTCTGGTGCTGATCGCGCTTGTTGGCTTGCTGCCGCTGCGGTTGGTGCTGGGTGCGGCCAACGGCAGCGGGTCGCTTTCGGCGAGCGAGGTTGCCGGAACCGCGTGGGATGGCGCTGCGGGTGATTTCACGGCGGGCGGTCTGCCGCTTGGTTCGCTTTATGTAGCGCTGCGACCGCTGCCGCTGTTGCTTGGTCGGACAGAGTTCTCGCTCAACCGTCCGGCGATGCCCGGTCAGCCGGAGTTCCACGCCGCCGCGCGTGGGGGCGAAGGCTGGGTGCTGTTGAAAGAGGCCAACGGTCAGATCGACTTGGCGGGCCTGATGGCTCCGTTGCCGGTCCGCGCGCTCAGTTTTGCCGACTTTCAGGTCGAGATGAACGAGGGCGCTTGCGTATCCGCCAGTGGCCAGCTTGGCCTGATCGTGCCCAGCCTTGGCCCCGCGCTGCCCGGCGATACCATCCTGTCCGGCCCCGCGAGCTGCGAGGATGGTGCACTGGTCGTGCCGATGGTCGGACCGACCGGGACCGAGAAGCTGAACCTGACGCTGCGTCCCGACAGCACCTGGCAGGCCGACCTGATGTTGGCCGGCCTGCCGGTAGAAGTTGCGGGTCCGCTGATCGAGATGGGCTTTACCGAAAAGCCCGGCGGTCTCGGCTTCAGCGCGCGGGGTACGCTTTAAGCGCCCGGATTGTCAGGCAAGGATGGAGCTGAGGAACCAGACGCGTTCCTCGGCCTGATCGGTCCAGTCGTCGATCAAACCGTCAGTCGCGTTGTCGCCAGCCTCTCCGGCCAGTTCCTTCACCGCTTTCAGCGATTTCACCAGCGTGGCGTTGTCGTCGCGCAGCTGCTCGACCATTTGCATCGCGCCGAGGTTGGAGTCGTCTTCGTCCGCAACCTTGGTCTTGGCCGCGACCGATCCGATCGAGGTCAGCGTATCCGCCCCGTTTTTGCGCACGCGTTCGGCGATGATGTCGACGTTGCCAAAGATCTCGGTCGCCTGTTCGTCGAACAGCAGGTGCAGGTCGCGAAATTCGCGGCCCTTCACGTGCCAGTGGAAATTCTTGGTCTTGAGGTAAAGAGCGAGATGGTCGGCAAGGAGGCCGTTGAGGCCGTCTACCAGCGCCTTCTTCGTGTTGTCGCCCATGATCGTTTCTCCTGTCTGTCGTCCGTTTGAATATTCACCCTATTAACCGACAGAGCAGGCGCGCGTTTCGTTCATATTACCGGACACAGAGATCGGGAAAGCCGATCAGGGCCTTAATCGTCGGCGCGAATCCAACTTGCGCGCCAGCGCGGCCAGCCCGGAAACCAGCGGCGGGATCGCGATGAGCGACAATACGACCTTGGCCAGCATCTGCCCCGCCATCAGCGGCGCGATGGGGAACACGCCATAGAACGCGACAGTGATGAAGATGACCGTATCGACCGCCTGCGACAGCGCCCCAGCGATCCCGGCGCGCAGCCAGATCGGCCCGCCGAACTTTTCGCGAATGGCGCTGATCACCGTAACGTTGAGCAGTTGCGAGATGCCGTACGCGATCGGCCCGGCGATCCAAATCCGCCACGTGCCGCCAAGGATGGTCTGGATCGCGTTCAGCCGATCCGGGTCCATTTCCGGCGAGGCGGGCAGTTCCAGCACGAAGATCGACAGCAGGATCGATGCGAAGATGGGCGCGAAGCCCCACAGGACCAGTTTGTTCGCGGTGCCCTTGCCGTAAACTTCCGCGATCGCGCCCCCCATCGCCACCAGCGTCAGAAAGGCGAACATACCCGCCTCTACCGCCAGCGGACCCAGCGCGACCTGCTTGTTGCCCAGCACACCGGCGAATGTGCACATACCGCCGTAGAAGATGGCGATGGCGAACAGGCCGGGGGCGAAAAGGCCTTTGGGCACGGCGGTCAGGCCCAGCGGGGCGGTGTCGGTCTTGTCCTGCATGGCGTGCAGGGTTAGCGGCTTTGCGGCCCGCTGCAAGAGGCGACCGCGCGCGATTGACCCGCAATCCCGCGTTCTCTAACCGCCGGGCAACAAGTTTCCCCTGAAATGAGTCGCGTATTTCCCCGATGGCCGAAGACACATTCGATATCGTTGCATTGGGCGATGCCATCGTCGACGTGCTCGTGCGCCGGGACGAGGCGTTTCTGAACGCCACCGGCGCGACCAAAGGGACGATGCAATTGCTGACCGCCGAGCAGGCGGATGCGCTGGCCAAGGCCATGGCGGAAACCGGCGAGGTTGAGGAAATTCCCGGCGGCTCGGCGGCCAACACGCTGGCTGGCGCGGCGGCGGAGGGGGCGCGGTGCCGGTTCATCGGACAGATCGGCGATGACAGGCTGGGCCGGAAGTTTGCCGACCAAATGCATGCCCTTTCGATCCGGTTCGATACGCCGGCGATTTCGGTGCCTACGGGGCGCTGCATGATCGTCGTCACCCCGGATGGGGAGCGAACGATGCGCACCGCGCCGGGGGCGAGCCATTGCCTGACCGCCGATGCGCTGGACGAAGACGCGATCCGCGCAGCCAGCGTGCTGTTCCTCGAAGGGTATCTCTGGGGACCGGAAGGTCCGCGCGCGGCGATGCGCCGCGCCATCGAGATTGCGCATGGAGCGGGGCGCAAGATCGCCTTCACCCTGTCCGATTCCATCACCCTGCCGGGGCGGCGCGAAAGCCTTGTCTCGCTGGTGGCCGATGGGGGCATCGACATCCTGTTCTCGAATATCCTCGAAGCCTGCATGCTGGCCGGAACCGACGATCCGGTCGCCGCGGTCGAACAACTTGCGCCGCAGGTGGAAACGTTAATCATGACGCGCGGTCCGCACGGGGCCATCGGCTATTCGGGCGGTCAGCGGGTCGAAGTTCCGGCAGCGCACGTGGAAAAAGTGGTCGACACGACTGGCGCGGGCGATCAGTTCGCGGCCGGGTTCATCGCTGCATACGTGCGCAGTGCGGACTTGCGCGAATGCCTGGAGGCGGGAACGCGGACGGCGGCGGCGGTGATCGGCCATGTCGGCGCGCGTCCCTTGGTAGAGATCGGAGACGGGGCATGAGCGGGTTGCAGCGACTGGCCGTCTATTGCGGATCGGCGGCGGGCACGAACCCGGCGCATCTGCAATCGGCGCGCGAACTGGGCAAGGTGATGGCTGCGCGCGGGATCGACCTTGTCTATGGCGGCGGCAAATTGGGCCTGATGGGCGCGATTGCCGATACGGTGCTGGAAAACGGCGGGCGCGCCTATGGCGTGATCCCGGCGGCGCTGGTCAGCCACGAGGTGGCGCATACCGGCCTGACCGAGCTGCACGAAGTGGCCGACATGCATCAGCGCAAGGCCAAGATGACGCAGCTGGCCGACGGCTTTTTATGCCTTGCGGGCGGGATCGGCACGTTCGACGAATTGTTCGAGGCGTGGACGTGGAACGCGCTGGGCTATCACGCAAAGCCGTTCTGCCTGCTGAACACCGATGGGTATTGGGACAAGTTTCTGGGCTTTTGCGACCACGTCCGCGACGAGGGGTTCATGAGCGCGGGTCGCCGCGAACAGTTGCTGAGTGCCGATACCATCGACGAGGCTTTGGCCAAGCTGAAAACCGCCATTGCCGCGGCCAGCGACGGGCCGGTCTGGTAACTCAGTCGAGCGCGTCCGGCCCGAAGGCGGCGGGCAAAAGCTTTGCGATGGTCATTTCCTGCATCGCGTCGCCAGTGGCCGACGCGCTGATCACCGTCACATCGCGGCCCGATAGCGCGGCGGCTTCGTGGATGGCCTGACGGCACCCGCCGCATGGCGTAACCGGGTCGCAGCCGCCGATAGCTCCGTCCGCCAGCATCCCGCCCGCCACGACAACCCGCGCGACGTTCCTTAGGCCAAAGGCATGCTGCGCCGCCGATAGCGCCGCCTGCTCGGCGCAGATGCCGAGGCGATAGCAGGCGTTCTCCATGTTCGCTCCCGTCACCACCTGACCATCGGTTGATTCTACCGCGCAGCCCACGTGGAACCCGGAATAGGGGGCGTGCGCTTTCAGCGCGGCTGCGCGGGCGAGGGCGATCAGGTCTGTGGTCGATTTCACGCGTCCAGCAATACCGCGACTAAAGTCGAGAGCAAGCACGGCTTTTCACTGCGTAAAGTTTTCCTATATTGGGGCCAAGTTATCCTTTAACGGATCGTATCACGGGGCCCGCGCCCCGCAGACCGGATGGAGAATATCATGGCCACGACCACGCAGGATGCGCCGCTGGCGGCTGCCACCGCGCTTGTCGAAAAAGCGAAGGCTGACAAGGCGTTGAGGCCGACCATCGCAG
The DNA here is from genome assembly GCF_001028705.1 of Croceicoccus naphthovorans. Classification (NCBI taxonomy): domain Bacteria; kingdom Pseudomonadati; phylum Pseudomonadota; class Alphaproteobacteria; order Sphingomonadales; family Erythrobacteraceae; genus Croceicoccus; species Croceicoccus naphthovorans. Next base: position 2,551,501 of record NZ_CP011770.1, on the reverse strand, counting down.
GATTCTTTGACGAAGCGACATTCACGGTCAGCTACGTCATCAGCGATTGCGCCACCAAAGAGGCCGCGATCATCGATTCGGTGCTGGACTATGACGCGGCATCGGGCACGACCGGCTTTGAAAGCGCGGATCGCATCGTCGAATATGTCGAAACGAGCGGTCTCAATGTCGTTTGGCTGATCGAAACGCACGCCCATGCCGATCATCTGTCGGCAGCGCCCTACCTTCAGGAGAAGCTGGGCGGGAAACTGGCCATCGGGGCCGATATCGTTCGTGTGCAGGACGTGTTCGGCAAGATGTTCAACGCTGGGTCCGACTTCGAAAGGGACGGTTCGCAGTTCGACCATTTGTTCAAGGATGGCGATACATTTCGCATCGGCAACCTTGAGGGCATTGCCCTGCACGTGCCCGGCCACACCCCCGCCGACATGGCGTTCCTGATCGGTGATGCGGCGTTTGTAGGCGACACGATCTTCATGCCCGATTTCGGCACCGCGCGCGCCGACTTTCCCGGCGGCGATGCGCGTCAGCTGTTCCAGTCGATCCGCCGGCTGCTATCCCTGCCGCGCGAGACGCGGCTGTTTCTGTGCCACGACTACAAGGCCCCGGGCCGCGATGTCTTCGCATGGGAAACCACGGTTGGTCAGCAGCGGGACGAGAACGTGCACGTGAAGGACGGAACCACCGAGGACGAATTCGTCGAAATGCGCACCAGCCGGGATCGCACGCTTTCGATGCCGAACCTGATCATGCCGTCTGTGCAGGTGAACATGCGCGGCGGGCGGCTGCCAGAACCGGAGGATAATGGCGTCAGCTATATCAAGATACCGGTCAACGCCGTCGGGCGGCCCGCGAAATGATCCTGCCCCAATTCAGCATAGCGGGCTTTCCCGACGCGCAACCGGTTGAGGGACTGATCGGCGGTCTGCTGATCGGGTTGGCGGGGGCGATCATGTTGCTGGGCAACGGGCGGATCGCAGGGATCAGCGGGCTGACCGCGCGGACCTTGGGGCTGACCAAGGGTACGCCGTGGCCGATTGCCGCCACCTTTGTACTGGGGCTGGTCGTGGGGGCTGGGCTGTTCCTTGGCATCGTCGGCCCGATCGAGGCGACGTTCGCGCCTGGCTGGGGCTGGCTGATCGCCGGCGGATTGATCACCGGCATCGGCACGCGGCTGGGCAGCGGCTGCACCAGCGGGCATGGCGTTTGCGGCATGTCGCGTCTTTCGCCCCGCTCACTGGCAGCAACGGCGACGTTCATCGCATTCGGCGTGATCACCGTCACGGTGGTCAACCTGTTGGGCGGAGGCTGGTGATGCGCGCGCTGATCGGCTTGATTTCGGGTGTTGTATTCGGCTTCGGCCTTGCCCTTTCGGGAATGATGGACCCGAAGCGGGTGCGCGGTTTCCTCGACTTGTTCGGCAACTGGGACCCCACGTTGGCCTTCGTGATGGGCGGGGCGCTGATCGTGATGGCCATTGCCTGGCGCATTCAGGCGCGGATGCACCGGCCGGTAACGTGCGAGAACTTCTCGCTGCCCGGCACGAAGAACATCGATGCGCGGCTGCTGGGCGGATCGGCGCTGTTCGGCATCGGCTGGGGGCTGGCGGGCCTGTGCCCCGGTCCCGCTATCGCATCGCTTGCGGCGAATTTCGTACCGGCGCTGGTGTTCGTGGTGGCGATGGTGGCGGGGATGGCGCTGTTCAAGCTGGCTGATCGGTAGCGGGACTGAAACCGGGGGAGGGGCATGCAGCACAGGCACAAGGTCGTCATCGTCGGCGGCGGGGCGGCGGGGATCGCCACGGCATCGTCGATGTTGCGGCGCGATCGTACGCTGGACATTGCGATTATCGAGCCGCGAGGCGAACATTATTACCAGCCCGGCTGGACCATGGTTGGCGGGGGCGTATTCCGCCCGCAAGTCACCTCGCGGCCGATGCTGGAGGTGATGCCCAAGGGGGTGACATGGCTCAAAACCGCGGTCACCGCTTTCGATCCCTATAACAACACCGTTCATACCGAGGTTGGCGGTCACGTTACCTATGACCTGTTGATCGTCGCGCCGGGGATCAAGCTGGATTGGGGTGCGATTGCCGGGCTGGAAGATACGCTGGGCCGCCACGGCGTGACGTCGAACTATCGCTATGACCTTGCGCCATATACGTGGGAGCTGGTGCGCGAGTTGCGGCACGGGCGGGCAATTTTCACCCAGCCGCCGATGCCGATCAAGTGCGCGGGTGCGCCGCAAAAGGCGATGTACCTGTCGTGCGATGCGTGGCGGGATCGCGGCGTGCTGAGCGATATAGAGGTGCAGTTCCACAACGCGGGCGCGGTGCTGTTCGGCGTGGCCGACTATGTCCCGGCGTTGATGGAATATGTTGAGGAATACGGCATCGGGCTGAACTTTACCTCGAACCTGATCGCGGTCGATGGCCCCGATGGTGTGGCGACGTTCAAGACCGATCAGGGCGAGGTTACCCGCGATTTCGACATGCTCCATGTCGTACCGCCGCAGGTTGCGCCTGACTTCCTGCGCGACAGTCCACTGGCGGCGGAGAGCGGTTTCGTCGAGGTCGACGACATTACCCTGCGGCACAAGCGTTATCCCAACGTCTTTGGGCTGGGCGATGCGGGATCGATGGGCAACGCCAAGACTGCCGCCGCCGCGCGCAAACAGGCGCCCATTGTGGCGGTCAACGCGCTGTCGGTCATGGCAGGTGGCGATCCGGTGGCGGGTTATGACGGCTATGGATCGTGCCCGCTTACGGTTGAGAAGGGCAAGATCGTGCTGGCCGAGTTCGGCTATGGCGGCAAGCTGCTGCCTTCGTTCCCGACGTGGTTGATCGACGGCACCCGCCCGCGCAAGCTGTCGTGGTTGCTGAAGAGCGAGGTGCTGCCGTGGATCTACTGGAACGGCATGCTGAAGGGCCACGAGTGGATGGCCCGGCCTACCAATCCGCCAGTGGCCAACCCGGCTGAGGGCTGACCGGCCAACCATGCTGACCCGTTATTTCCCGATCCTCGACTGGGGGCGCCGGTACGACGGGGATGCTTTTGGCAGCGACCTGATGGCGGCGGTCATCGTCACCATCATGCTCATCCCGCAGAGCCTCGCCTATGCCTTGCTGGCGGGCCTGCCGCCGGTGGTTGGCCTCTACGCGTCGATCCTGCCGCTGGTCGCCTATGCGGTGTTCGGCACCAGCCGGACGCTGGCGGTGGGGCCGGTCGCGGTTGTCTCGTTGATGACTGCCAGCGCGGCGGGGGCAGTGGCGGCGCAGGGAACGCCCGAATACCTGACTGCGGCGATTACGCTGGCCGCGTTGTCTGGCGTGATGCTGACGGTGCTGGGGCTGTTGCGGCTGGGGTTTCTGGCCAATCTGCTGTCGCACCCGGTCATCTCGGGCTTCATCACCGCCAGCGGTTTGCTGATCGCGACCAGCCAGCTGAAGCACATTCTTGGCGTGAAGGCGGGCGGTGACAACTGGCCTGAAATGCTGGGCAGCCTGTTCGGCTCCATAGGAGATACCAATCCCTATACGCTGGCCATCGGGGTGGTGGCGATCGGCTTCCTGTTCTGGGTGCGCAAGGGCGCGAAGCCCGCTCTGATGAAGCTGGGCCTGAAGCCGCGCGTGGCAGACATGGTGGCCAAGGCTGGGCCGGTCGCGGCGGTGGTGGCGACGATCCTGCTGGTCGTGGCGATGAACCTAGCCGACCGGGGCGTGAAACTGGTCGGTGCGGTGCCGCAGGGGTTGCCGCCGTTTGCGCTGCCCTCATTGCACCCGTCGCTGATCGCGCAATTGTGGGTTCCGGCGCTGCTGATTTCGATCATCGGGTTCGTGGAATCGGTTTCGGTCGCGCAGACCCTGGCCGCCAAGCGCCGCCAGCGGATCGCGCCGGATCAGGAACTGGTCGGGCTGGGTACGGCCAACATCGCCAGCGCCGTTTCGGGCGGCTATCCGGTGACCGGCGGATTCGCCCGGTCGGTCGTCAACTTCGACGCGGGCGCGCAGACCCCCGCGGCGGGGGCATATACGGCGGTCGGCATCGCGCTGGCCTCGTTGTTCCTGACGCCGCTGCTGTTCTTCCTGCCCATCGCCACGTTGGCGGCCACTATTATCGTTGCGGTGCTCAGTCTGGTTGACCTGAAGACGCCGCGGCAGCTCTGGACGTATTCGAAGGGCGACTTCGCGGCGCACATCGCCACAATCGTCGTCACCTTGCTCGAAGGGGTGGAGATCGGCGTGATCGTCGGCGTTCTGGTCGGCCTGTTGCTCTACCTGTGGAAAGCATCGCGCCCCCATGCGGCCATTGTCGGGCGGGTGCCGGAAACGCAGCATTTCCGCAATGTCGACCGGCACAAGGTGCTGACCGTGCCGCACGTCCTGTCGATCCGCATTGATGAGAACCTGTCCTACCTCAACGCGCGCTGGCTGGAGGAATACGTGCTGGAACGCGTGGCCGAACGCCCCGAATTGCGACACGTGATCCTGATGTGCAGCGCGGTGAACGCCATCGATGCCTCGGCTTTGGAAAGCCTCGAGGCGATCAACCACCGCCTTGCCGATGGCGGCATCCGGCTGCACTTGTCCGAAGTGAAAGGCCCGGTGATGGACCGGCTCGAACGCAGTAACCTGCTGCACGATCTGTCGGGCAAGGTCTTCCTGTCGCAGGAACGGGCGTTCAGCGAATGCGCATTGGATGACGGCAGCGAAGCGCCAGCCACCGACGCGGACTGGGCGCGCGGCATGATCTGACAGTTGCGGTTCGCGCAATCGCGAACGCGGGGCTTGCGCTTTCGTTATGCCCGGCGATGCCCTAGGGCTGCAAAAAGACGAGAGAAGACACGATGTTCGACGGTCTCGACGCCATCCTTCTGGCCCGCGCGCAATTTGCGTTCACAGTCAGCTTCCACTTCATCTTCCCGGCCTTTTCCATCGGGCTGGCAAGTTATCTGATGGTGCTTGAAGCGCTGTGGCTGAAGACCGGCAAGGCGCTCTATCTCGACCTTTTCAAGTATTGGCTGAAGATATTTGCCGTCGCCTTTGCGATGGGCGTCGTGTCGGGCATCGTCATGTCATACCAGTTCGGCACGAACTGGGCGGTGTTCTCCGACAAGGCGGGGCCGGTGATCGGGCCGCTGATGGCGTACGAGGTTCTGACGGCGTTCTTCCTTGAGGCCGGTTTCCTTGGCGTCATGCTGTTCGGGATGGAGAAGGTGGGCAAGAAAATCCACTTCGCCGCGACCTGCATGGTGGCGCTCGGCACGTTCATTTCGGCGTTCTGGATTCTGTCGGTGAACAGTTGGATGCAGACGCCGACGGGCTATGAAATCGGCGCGAACGGGCAGTTCCTGCCGGGGCCGTCGTGGTGGGCCATCGTGTTCAATCCCAGCTTTCCCTATCGCCTCGTCCACACGGTGATCGCGGCCTATCTGACGACTGCGATGGCGGTAGGTGGGGTGGGCGCGTGGCATTTGCTGAAAGACCGCACCAACGCCCACGCGCGGAAAATGTTTTCAATGGCGATGTGGATGGCCGCGCTGGTCGCGCCGGTGCAGATTTTCGCGGGCGACGTGCATGGGCTCAACACGCTGGAGCATCAGCCGGCCAAAGTCATGGCGATGGAGGGGCATTACGAAAGCCACCCCGACGGCGCGCCGCTGATCCTGTTCGGCATTCCCGACAGCGATGCGGGCAAGGTGAAATACGCGCTGCAGATTCCGAAGCTGTCGTCGCTGATCCTCAAGCATGACCTGAACGCGCCGATGGATGGTCTGGACACCGTTCCGCCAGAGGATCACCCGCCGGTCGGCGTCGTGTTCTGGGCGTTTCGGATCATGGTCGGCATCGGGTTCGCGATGTTGGGGCTGGGGCTGTGGAGCCTGTTGGCGCGCTATCGCAAGAAGCTGTATGACTGGGCGCTGCTGCACCGCGCGGCGCTGGTGATGGGGCCTTCGGGTTTCGTCGCGGTGATCGCGGGCTGGTTCACGACCGAGGTGGGGCGTCAGCCGTTCACCGTCTATGGCCTGCTGCGCACCGCGGACAGCGCCAGCCCGCTCGATGCCCCCGCCGTCGCCGCATCGCTATTGGCCTTCGTCGTGATCTATTTCGCGGTGTTCGGCATGGGCACTTGGTACATCCTGCACCTGATGGGCAAAGCGCCGCACCCGCATGAGGCTGGGGTCAAGCGCGGGATGGACGGGCCGATCCGCACCGCCGGCATCACGCCGGGGCCGACGCAGAATCCGGGCCAGGCGGAAAAGCTGCCCGACAGCGACCCGACCGATGGCGGACCCGGCCAAGAGGGGATGGGCTGATGGAACTGACGATCGTCTGGGCGTTCATCATCGCCTTCGCCGTTTTCGCCTATGTCGTGATGGACGGGTTCGATCTTGGCATCGGGGTGCTGTTCCCGACTTTCAAGGTGGGGCCGGAACGCGACATGGCGATGAATTCCATCGCGCCGGTATGGGATGGGAACGAGACCTGGCTCGTGCTGGGCGGCGGCGGGTTGTTCGCCGCGTTTCCGCTGGCCTACGCCATCGTCCTGCCCGCGACTTATCCCTTGATCATCGCGATGCTGCTGGGGCTGGTGTTCCGGGGCGTCGCGTTCGAATTTCGTTGGCGCGATCCGCGGCACCGGGCGTTCTGGGACTGGGCCTTTACCGGCGGCTCGCTGGTCGCCGCGATGGCGCAGGGCATGATCCTTGGCGCATTGTTACAGGGCATTACGGTTGTAAACCGCGCCTATGCGGGGTCGTGGTTCGATTGGCTGACGCCCTATACCCTGCTGACCGGGGTGGGGACGACGGCGGGCTATGCGCTGTTGGGAGCGACTTGGCTGGTGTGGAAGCTGGAAGGCACGGCGCAGGATCATGCGCACAAACTGGCATTTCGTGCCATGCTGGCGACCGGCGTGCTGATGGGGGCGGTGTCGCTTTATAACCTTGCCCTTCGCCCCGAGTATCGCGACCGCTGGCTGACCGCGCCGGAAATCTGGTTTACGTGGCCGATCCCGGTGCTGACCGCCATCGCGGGCCTGTTCTTGTGGCGTGCGCTGGCGAAGCGGAAAGAGGTCGCACCGTTCCTGCTAAGCCTTGCGCTGTTCGCGCTGGGCATGGCGGGGCTGGGCCTGACGATGTGGCCCGATGTCGTCCCGCCCGACGTAACGATCTTCGACGCCGCCGCGCCCGAACGCAGCCAGATTTTCATGCTGATCGGCGTGGGCATAACGATGCCGCTGATCATCGCCTATACCGGCTGGGCCTATTACGTGTTTCGCGGGAAGGTCGGGGCGGAGGGGTATCACTGAGGCCCCCTCCGCGCCCTTTTTGATACTAGCGACGGGCGACCAAATTCACCGCGCCGAATGAGCGATATCCGTCTGCCATCTGTTTTGAATAAGAGAACGCGATTTCCTTGCCCTGTGGTCCAAAGAACCAGCCTTGGAACGGCATTTCGGCGCTGGGGTTAGGGGCGTCAAAATAGCCGCCAATCCCATAAGGTTCGTCGTCGATTTGGATACCGTTCGCCGTAAAGGTGCCCAAATCCAACGTCGCTTCTGCGGCTGAACCGGCCCCTGAAGTCGAATTGTCGTCGAGCGTGCCGATCAGGTGCATCGAAATATCGACCGCGAAGGTATTCAGATTTACGCTTATCGCTTCTTCGGAGCCACTAATTCGATATGCAGCAAACGTTCCGTCATCGTATACGTAAATTATGCTGCCGATCGTGGCATAATCGGCATAAGTTACCGATGTCGCATTCGGCTGATCGTCCGGAAGCGTGGGCACTCCGAACACGCAATTGCCATTTTCAAAGTTATTTCCCTGAAACTCGTTTCGAATCGCATAGGTCAGATTGCGAGCGTATTCGAGCGCCATTCCGCCCGGTTCGGGCGCAAGTATGTTCATACTCGCAACCGGCTGATTATTGACCATAACGAGATATTGTTCTTCGACTGTGGGAAAGGGCGTTTCCGGCGTGAAAATATCTTCCGGGGTGAACAACTGCTCTATGCCGAGGCCTTTGATAAGCCAGCTTTGCTCCGAAGTATCGTAAGATAACGTTTGCACGTCGCTACCAAAGGGAACGGCTTGAATTGGGAATGCCTGTCCAGGCGTCTGAATAACCCCTTGGCAGGCAAGTGCGAATTCCCGATCTCCGCTGAGGGCGGAATAGGTGCTGTAGCTCGGCCCCGGTGTCGGGGTGGCAGTCGGCGAAGGTGTTGGCGTTCCACCGCCGCCACCGATCGGATCGCCCCCGCCGGAACTGCTGTCACCGCCTCCGCCGCATGCGGATAGCGCGAGTAATCCGGCGATCAGGCCAGTTAGCTTATGACAATTCATGGAAAAATCCCCCCTAACGACAAGGTCCGTTTGCAGGGGTATTTTCAGTTTGGCAATGTGCGGACGAACGCAAAGAGGGGCACAAGAGCTATGAAACCCAAGATGTCTGAGGTCGAGAGCCCCCTTTGGAAACGCCTGCTCTGGCTCGTCGCGATCTGGGGGGCGAGTGTTGGTGCGCTCGCCGCCGTGGCCTATGTCCTCAGGCTGTGGATCGCGCCTTAGCCCTCGGTCCGGTCGTCACGCAGCAGCGGGATCGGTTCCTTGAAGGTGTGCGTGATATAGGGGAACGGAATCTCGATATCCGCTTCTTCCAGCCCGCGCTTCACCCGCTTCAGGATATCGTCGCGGATCGCGAACATGTCGCGCGGCAGAGCGCCGCACCACCAGCGGATCATGTAGTCCACCGAACTCGCCCCGAAGGATTGGACATAGACGTCGATGGGCTTGTCCTCGGCCACGTCCTCCAGCCCTTCCAGCGACTGCTTGATAACCTGCGTCGCGTGGTCCAGATCGGTGTCGTAAGCCACGCCGACGGTCACTTCCCAGCGGCGGATCGGCTGTTCGGTCAGGATCTTGACCGGGTTCTTGAATAGCATCGAGTTGGGGCAGATCGTCAACTCACCCGTGAACTGGCGGATATGGGTTTCGCGCAAGGAAATGTGTTCAACCTTGCCCAGAATGCCTTCGACCTCGATCGAATCGCCGATCTGCATCCGATCGCGCAGCATGATCAGCACGCCGGCAAGGAAATTCTCGAAGATGTCCTGAAAGGCAAAGCCGATGGCGACGGTGCCGACGCCAAGTCCTGCGACAAGCCCCCCGGCGGACAGGCCGGGCAAGACAACCGTGGCCGCGATCAACAGGCCGGTCAGCCAGATGGTCAGCTTCACGACCGTTTCGACCAGGGCCTTCAGGCTGACGCGCATCGTGGTCTTGGCGGTCAGGCGGTCGGCAATGTTGGTGGCGAATTTCGCGACCAGCCATGTCAGGATGATGATGACAAGCGCGATGGCCATCGTCGGCAGGTGCTGGATCAGGCCTTGGGCCATGCCCTCAACCTCTTCACGCAGCAATTTCAGGATATCGAAAGCGATCGGTCTGGCCCCTTCTGGCGTTCTTGAATGACGAAAAACCGCGCGGGGTGCGCGCGGTTCCTCGTTCCTTGGTTCAGGAAGCCACTAGCGCAGTCAGGCCTGTTCTTCCACCTTCAGCGCGCCGCGACGGACCTGATCGCGTTCCATGCTTTCGAACAGGGCCTTGAAATTGCCCTCGCCAAAGCCTTCGTCGCCGCGCCGCTGGATGAATTCGAAGAACACCGGTCCGACCTGCGCCTCGGCGAATATCTGGAGCAAAAGGCGGGGTGTGCCGCCCTCTGTCGTGCCGTCCAGCAGGATACCGCGCGATTGCAGTTCGCCGACAGGTTCGCCGTGGCCGGGAAGGCGTTCTTCCAGCATTTCGTAATAGGCTTCTGGCGGGGCGGTCATGAAGGGCACCCCTGCGGTCTTCAGTTTGTCCCACGTCGCGCAAAGGTCGTCGCAGATGAAGGCAATATGCTGGATGCCTTCACCGTTGTAGGCGCGCAGGAATTCCTCGATCTGGCCGCCGCCCGACTTGCCTTCTTCGTTCAGGGGAATGCGGATCTTGCCATCTGGCGCGGTCAGTGCCTTGCTGGTCAGGCCAGTATATTCGCCCTTGATATCGAAGAAGCGGATCTCGCGGAAGTTGAACAACGTCTCGTAGTAAGTGGCCCAATAGGCCATGCGCCCGCCATAGACGTTGTGCGTCAGGTGATCGATCCGGTCGAGGCCCGCGCCCTTCGGATGCGGTTCGACGCCGGGCAGATATTCGAAATCGATGTCGTAGATCGACAGCTCGCCGTTCCCCGCGTCATAGCGGTCGGTCAGGTAGATGATCGCGTTGCCGATGCCCCGGATCGCCGGGATGTGCAGCTCCATCGGGCCGGTCTGCGTTTCGACCGGCTCTGCCCCGCGCGCCAGCAATTCGGCATAGGCCTTTTGCGCATCGCGGACGCGAAAGCCCATGCCGCAGGCGCTGGCGCCGTGTTCGCGGCTGAAATACCAAGCTGCGCTTTTCGGTTCGTAATTGGTGACAAGGTTGATGTCGCCCTGCCGCCAGAGTTCCACGTCCTTCGAACGATGCCGCGCGACCTTGGTAAAGCCCATCGCTTCGAACACCGGTTCCAGCACGCCCTTTTCGGGCGCCGAGAATTCCACGAAGTCGAAGCCGTCAAGGCCGATCGGGTTTTCGAAAAGGTCGCTCATGATTCTTTCCTTGCAAGCTGGCCCTGCCACGGTTTTTCGCCATCGCGCAGCGTTCCGGCAGGAATCGGCGCCTTGTCGCGCCAGGTTTCGTAGATCGGCCCGAAGTCCAGCGAGACCAGCTCGCTCAGCAGTTGTTTCAGGCTGTCCAGAACGAAGTAGTTCGCCTGGAAATCGTCGATCTTGTAAGCGGTGTTCATGATCCGCACGGGATCGAAATTCAGGCGCAGCACTTCGGGGTCGGTGACCGAAAATACGGTTTCTCCCGCGCTGGAAACGATGCCCGCGCCAAATGCCTTCAAGCCGTGCCTAGTGTCGATCAGTCCGAATTCGATGGTGTACCAGTAGATGCGCGCCAGCATGGGCAGCGCGTCCATCTCCATTGCCCGTTCCCCAGCCTTGCCATAAAGCGCAAGGAAATCGGCGACATGCGGGTCGAGCAACATCGGGACGTGGCCGAAGAAGTCGTGAAAAATGTCGGGCTCGACCAGATAGTCCAGCTCACTCTCTTCGCGCAGCCAGCGGGTAACCGGGAACCGGCGGTTGGCGAGGTGGTCGAAGAACACCGCATCGGGAATGAATCCCGGCACTGCCACCAGTTGCCAGCCGGTCGCGTTGCCCAGCACCAAGTTCGCATATTCGAAGCGCGGTACGCCGTAAGAGCAATCGAGCTTGCCCAGTCCTTCGAGGAATTGGGGTGAAGCGTACTTCTCGGCCAAGGCGCTCTGCCGCTGGTGCAGTCGCCGCCAGCGGTCGTGCATTTCGGGGGTGTAGGTGTCCCAGTCCTGCGGCACGACATAGTCGCGCCCCGCTGCGGTGTAATCGCCGCGCAATTCGTTGTCGCTATTGGCTGAGCCGGGCTTTTTCATCGGTTGATGGTTATCATCGTTTGCGCTCGATTATCGTGTTAATCCGTGCAAAGGATGAACCCTGCCGATCATATTATCACTAACATAAGACACTTGAGGAGTGATTTCGTGTCCCTCGACCCTTTCGACCGCAAGATCATTGCCGCCTTGCAGGACGATGCCCGCATGACCGTGGCCGACATTGCAGAGCGGGTTTCGCTGTCCGCCACGCCCGTCAGCCGCCGGTTGAAAAAGCTGGAGGAAGAGGGCGTGATCGCCGGCTATGCTCCGCTACTCGATGCGAAGAAGCTGGGCTTTCCGCTCGATGCTTACCTGACCATCAACCTACAGGCGCACAGCGACGACATCATCGACCGGTTCGAGAATGCAATTCAGGCCAATCCCTATGTCATCGCCTGCCATGCCGTGACGGGCGAGATGGATTATCTGCTTCACGTCACGGCGCGCGACATGGAACATCTTTCCCAGATAACGCTCAAGACGCTGGTCCGTATCCCGGGCGTGCGCGACGTAAAGTCGATCGTCGTGTTGGAATCGATCAAGAAATCGCGGGCCGTGCCGATCGAATAGCTATTCCGCCGGGGCCTTGGGGGCGTAGCGGACCTGCCAGCGCAGCGTCTTGCTGCCGCCCGCCGCGATCCGCTGGCGCAGCACTTGCGTGCCGTTCTGAAAGGCAACCTTGGTAGAGGATTTGCGCACTTGCCACCGCGCGGCGGGGCCAAGGCCGACCTCGATCTCGATGGTTTCGTCAGTGTCATTCGCGATGTCCGCTTCCAGCGTGTGCCACTTGCCGTCGCTCAGGTTCGCGTCTTCGATCTTTTCGCCTTTGAGCGAACACGCGGCACTGACGCGTGTTTGGGCAGAGAGCACGACCTCCACTTCTTGCCCCACGGCGCGGTCTTCGATGGTATCTTCGGACAGCAATAGAGGGCCAAAGGCGGTGGGTGCGAACACGGTCACGCCGCCAGCGGGCAGGGCGCGCCCAAGGCCGAGGTCTTCGGTATTGTCGGTGCGCAGGACGGCATCTGCCAGCCGCTCTCCGAACTCGCCCGGCTGGCAGGAAACGCGGTGGACGACATGCCCTTCGACGTTGCCCAGCGACAGGAAGGCCACCTGCTTTTGCGATTGTGCCGCGACGTCGACCGAAACCGGCACCCGATAGAGTTTCAGGTCGCCGAGGCCTTCTTCGCTGGCCTCCAGCATCTCGTCGGCAACCATGGAAACCGGGGCGGCAGCCATCTCCATCTTGCGCATCCCGGTCACGACAATCGCGTCCGCCATCGCCATCGGTGGGGGCGCGGGCGGCGGTGGGGGCGGTGGGATGTCGATGCCCGCCGACGTGCTGCCCAGCGGATAGCATGTGATCCGCAGCGGCTCTCCGCGCGGGGGTTGCGCCTCGCTGCGATAGTTCGTCTGCACTTCCAGCTTGCCCGCGACGGCCAGCAGTTCGGCGTTCTCAAACGTCTGTCCGTTGCTGTTCGCCACGGTCAGCCACGCCTTCAGGTCCAGCCTGCGCTTGCGGCCCTCCGGCTCGGCCAGCGTTGCAATGTAGTGCGCGCTCCAGTCGAAACCCCATGCAAGGTAGGTCAGGGTAACGGTATGCGTTCCGCCCGCATCGCTACGGGTATCGACGGTATAGACCGGGTTGGGCGACAAGCCAGTGGGCACCCGATCGAAGGTCAGCCGCTCGGGGATTCCGGCACAGCGCACCGCTTCGTATCCCTCCCGTGTTTGCAGCACGAGGCCGCCGTCGGCGCGGGTGCGGACGACGGCGCTTTCGCTCACTTCCGTTCCGGTCGCCGGGTTGGTGCGAGTGATGGTGACGCGGTTGCCCAACGTGCCGTCCACCAGCGAGGCGGGTGAGAGTATTTCGGCATTGCGGTTCTTCTCGATCGTGCCGCCGGGCAGGCCGGTGACGATGGCCGAAACCGCGACCATGCTTTCCGCCACGCCGTCGAAACGGATCGTGCTTTCGCCCGGGGGCAGCGTGACGGTGCGCGTTTCGGAAATGAGCGCAAAGCCGTTGAGCCAACGCACATTCATCGCCCCTTCGTTGCGGTTCGGATCGCGATAAACGGTGACGGACAAGTCCTGCGGGGCCGAAGCCTCGACCACCGTGCGCGCCTGCGCCGGCGTGATCGCCACCCCGGTCAACAGGATGGCGGCGATCAGGGGAAAGGGCCGCATCGACCCGCCCCCTCAGTAACGCGTCTCGTAAACGACGGTCAGGTCGTATTCGCCGTTCGCGGGGACCGAAACCGACCACTGGCGGCGGTTCAGATCAAGTTGCTCGCCCTTGATCCCCTCGCTAACCACGCGGAAATCGTGGCTCCACCAGCCGCGATCGAGCCCCGATTGCGTCAGGTCCACCGTTACCGGAACGGCGCGCGCATTGGTGAAGTGATAGCGCATCGTGGTGCGGTAGAATTCCTTGGCATCCTGCACCTCGACCGTGCGAACGCGCCCATCGGTGATCACGCGATATTTGGAGGATCGCTCGTATTCCTCCGACGCGATCTTGGTGCGCGACACGACGGTCGCTTGCACCGACACGTCGAAGGCATCGCCTGTGCGCAAAGACAAGCGGCTGCCCATCGGGGTGTGGCCGATGGCGTTCTCGCCGATGAACTGCGGTGTGCCGCGTGCGTCGCGTTGATAGAAGCGCACGGTGCCAGCGGGCAGCGCATCGCCCAACCCGCCCTGGCGCGAGGACGAGAAGGCGATCTCGCTCGACGCCTTGACCGGATCGCTATCGCTCTGCAACCAGCCGACGGTGCGGGCATAGACCTTGCTCGCCGGAACCGCCGACACATCGAGGAAGCTGACCTGCTTGGTCTGCGCGTTGGCGATCGTGGTGCGTTCGTCCAGCGGATAGAGATAGAAATCGCCCAGCCGTTCACGGTCCGCACTTTCGGTGCCCATCCGCTCCACATCTCCGCGCATCGGCGGGGGAGGGGGCGGCGCATAGCCGCGCCCGCGCCGGTTGTAGCCGGACTGCTCGCTCTGCGGATTGCCCGCGACCAGCATAGTCTTCACCGACTGAAAGGTAGTGCCGGTATTGTTGGTCAGCGTGACCCAGCCCTGCATGTCGACCGTGCCGCGCGCCTCGTCATAAAGCGCTACATAATCGGCGGCCCAGCCAAGCCCCGGCGTCAGATAGCGCAAGGAAACCGGGCGACGGCCCGAACGGTTCGAATCGACCGTTACCGACAGCGTGGGGCGCGCGCGAAGATTGTCTGGCACCTTGTCGAACACCGCGCGCACCGGCAGGCCATCGTCGCGCAAGACTTCGATCCGGTCGCCGATCTGCACCACCGTGCCGCCCGCGACCGACAGTACCTTGGCCCGCTCACGCGTTTCCGCACCGGTGGCGGGGTTGGTGCGGATCAGGGTGATCGTCTCGCCCACCGCCTTTTCCATCAACTTGCCAGGGGTCAGCAGGTCGAAGTCGAAGTTCTGTTCGATGATCGTCGTGCCGTCGGCCACGAAGCTGAGCGTTTCGGGCCGGATCTGGGCGGAAACGTCTGGAAACTCGATCCGGCTACGGCCCTGTGCGATCGAAAGCTGGCGAACGTCCTGCACAAGCGCCTGATTGTTGTTGTAGATCGTGACTGAAACGTCGCCTTGCTGGCTCTGCCCCGTCGGGTCGTTCTGCCCAAAGGCCGGAGCGGTGATGGCAAGCGCTGCGCCCGCCAATGCGAAGGTTCTCGCGTTTAGTCCTGCCACTCGTCATCTCCCAACATTCTGACGCAGCTATTGCACGGTTTGGCGGCAAATCTGTGAAATACCAGATGCATGTTCGATGAACGGCAGGGCGAAAAAACAGAAGGGACCGCGATTGCCTTTGCAGCGCTTGCATTGCCGACAGGGCGCGCATATAGGGCGCCCTCCGGTCGGGACGTAGCGCAGCCTGGTAGCGCATCACACTGGGGGTGTGGGGGTCGGAGGTTCGAATCCTCTCGTCCCGACCAGTCTTTTCAGCCATCATTTCGCGCAAAAGCGATTCAGCGGTTCGCTATCGATGCGGGGCCTAGCCACTCCGCTCTGCCTGGCGACTGCGACAGTCACCCCCGGATTGCCACCCTCCGACATTGCTGCTAGCGCGCGGGGCCTGAATTCCCGTGGCTTGATCCGTGGGTTTTCGGTCCTATTGAAGCCGTCACCACAGTTCGAAGGCCAATCATGTCCAGCAACCTGCTCGTTCTCGCCGCCGCTGCCCCCGCAGGCGGCCCTCCCGGATGGGTTCAGATCCTGCCGCTCCTCGCCATGGGCGTCATTTTCTGGTTCCTCGTGTTCCGCCCGCAGATGCGTCGGCACAAGGAGCACCAGGCCAAGATCGCGGGCCTGAAAAAGGGCGATCGCGTTGTGACCGCAGGCGGTCTTGTCGGCAAGATCGTGCGGTTGGACGATAGCTACGCGGACATCGATCTGGGTCAGGGCGTGAAGGTGAAGGCCGTGCGCTCCACCATCGGCGACATCATTCCCCCGGGCGACAGCGCGCCTGCCAACGACTGATCGCGACGATGCTCGATTTTCCGCGCTGGAAGCGCATCTGGCTTTGGGGTCTCACACTGGTCGGCGTGCTGCTTGCGGTGCCGTCGATCAACATGCTGGCCGGTGGCGGCAGTTGGCCGTCGCAGCTTCCCGACCCTGAAATCAACCTCGGCCTCGACCTTGCCGGGGGCAGTCACATCCTGCTGGAGGCCGAAACCGCGCAAGTGCGCGAGCTGCGGCTGGAGGCGATGGAAGAGGATGTGCGCCGCGCCCTGCGCGAAGCCGATCCTGCCATAGAGATCGGCGATATCTCGACCGCGAATGGCCGCCTCAGCTTCATGGTGCAGCAGGAAACGCAGGTCGACGCCGCGCGTGAAGTGCTGTTGCCGATGACCGAAGGCGTGGGCCTGACCGGCCAGCGTGACTGGACGATCCGCGTCGTCGACGGGCAGCGATTCGAAGTCTCGCCGACCGATGCCGGATTGAATCAGGCGGTCGAAAACGCGATGGACACCGCAACCGACGTCGTGCGCCGCCGTATTGACGAACTGGGTACGCGCGAACCGACGATCATCCGGTCGGGCGACGACCGCATCGTCGTGCAGGTGCCGGGCCTCGACGATCCGCAAAAGCTGAAGGCTCTGTTGGGCCAGACCGCGAAGCTGGAATTCAAGCTGGTCGACCAGACCGCGCTGCCGAGCGATATAGCACAGGGCATCGTCCCGCCGGGCAGCCAGATCCTGCCTTATGCAGAGGACGGTCGAGGGCAGGGCGCTATCGCCGTCAAGCGACTGGGCGGCATTCAGGGCGACCAGTTGACCAATGCGCAGCAGGGATACGACCAGAATGGTTCGCCCATCGTCAACATCACCTTCAACCAGGAAGGCGGTCGCAAGTTTGCGACGTTGACCACGCAGAACGTGGGCAAGCCATTTGCCATCGTCCTCGACGGCGAAGTGCTTTCCGCACCGAACATCAACGAGCCGATTCTTGGCGGTCAGGCCCAGATTTCGGGCGGGTTCACGGTCGATAGCGCCAATGCGCTGGCGATTTCGCTGCGGTCGGGCGCTCTGCCGATTGATCTGCAGGTCGTGGAAGAGCGCACCGTCGGGCCAGACCTTGGCGCGGACTCGATCCGCAAGGGCGTGCTGGCGCTTTTGATCGGCGGTGTGGCGGTGCTGACCTTCATGTTCGCCACTTATGGCCGTTTTGGCATGTACGCGAATGTCGCGATCCTGCTGAACGTCCTGATCATTCTTGGCATCATGGCTGCACTGGGCACGACGCTGACCTTGCCGGGCATCGCAGGCTTCGTGCTGACCATCGGTACGGCGGTCGACGCCAACGTGCTGATCAACGAACGCATACGCGAGGAACGACGACGCGGCAGGCGTGTGGTGCAGGCGGTAGAGGTCGGCTATCGCGAGGCACAGCGTGCGATCATCGACGCCAACGTCACCAACGTTATCGCGGGCGTACTGCTGTTCCTGTTTGGCTCCGGCCCGATCCGCGGCTTCGCCATCGTGCTTATCATCGGTATCGTAACGTCGGTCTTCACCGCCGTGACGCTGACCCGCATGTGGGTTGCAGGGTACTTGCGCAAGCACCGCCCCGCAGACCTGCACATTTGAGGAGGGACGCATGAGACTTCTGAAACTCGTCCCCGACGACACCAACATCCGCTTTCTGCGCTGGCGGCTGCCGTTCTACATCGTTTCGCTGGTCCTGATGGCGGCCAGCTGGGGTGCGGTGCTGACCAACGGGCTGAACCTCGGCGTCGACTTCGTCGGCGGGCAGATGATCCGCGCGACCTTCGTCGAAAGCACCGAGGCTCCGGTCGCGGACCTGCGCGACGATATAGCCGGGTTGGGCTATGGCGCGCCGATCATTCAGCGTTTTGGCCAACCGAACGAGGTGTCGATCCGCATGCGGCTGCCCGAAGGGCAGGATTCGGCGCAGGTCAAGGACCTTGCCGACCGCATGACCAACGCCATCGTTACCGAGATGGAAACGAACTATCCCGGCGTCCGCATCGATGGTGTCGATTCGGTATCGGGCAAGGTGTCGAGCGAACTGTTCGAAACCGGGATGCTGGCGCTGCTCGCCGCGATGGTGGCCATCGCGATCTATATCTGGGTGCGGTTCGAATGGCAGTTCGGTGTCGGCGCCCTGTTCGCGCTGATCCACGACGTGTCTTTGACGCTCGGCCTGTTCGCACTGACCCAGATGGAGTTCGACCTCAACATCGTTGCGGCCATTCTGGCGATCATCGGTTACTCTTTGAACGACACGATCGTCGTGTACGACCGCATTCGTGAGAACCTGAAAAAGTTCCGGAAGATGCCGATGGAAGAACTGCTCGACCTGTCGGTGAACGAGACGTTGCCGCGCACGATCATGACGTCGTTGACGACCCTGATGGTGCTGGTTGCGCTGATGTTCATCGGTCCGGCCACGACCTTCGGGTTCGCCGCTGCCATCGCGTTTGGTATCTTCGTCGGTACCTATTCGTCGATCTACATGGCCGCGCCGATCCTGATCTGGCTGCGTGTCAATTCGGACAGTTTCGTGCCCAGCGAGTCGGTTGCCGACAAGCAGGAAAAGGTCGCCCGCGGCGAGGTCTGAGCCGAGCCGCCCGCGCGTCGGGCGGTTTCGGAATTGCGCGCGGAATGTGCTATGCTTGGTCTCTCAAGAGAGGAGGCCGACATGGCACATGACAATCGCTACGAAGCAGAGTTGAAGAACCTGCTGGCCGAAATGCGCGACCATCCGGAGCGTAACCACGAAGACAAGCGCCAGCGCATCGCGGTGCTGCGCAAGATGGTCGAGGCTGAAAAGGTCTAGAGCATCCGCACCAGCATGACGGCCGTCGCGACCCACGCCGGGTCGCGCACGACCAGCTGACGCTGACCCGCACCGGTCGGCAGGATCGCGACGAATTCGTCGCTGCGGTCGATCAGTCGCCCGAATGCGAACCGCCCGCCCGGGCGGGGGACGAGCACGTCGCGATTGATCGCCAGCTGGGTCTGATCCGCTGCGATTTCGCGCAGCCAGATGCGGTCGCCATTGCGGTATTCGCCCTGCGCGGTTTCGATTTCCAGAACGCCCAATACCGGCTCACCCAACAAGACATCGGGCGGAACCGCCTCGCGCGGCTTGCTCAGTGCCTCTGGCCCGTCCGGTCCGAGCTTCGCCACGACCATAGGTTTTGCCTTGGCTTCGCTGGTCAGCAAATCCTCTGGTTCTACCCCAAGAGCAATCGCGATCCGGTTCAGCCAGTCTATCGACAGCGTCCGCATCCCGGTTTCCAGCCGCCCGATCGTCTGCGCGGTGGTCGGAGGGCTGCATGCAGCAGCGAGGTCGGCCAGTGTCAGGCCCTTGTCCTTGCGGATGGCGCGGATACGATTGATCAAGGGAGCGCTCCGAAAAATTCGAATAACCTATCTGGTGTTATTTTCCTACAGGATGGAACCAAGGGCAAGGTGGGCATTCATCTTATCCAGAGGGAGCACAGCCTATGTCCAACCCCGAAGGCGCGCACTATGTCACCCGCGAACTGACCAGCGAGGGTCCGCGCCGTACGTCCGACAAATACGCGGGAGGCGCGCCAAAGCGTGGGCGCAGCGTCACCGTGAACTTGCGCGAATCGCCGCTGGCCTGGCTCCATTCGCGCGGGCACCTTTCGGAACGGCAATTCGATGCGGGCGAACGGTTGCGCGCGGATTGGGAACGGGCGCAGCTTTCGCCGTCGATCACCATGCGCTGGGATGTCGTTCGTGTGAAGGGCAGCGCATCGGATCGCGACCTGACCCCGTCGGAACGGCAACTGGCGGCCAAGCGGCGTTTCCATGAAGCGGTGGACCGTGCCGGTCCTGGCCTTTCCGATGTCTTGTGGCGGGTCGCCTGCAATGGTGAGAGCTTGCCGGACGCGGAAAAGGCGCTGGCCTGGCCCGCGCGTAGCGGCAAGCTGGTGCTGGGTCTCGCGCTGGATCGCGTGGCGGATTATTACCGGATTTAATACGGTGAAGGGTGCGGGGTGAGGGGCGGATATCGGGCTTGCGCTGCACTCATCTGTCATGCAAGGCGGTTTCCAAAGAAACTAATTTGCAGCAAGGCCCCACAATGCTCGCCAGCCGTCGTCACTTCCTCGCCACCAGCGGTACTTCCGCGGTGGCCATTGCCCTCTCGCCATCGCTGGCCTTTGCGCAATCGGATGCGGACGCGGCGCTCTATCGCGTCATGGATACGATCGTGCGCGGTGATCTGATGCTTGCGCCGGAATCGATGACCGGGCTAGGCCTAGATACCGGGGCGCTGGCGGCGATGCGGATGCGGCTGGATGACTATGGCGCGGCGGGAGAGGCCGCGCATTTGGCGCACAATCGCAAGGCGCTCGCGGCGCTGCAGGCTTTCGATCCGGCGGGGCTCAGCGAATTGGCGGCGGTTCGCCTGCGCATTGCGACCGATATGGTGGCCAAGCGGCTGGTCCCCGCGCGGTTCGATATCGGCTCGGTCGGCGCACCTTATCGGATCACGCAGCGCAAGGGCGCCTATTTCTCGGTCCCCGACTTCCTCGGCGCGCAGCATCCGGTTGCCAGCGCCGATGATGCCGAGGCTTATCTTTCCCGCCTCGCCGCGTTTCCATTCGCTTTGGACGATGAAGCCGCTTTGCAGCGCGAGGAAGCTGCACGTGGCTATGCCGCACCGGACTGGTCGCTGGCCATCGTGGAGGATCAGCTTCGCACCCAGCTCGAACCCGCGCCCGCAGACAGCCCGATGGTCGCAAACCTGACCGACCGGACCGAAAAGGCCGGCATCGCGGGTGACTGGCGTACGCGGGCCGCACGGATCGTGGACGAGGATGTTTACCCCGCGCTCAGCCGCTATCTTTCCATGGTGCAAAAGGTTCGGGCCAAGACCCGCCCCGGCGACGGGTTGTGGCGGGTGCCGCGTGGTGACGAGATCTACGCCGAGGCGCTAAAGTACTACACGACCACCGACATGAGCGCGGACGAAATCCACGAGATCGGTCTGAGGCAGGTCGCCGAACTGTCGGCGCGGCTGGAGCCGATGCTTGCAGTCGAAGGGCTGACCGGGGCCACCATCGGGGCGAAGCTGGCGCAGTTGAACGCGCGCAAGGATCAGCTTTACGCCAACACCGATGAGGGACGCGCCGCGCTGATCGAATCGCTGGTTGCGGGCAATGCCGCGATGCAGGCGAAGCTGGGCGATGCCTTTGCGACCCTGCCTGCACAGCCGATGGAGGTGCGCCGCGTGCCGGTGGAGATTCAGGACGGCGCGCCCAATGGCTATTACTATCGCGCCTCGCTCGATGGGTCGCGCCCGGCGATTTACTGGATCAACCTGAAGGACACCGCCGACTGGCCGAAATACACGCTGCCTTCGCTGACCTATCACGAGGGCGTGCCGGGGCATCACCTGCATCTCAGCCTGATTCAGCAGGACGAGGGCCTGCCGCTTTTGCTCAAGCGCAACTTCATCTCGGCGCATTCGGAGGGCTGGGCGCTCTATGCCGAAATGGTGGCCGAGGAACTGAACGGTTATCAGGGGCTGGAAGAGGCAGGCGCGCTGCAAAGCTGGCTGTTCCGCGCTGCGCGGCTGGTGGTCGATACCGGCATTCACGCCAAGAGGTGGAGCCGCGAGAAGGCGACACAGTATTTCATCGACAATGTCGGTTTTACCCCGCGTCGTTCGCAGAGCGAGATCGAGCGTTACTGCGTCACGCCGGGGCAGGCGTGCAGCTACAAGATCGGGCAGAACGTCTGGGTCGACTTGCGCGCGCGGGCCGAACGGGAACTGGGCGAGGGGTTCGAACTGCGCCGTTTCCACGAGATCCTTCGCGAGGGGATCATGCCGTTGAACCTGCTCAGCGAGCGGATCGGCGACTGGATCGCGCGCGAGAAAGCGCGGCTGGGGCGCTAAGCCCTCAGCCCTCCAGCGTCTCGACTTCCTCGGCCAGCGCCAGCCAGCGTTCTTCCGCCGCGTCCTTTTCTGCGCGTTTGTCTTCCAGCGCCTTGGTCAGCTTTGCGAATTTGGCCGGGTCGCTGGCGTAGAGGTCGGGATCGGCCATCGCTTCCTCGTCAGCGAGGATAGCGGCTTCCAGTTCCTCGATCCGGCCCGGCAGCAGGTCGAAATCGCGCTGGTCCTTGTAGGACAGCTTGGTCTTTTTCTGCGGCGGAAGAGGGGGCGCCGAAGATGACCCACCCGCAGACGCCTTTTTCGCTTCTTTCGCCGGAGCAGGCTTCTTGCGCTTCGCTTCCCAATCGGCATAGCCGCCCGCGATGACATCGACCGTGCCGCTGCCGTCGAGGCCGAGCGTGATCGTCACCGTGCGGTCGAGAAAGTCGCGGTCGTGGCTGACGATCAGCACGGTGCCGTCGTAGTCGGCGATAACCTCTTGCAGCATGTCCAGCGTTTCGAGGTCGAGGTCGTTGGTCGGCTCGTCCAGTACCAGCAGGTTCGACGTCCGCGCGAATTCGCGGGCGAGCAGCAGCCGAGACCGTTCGCCGCCCGACAGCGTTCCGACCCGCGCATCGACGAGCGAAGGGTCGAAAAGGAAGTCTTTCAGGTAGGCCTGCACATGCTTGCGCTGACCCCGCACGTCGACCCAGTCGCCGCCCTCGGCCAGAATATCGCGCATCCGCTTTTCGTCGCTGAGCAGGCTGCGCTGCTGGTCGATCATCACGCCGCTCAGCGTCTTGGCCAGTTGCACGCTGCCGCTGTCTGGCTCGAGTTCGCCGGTCAGCATCTTCAAAAGCGTCGTCTTGCCCGCGCCGTTGGCGCCGACGATGCCGATCCGGTCCTGCCTTTGAATGCGCAGGTTGAAATCGCGGATGATCGCGCGATCCCCGAACGACTTCGACACATGCTCGGCGGTGATGACCGCCTTGGTTTTAGTGTCGTCGGCTACGACTTTCAGCTTTGCGGCGCCCTGCGGAGAAAGCATCGCCGCCCGCTGCGCACGCATGTCGTAGAGCTTTTCCAGCCGGCCCTGATTGCGCTTGCGCCGCGCAGTGACACCGCGTTGCAGCCAGTGCGCCTCCAGCTTCAGCTTCGCGTCCAGCTTTTCGGCGGCGCGGGCTTCCTCGGCATAGACCTGTTCTTCCCATGCCTCGTACCCGCCGAAGCCGACTTCCTTGCGGCGCAGCGATCCACGGTCCAGCCACAGCGTTGCCTTGGTCAGCCGGGTCAGGAACGTACGGTCGTGGCTGATCACGATGAACGCGCCGGTATAGCGGCCCAGCCAGTCTTCCAGCCAGTCGATCGCGGCAAGGTCGAGATGGTTGGTCGGCTCGTCCAGCAGCAACAAGTCGGGATCCATCGCCAATGCGCGGGCGATGGCCGCGCGGCGTCGTTCGCCGCCCGACGCGCTCTTCGCGTCACGTGTCATATCGATGCCGAGCTGATCGGCAATGGCCTCGACCTCGTACGGCTGCGGCGCATCGTCGCCCGACAGCGCATAGTCCATCAGCGTCGCGTGCGCGGCGACGTCGGGCTCCTGCTCCAGCACGACGACCTTGGTCCCCGGCTGGATGGACCGCTTGCCCTTGTCCGCCTCGATCTGGTCGGCGACGAGTTTCAGCAGCGTCGTCTTGCCCGCGCCATTGCGCCCGATCAGCGCCAGCCGATCGCGCGGGGCAATGTGCAGGTCGAGATCAGTGAAGAGCCAGCCGCCGCCTTGTTGCAGGCCGAGGCCTTCCCACGAAAGGATCGGAGCTTGTGCCATGCGCGCCGCCTAGAGCGATTTCGAGGCGGATGAAAGCCTTCTTCCGGCGCCTTGCGAAATCGCGGCTGGAAAATGGAACGGACGGCAACGCGCGCGCAAGCACGCGTTCAGGGAACAAGCGGCATTTCCCCTCCGTTGAGCCCAAACGGGTGTGAGGAGAAAGCATTATGCGCGAATTATTGACGATACCGGCAATTGCCGCCGCCGCCGTGACGATGGCCGCCAGCCCGGTCGCCGCCGCCGAAGTCGCGGTCCAGGCCAACGGG